>CAZTHE010000162.1:0-8452 GCA_964613495.1 uncultured Acidobacteriota bacterium | reverse complement strand
GGTCCCGCCACTGTAATCGGAAAGCCGGCTTCTGCGGCAACAGCAGAACGCAAGCGCCCGCCACTCGTCGAACGAAATCCACGGGGAAGGTGAGAAGCCCGGCGATGACCCGTTAGTCAGGAAACCTGCCTCTTCGCCCTATTTCAGCCCGCTCTTCGCGAGAAAGAGACCTGAAATGCCCTTGCGTTTCCGCCGGCCCCCCGGCTTCATCCCGACTTCCAGAAAACTTTCCGGCCGCCTTCTGCTGCCCGCGGCGCTCTGCGCCTGCCTGGCCGCCGCGGGATGCTCCCGGCCGTCCACAGAGATGAGGGAAACACCCCCGCAGGAAACCGCGGCCCCGCCCGCCGAAGCGGCCGCCCCCGCGGCCGCCCCCGCGGCCGCGGAGGCGGCTGCGAAGGCGGGCCGCGTCACCTACACCGACGGCATCGGCCAGCGGATCACGCTTCCCGCCCGCCCGCAGCGCATCGTCTCGCTCGCGCCCAACATCACCGAGATCCTCTACCTGCTGGGCGCCGAGGACCGCCTCATCGGCGTCACCATCCAGTGCACCTGGCCCGAAGAGGCGAAGGCCAAACCCAAGGTCGGCGAACTGCTCAACCCCAACTACGAAGTCATCCTGGCCGCCAGGCCCGACCTCGTCATCGCGTCGACCGCCGGCAACGACCGCGGCGCGATCATGAAACTCGCGGGCCTCGGCCTGCCGGTCTACGTCGCCGCGCCGCGCGACGTCGGCATGATCCTCCAATCGGTGGAGGACATCGGACGCATCACCGGGTGCGCCGAAGAAGGACGCCGCCTCGCCGGGCAGATGAAGGCGCGGCTCGACGACGTCCGAAAGCGCATCGCGGGCCTCCCGCCCGTGCGCGCATTCTTCATCACCTGGCTGGACCCGCTGCTCGCGCCCGGGAAAAACACCTTCGAGACCGGCGTCCTCGGCCTCGCCGGCGTCGAGTCCATCACGGCCGACATCCCGCAGTACTACCCGCGCTACAGCCTCGAGCAGATCCTGGTCAAGGACCCCGACGCCATCATCACCGTCAAGCAGGAGGGGAACCCGATCCCCGACTTCAAAAAGATCGCCGGGTGGCGCGACCTGCGCGCCGTCCGGGAAGGCCGGGTGTACATCCTGACCGAATACCTCCAGCACCCGTCGCCGCTCTTCGTCGACGGCGTGGAGGAGCTGGCTCGCAAACTCTATCCGGAGCGCTTCCGATGAACCGCCTCTCGGGGAAGAAGATCCTGGCCGTCAGCCTCGTGCTCCTGGGGATCTGGGTGCTCGCCGCCGTCGTGTCCATGAACATCGGCAGCGTCTCCATCCCCGTCCGCACCTCCCTGCGCCTGCTGGCCGCGCGGCTGACGGGAGCCGACACGGGCGGCGACCCGCTGGAATCGGTCCTGTTCTCGGTGCGCCTGCCGCGCGTCCTGCTCGGCTCGCTCGTGGGCGCCGCGCTGGCTCTCGCCGGCGCGGCCTTCCAGTCGCTGCTGCGCAACCCGCTGGCCGACCCGTACGTCCTGGGCGTCTCGACCGGCGCGTCCATGGGCACCATCCTCTATTCCCTCTTCACCGGCTGGGTCGGGTTCGCCGCCGTCGGCGGCCACATCGTCTTCGGCCGGCCGCTGGCCGCCTTCCTCGGCGCGGCGCTCACCGTCGGCGCCGTCTACGTCATCGCCGGCGGCTCCGGCCGCTCGGGGGAGAGTTCGCAGCGGCTGCTCCTGGCCGGCATCGTGCTCGCGTCGTTCCTCTCGTCGATCAACGTGTTCCTCCTGACGAGCACCAACCAGGCCGACCTGCGCGGCATCTTCTACTGGCTCATCGGCGACCTCAGCCGCCCCGTCGACGCGTCGATCTATCCCGTCACCGCGCTCGTGGCCGCCGGCTTCGTCGTGCTCTACCTCTTCTCGCACAGCCTCAACCTCATCGGGATGGGCGAGGACGACGCCATGATCCTGGGGATCGAGATCCGGCGCGTCAAGACGGGCGTGTACGTCATGGCCTCGCTCATCACGGGCGCCGTCGTCTCCGTCAGCGGCCCGATCGCCTACATCGGCCTCATCTGCCCGCACATGGGACGCATGATGTTCGGCAGCGACAACCGCATCCTGTTCCCGACCGTGTTCATCTTCGGCGCCATCTTCACCCTGCTGGCCGACACGCTGGCGCGGACGATCCTGTCGCCGGCGGAACTCCCCGTCGGCATCGTGACGGCGCTGTGCGGCGCGCCGCTGTTCATCTACCTGCTGCACCGGAAAGGAGGCCGGTCATGAACCGCCCGGCCGTCATGCTCGAGGCGCGGCACCTGTGCTTCGACTACCACCGGCCCATCGTCCGCGACGTCTCGCTCGGCCTCCGGCCGGGGACCGTCACCGGCATCATCGGCCCGAACGGCTCGGGCAAGACGACGGCCCTGCGCCTCCTCGGCGGCATCCTGCCTCCCCTCTCGGGCGAGGTCCTCGTCGGCGGGGAACGCCCGCTCCGGCGCATGAAGCGCAAGGAGATCGCGCGCCACATCGCCATCGTGCCGCAGAACGGCGGCGTCTATCACTACCAGACCGTGTTCCAGTTCGCGATCCAGGGACGCTCGCCCCACCTGTCGCTGCTGGGGTTCGAGAGCCCGGCCGACGAGCGGATCGCGCTCGAGGCGCTCGAGATGACGCAGCTGACGCGCTACAGCAGGTCGCGCGTCACCGAGATCTCCGGCGGCGAGAGGCAGCGCCTGCTGCTGGCCCGCGCGCTGGCCCAGCAGACGGAGATCCTGCTGCTCGACGAGTTCACGGCGAACCTCGACATCAACTACCAGGTGGAGCTGCTGCGGCTGGTGCAGCGCATCACGCGCGAAAGAAACCTCGCGACGCTGATCGTGTCGCACGAGATCAACCTGCTGGGCGCCTTCTGCGACACCGTCGTCCTCATGTCGCAGGGCGCGATCCGGCGCCAGGGGACCGTCCACGAGGTGCTGACGCGCGAAAACCTCAAGGACATCTTCGGCCTCGATTTCACCATCCGGCTGAATCCCGACGGGAACGTCGAGGTGCTGCCCGTCATTCCCAGGGACTCCGCGCTATGCAATTGAACCGATCCATCCATAATACAAGGAAACATCCGATGAAATTTTCTCTTTCGAAACGATGCATTCTTATCTCTTTCCTCGCGGCGTGCGCCGCGCTGCCGGCGGCCGCGGCCACCCTGGAGGGAACGGTGCTGGACCCGAGCGGCAAGCCGGTGCCGGGCGCCCGCGTCAGCCTCGTGCGCGCCCTCACCGTCGTCGAAGAGCGCCAGTCGGACGCGCGGGGGACCTACCGGTTCGAAAACCTGCGCGAAGGCGCCTACCGCATCTCGGCGGCGGCCCGCGGCCTCGCGTTCCCGCCCGCGGATCTCGAAATCGCCGGGGATGAGGACCGGCGCCGCGACCTGACGCTCGCCATCAGCGCCCTCGAGTCGCACGTCGTCGTCTCGGCGGCGCTCGGCGCGGCGCTCGCGCCGCAGATCGGTTCGTCCGTGAGCCTCGTCTCCGGGGAGGAGATCGGGGAGCGCGGCGCGCAGAACGCGCTCGAAGTCATCCGCGGCGTGCCGGGCGTCGAAGTGAACCAGTCGGGCCGGCGCGGCGGGGTGACCGGCGTGTACATACGCGGCGGCGAAAGCAAGTACAACGCCATCATGGTGGACGGCATCCCCGTCAACGAGTTCGGCGGCTCCTTCGACATGGCGTCGCTGCCCGCCGACGGCATCGAGCGCATCGAGATCGCGCGCGGGCCGCAGAGCGCCCTCTACGGCTCCAACGCCGTGACCGGCGTGGTCAACATCATCAGCCGGCGGGGCGACGGGCCGCCCGTGTTCACGGCGCTGGCCGAAGGCGGCAGCCACTCCACGCGGCGCTTCGCCACGGGCGGCAGCGGCCTGACGCGCGGCTTCAGCTGGTCGTACAACCTCTCGCGGACCGACTCCGACGGCGTCGTCGCGAACGACCGGTACCGCAACCAGAGCGCCTTCCTGAACCTCGGCTACGCGCAGGCGCGCCGGCAGTTCCACTTCCAGTTCTTCGGCAACGCCAACGACGCCGGCGCGCCCGGGGCGTACGGGTCCGACCCGGCCGGCACCTTCACGGGCATCGACACCGTCTCGGGCGGCAAGCAGAACCTGTTCGGCTACCAGCTCGGCTACACCGAGCAGTTCACGTCGCGCTGGCGCCAGGTCACCACGGCGAACCTCGCCACCAACGACCTCAACTACCGGTCCATGTGGGGAGACTACACGTCGGAAAACCTGCGCGGCATCTTCAACACGCGGAGCGAGATCCTGCTCTCGGCGCGCGACTCCGTCACCGTGGGGTTCGAGTTCAACCGGGAACAGATCCGCAACGGCTACATCACTGACAGCCAGTCCGCGCCGTTTCTGCTTCCCCGGACCAGCCTGGCCTATTTCGCGGAAAACCGCTGGAGCCCCTCCGGCCGCTTCTACCTGATCACGGGCGTGCGCATCGACCACATCCGGACCAACTCGATGCCGGCCGACGCCTGGGGCTCGCGGCCGGAAATCCCGGAGAGCTCCGTCGTGCGCGTCAACCCGCGCGTGTCCGCGGCGCTCCTCGCCCATGACGGCGGCGCCGGCGGCGCATTCGGACGCACGCGGATCCACGGGAGCGTCGGCACGGGCATCCGCCCGCCGGACGGGTTCGAGCTGGCCTTCACGGACAATCCCGAGCTGAAACCGGAAAAGAGCGTCAGCTTCGACGCCGGCGTCGAACAGGGCCTGTTCGGCGACCGCGCCGTCGTCGACGTCACCTATTTCTTCAACCGGTTCGACGACCAGATCGTCACCCTCGGCGGCTCGATGCAGAACCTCAGCACGTACTCGTCCGACAACCTCAAGAACTCGAGGGCGCAGGGGCTCGAGATCGGCTTCCGGGTCAACCCGACGCAATCGCTGATGCTGTCGGGACAGTATTCCCTCGTGGACACCGAGGTGCTGGCGCTGGACGGGAGCAGCGAGGCGAACTCGCCCTACCAGGTCGGGCAGCGGCTGCTGCGCCGGCCGCGCCACTCGGCCGGCTACGGCGTTTCGTACGCGTACAGGCGGTGGACGCTGAGCACCAACGGCTACATCCGCGGCGAGACGCTCGACAGCGAGCCGGCGTACGGATACCCCTTCTACACGAACAAGGGGTACACGCGCGCGGACGCCGGAGTGTCCTACCGCCTGCCCGGCGGCGTGGAGCTTTACGGCCGGCTGAACAATTTCCTGAACCGGAAGTACGAGGAAGTGCTCGGGTACCCCGCCCTGAAGCTGAACTTCATGGCCGGCATGAAATTCACGTTCAACGCCGACTAGCACCGGAGCAGCCCGAAGACGGGCAGCCACGGATTGCACGGATTTCACGGAGATATAAGTTGTTTAAATTCAGTGTAATCCGTGAAATCCGTGGCTTCTGCCCCCCCCGGGGCTGCGATCGTGGACACCCACTGTCTGGATCACCCGCCGGACGGTGGGTGTCCACGATCTGCAAAGGGTGGGTGTCCACGATTCAGACGGATTTCACGAATCCGTAAACCTATTATTTCGTGGAATTCGTGGCTATTTCAGGGCGATGAGGTCGAGTTTGAGGAGCTTGTCGAGCACCTGCAGGATCTCGATCTCCCGCAGCGGCGACAGCATGACGATGGATTTGACGTCCCAGGTCCCGTTGATGCGCGAGGCGACGAAGCCCTCCTCGTGGGTCAGGTTGTGGCGCGTCAGGATGGATTCCGGGACCACGAAGTACGGCACCTTCCCCGGCGGTGTGGACGTGCGGTAGTACTCCTGGCACAGGGCCGCTTCGGCCTTGTCGATCTGCTCCGACGCCCACGTGTTCTGCGGGTCCAGCTTCAGGACTCCCTGGAAGGCCGCGATGGCCTCCTGGAACCGGCGGTTCTGCACCAGTTCCAGCCCCCTGTTGAACAGCTCCGCGGGACTCGCCGGCTCGGCCGCCTTGGGCCGCGCCTCGACGATTTCCACCAGGCCCTGCTCGTAGAGCTGGAACATCTCGAAGCAGACGAGGAAATCCGAGCCGTGCAGCTCGAGGATGATCTCCGACAGCGGCTTCCGGAGCGTCAGCAGGTACAGCAGCTTCTTCTGCAGCGGGTTCAGGCTCAGGCTCTTCAGGTCGGCGCCGGAACGCAGCGAAAGCACGACGTCGTTGTGCGGGAAGACGGCGCGGATCCGCTTCCACTCGTCCTTGCGCCGGATCCCCTCGAAGAGCAGCGAGTTGATGTCGACGCTGATCAGGATGAGTTCCTTCTCGTTGTACTCCACGGGCGAGAAATGGAAATGCCCGTCTTCCCAGAGGAAGAGGTCGTAGATGACCTCTTCGGTCCTCGTGACGAGGGCCTTCTCGACGTCCTCCCGCGAGACCAGGTTCTCCTCGACCAGGATCTTCCCCAGCATGCCGCGCGTCTGCAGGTGGATCTCGAACGCGCGCTTCAGCTGCGGCTCGGTGACCTTTCCCTGGAACAGGAGGAACTGGCCGAGCTGTTTCGTGGGGTCGTTGGAGGCGGACGAGATGATGCGCCCCTCCTTGAGGAAGATGTGGACCTTGATCTTCTCCCTGACGAAGGACAGCGCCCCCGTCTTCCGCCCGATCGTCACCCACTGCAGGACTTCGGGCAGATCCATCGTGTCCAGTCTTCCGGAAAGCGACATGCGTCTCCTTTTTCCCGCCGCGCAGGACGGTACGGCCACCTTATCGGCCGAAGTCCGGCATTGGTATATGAAATGGCGGAATTCCTGCTAAGATAGGGGGAGACTTCTGGCGGGATGGTGTATAAGAATAGGCTTTCGTCCTCCAAAGGAGCCGGACCGTGGTCTTGACTTACGCGAATCAGCTGACGATCCTCAGGATGCTGTTTGTGCCCTGTTTCGTCATCCTGCTCATCTACGGCTACCCCAGGGCCGCGACGGTGCTGTTCCTGATCGCCGCCGTCACCGACGGCCTGGACGGGCTGCTCGCGCGCAAGCTGCAGCAGAAAACGGTCCTGGGATCGTTCCTCGACCCGATGGCGGACAAGATCCTGCTGACGGCCGCCTTCATCACGCTGACGGTCCCGACCGTGCCGCTGATCCTGCACATCCCCACCTGGCTGACGGTCCTGACGATCAGCCGCGACGTCATCATCGCGGTCTCCGCCCTCATCATCCACCTGCAGACGCAGCACACCCAATTCCCCCCCAGCCTGCTCGGGAAATGGACGACGGCCGTGCAGCTGCTGACCGTGGGCGTCTGCATGCTGGCGAATTTCGAGGCGCCGCTGGCCGCCGCCATCTTCCCTTACGTCATTCATTCCACCCTGGCCTTCACGCTGGCCTCGGGGCTGCACTACGCATACAAGGCGGTGCGCATGATCGCGTCGTCCCAGGCGGAGGGAAATGGACCCGACCGGAACCCGAATCCTTAGCGTCGCGAGGGGTTCTGCCGCGGCGCGGGCGGGACTCCAACCGGGCGACACCATCCTGGACGTCGGCGGGCACGCGGTCGGGGACGAGCTCGCCCTCCGGTTCCACCTCGCGGCGGACCGCGCCGTGCTGCGCGTCCGCACGGCCGGCGGCGCCGAAAAGCGCGTCGTGCTGCGGCTGCCCGACGGCGGCGACGCGGGACTGGAGGTGGAGGAATTCCGGACGCACACCTGCAACAACGCGTGCCTCTTCTGCTTCGTCGACCAGCTCCCTCCCGGCGTCCGGCCGGCCCTGCGGCTGAAGGACGACGACTACCGGCTGTCGTTCCTCCACGGCAACTACGTCACGCTGACGAACGTGCCGCCCGCGACGCTGGACCGCATCGTGGAGCAGCGCCTGAGCCCGCTCTACGTCTCCGTGCACGCGACGGAGCCCTCCCTGCGCGCGCGGATCCTGGGAAGGAAGAAGGCCGACGACCTCGACGCGAAACTGCGCATCCTCGCCGGCGGGGGGATCGAGCTGCACACGCAGGTGGTCCTCATGCCGGGCATCAACGACGGCGCGCACCTGGAGCGCACGGTGCGCGACCTCTACGGCCGGTTTCCGGGAGTGCGGTCCGTCGCCGTCGTGCCCGTCGGCCTTTCCGATCACGGGGAGCCGCGGAGGCGCCTCGTCCCGGTGACGCCGGAGTTCTCGAGGAGCGTCGTCCGCGCGGCGCACCGGTGGCAGGCGGACTTCCGCGCCGCGACGGGGACCGGCTTCGTGTACCTCGCCGACGAATTCTACCTGCAGGGCGGCGTGAGCGTTCCGGGCGCGGAGGCGTACGACGACTTCGCCCAGATCGAGGACGGCGTGGGCATGGTGCGGAGTTTCCTGGACGCGTTCGAAACGGAGATGCGCCGCCGGCGCAGGCGGCGGGAGTCGCTGCGGGGCACGCTGGTCACCGGGCGGCTGTTCGCCCCGGTGCTGCGCCGGTGCGCCGCGGCTTTCAACGCGAGGTTCGGGGCGCGGCTCGCGGTCCGCGCGGCC
>CAZTHE010000161.1:0-8457 GCA_964613495.1 uncultured Acidobacteriota bacterium | reverse complement strand
CCGGGGTTCCGGCCGCTATGGCGGCCTTCACCCCGGGCTTTGCTGTGCCGCGCCTTTGGCGCGGGAACGGGTGAATGTCCCCGATGTTGTTCGGCCCCCGGCGCGGGAACGGATGAGTGTCCCCGATGATACACCGCGCCTTTGGCGCGGGCAGCTTCGGCGCGCCGCGCCGCCGGCATTTCTGATCCCGGCCTCGGAATCGGGCCGGTATGCCTTCGGGCTGTTGGCCCTGCCCGTAGACGGAATCACGGCTCCGGTTCGCCGGGGCCGGGTTTCCGGGCGGGATTTTTGGCCGGCGGCACGAGAGCGGCGCGCGTGATCGATTTCGTCCCGAATCGCTGCGTGATGTCGTCCAGGGCCGCGGCGAGCTTCCGGTCTTTCGGGGGATCCGGATCGAGCAGCGACATCTGCCGCCCGCCGGTCTCGATTTCGAGATTGCCGGCATAAATACCGATCAGGCGCACCGGGACTCCTTTGCGGAGCATCGATTGCATCAGCCTGCGCGCCTCGGGATAGATCCTTTCCGTGGTATCCACGGAGTCCGGCAGCGTGATCCTGCGGGTAAACGTGGAAAAGTCCGCCTCGCGGAATTTTACCGTGATGGTCCGGGCGCGGGCACCCTGCACCCGGAGGCGGTGCGAGACCTTTTCGGCCAGATCCAGGAGCGTGGCGTCCAGGAGCCGGGTGTCGGACGTGTCCTCGTCGAATGTGATCTCGTGCCCGACAGATTTGAATCCCTCGTCTGGGACGACCGGACGGTCGTCGATTCCCTGCGCGAGCTGCCACAGGTGCGCCCCGCTTTTCCCCAGGCGCACGGTCAGATCGCCGGGGCGCAGCGCCGCAAGCTGGCCAATGCGCTCCAGGCCGATCGACTTCAGGCTCGCCTCGGTTTTCGCGCCGACGCCCCACAGCCGCCCGATGGGAAGCGGCGCCAGGAATTCCCGCTCCCGGCCCGGTTCCACGACCACCAGGCCGTCGGGCTTCTCGAGATCCGACGCGATTTTCGCGATGAACTTGCTCTGCGCGACGCCCACGGACGCCGTCAGGCGGAGTTCGTCGCGGATGCCGCGCTTGATCCGCCCCGCGATGTCCCGGCCGGATCCGAACAGTCTTTGGCTTCCCGTCACGTCCAGGAAAGCCTCGTCGATGCTGACCTGTTCGAGCATATCGGTGAAGCGCAGCAGGATATCCATGACATGGCCGGAGACCCGGGCATATTTGACCATGTCCGGGCGGACGTAGATTCCCTGCGGACACAGCCTCCATGCGTGCGAGATCGGCAGGGCCGAATGCACACCGAACTTCCTGGCCTCGTATGAGCAGGTCGCAACGATGCCGCGGCCCTTTCCATCCCTGGGATCCGATCCGACGATGACGGGCTTCAGCCTGTATTCCGGATGGTCCCGCTGTTCCACGGCGGCATAGAAGGCGTCCATGTCCACATGCAGGATGGTCCGAATCATGGGGAAAGTTTAGCCCAGCCGGGGCGGGCGGGCGGAGGGAATTCCGTCGCCCGGTCGCCGGGAACCGGAAATTCTTTCCGTTGGATTCGGCGGGGGTTCTGGTATATTCCTGGTGACAGGTTGAAATCAGGTTTCAGGAAAGAATAGCGAGCTGTGGCAAAAGACCCGTCTCCCGATCTGAAGAAGGCAGTCCTCGTTGGCAATCCGAATGTCGGCAAGTCTGTTATTTTCAGACTCTTGACCGGAAGCTACGTCATGGTCTCCAACTTCCCGGGGACCACGGTCGAAGTGTCCCGCGGCAGGATGCGCATCGGGGACACGGTCTACGAAGTCATCGACACTCCGGGCGTCAACAGCCTCATTCCCCAATCGGAGGACGAGTGGGTCGCCTGCGAAATTCTCCTGCGGGAGAAGCCGGATGTCCTCATCCAGGTTGCGGACGCGAAGAACCTGCGGCGCACCCTACTGATCACGTCTCAACTCGCGGAACTTGGAATCCCGATGGTCCTCGTCTTGAACATGATCGACGAGGCGGAAGACCGGGGCATCCGGATCGACTCCGAGGGCATCGGCAAACTTTTTTCCATCCCCGTCGTCGAAACGATCGCCATATACGGCAAGGGGAAAAAGGGGATCCTGAACGCGGTGGCGAATGCCGGGGAACCCCGCAACGCCCTTGCCTCCCGGTATCCGGACGAGGCGGTCGTACGCGAACTCGACGGCGCCGCGTCGCCCGCGTTCCTGTCGCTCGAGTGGCTGGCCGAGGACAATCCCGATTTGACCCGTACGCTCGCCGGCCACCTCGGGGAAACCGCGATTTCCCGCTTGAAGGAGACTCAGGCGCGGCTGCAAACCACGGGTCACGGGAATGCGGTCCAGAAGATCGGGGAACTGCGGAAGGCGATGCTGGACGACGCAACCGGCAGATTCAAGAAGAAGAGGCGAAGCCGCTTCGCGGACGACGTCTCGGGATTCAAAAGGCTTTGGGTCGTATTGTTGTTCCTGGGATTGTTCCTGTTCGCGTGGAACGAATTCGGCGGACTACTCGGCGTCCCGACTCCCTTTACGATGCTTCGGGGAGCGGCGGAAACCCGCCTCGAGGCCTGGCTGGGCGCGCGGCACCCGGACGGAAGCTTCGTCCGGACGGTGCTGCTGGGAGAAAAATCGGAGGGCGGGTACCGGTTCGGTCTCGTCGCCGAAGCGATCCACATCCTGCTGCTGATCGCCCCCGTCCTGGTCCCGCTGAGCGTCCTGATCTCGCGGAGCCGCGGCTTCGCATTCGAGCTGGGCATCCTGACGCGCCGGGCGCTGACGGGGATCCCCATACTGATCGGCGTCATGCTGATGCTCTACGAATTCGTCGGCTACACGGGCGCGCAGACCCTCGTCGGCCTGATCGAAAAGAGCCTGTTCGGCCAATTCGTGACCCCCTGGCTGAAGGCCCTCATCCCTGCGGGCTTCGTCGCGGACTTTCTCGTGGGCAAATACGGCATCCTCTCGATGGGGCTCACGTACGCCCTGGGCATCGTCCTGCCGGTGGTCGGGACATTCTTCATCGCCTTCGGGCTGCTGGAGGACAGCGGCTACCTGCCCCGTCTCTCCGTTCTCGCCGACCGCGTCATGCGCTGGATGGGGCTGAACGGGAAGGCGGTGCTGCCCATGGTGCTGGGCTTCGGATGCGGCACGATGGCCGTCATGGCGACGCGCATCCTCAGCTCGAAAAAGGAGCGGACGATCGCCGTTTTGCTCCTGGCCCTCGGCATACCCTGCTCGGCACAGCTGGGCGTCATGCTGGGCATCGCCGCGGGCGTCTCCCTCAAGGCGACGCTGACCATATTCGCCGTAGTCCTGTCGCAGCTGTTGCTGGTCGGTTTCCTTGCGGCCCGCGTCATCCGCGGGAATCCCAGCGAATTCATCTTCGAGATCCCGCCCATCCGCATGCCGCAGTTCAAGAACGTCGCGTTCAAGACCTGGTACCGGATCCAGTGGTACCTGAAAGAAGCCGTGCCTCTGTTCCTCATCGGGACGTTCATCCTGTTCGTACTGGACAAGGTTCACGTGCACGGGCGCAGCCTGCTGCTCTGGGTGCAGGCGGCGGTAGAACCCGTAATCTCGGGATTGCTGCACCTGCCGGTCGAGACTGCCGGAATCTTCCTGTTGGGATTCCTGCGCCGCGACTACGGCGCCGCGGGTTTCTACGATCTCACCCGCCAGGGACTCCTGACCGGACAGCAGGTCGTCGTCAGCATGATCGTGATCACGCTGTTCGTGCCCTGCGTGGCGAGCTTTCTCATGATCATCAAGGAACAGGGCCTCAAGAAGGCACTGGCGATAACGGGCTTTATCGTGCCGTTCGCCGTCTTCGTCGGCACGGTTGTCAGCTGGATTTTGCGTACGCTTGACATACAATTTCGCTAGGAGTCCGGTACGTGGCGGAATGGTGGATTTCGGATTCCGGATTCCAGATTCCGGATCTCGGATTTCGGATTTCGGATCCCCGACAGGGGCGGGAGAGGATCATGGAAGAAAGGGTGACGGAGGAGATCACGGAAGTGCTCGAGGCGGTCTGGACGCTGCAGGAGCAGGACGACGCCACCGTGGACAACGTGGTCCGAAACGCGAAGGCGAAGGACGCGGTGAAAACCCTGGACGCGCTGGGACGGGACGGGATCCTGATCGTCGATCAGGCGCGGCGTGTGCACCTGCTGCCCAAAGGCCGCGAAATGGCCGAGATGATCATCCGGCGCCACCGCCTGGCGGAACGGCTGATCTGCGACGTGCTCGGGGCTCACGTCGAGGAGAGCGAGGCGGCGGCCTGCGAGTACGAACACCTGCTTGCCGAAGGGATCACGAATTCCATCTGCACTCTTCTCGGCCACCCGCGCTACTGCCCGCACAACAGGCCGATCCCCGAAGGGGAATGCTGCAGGCAGGCGCGCGACGACGTGCGCCCTATCGTGGTCTCCTGCGACCAGCTGCGCGTCGGGGAATCCGCCCGCGTCGCCTATTTCTGCACCCGGGACCACTCGCGCCTTCTGAAGCTTTCGGCCCTCGGCATTTCCCCGGGGACGTCCCTGAAGCTCATTCAGAAGTGGCCGGCCTATGTCGTCCAGTGCGAGGAGACCGAGATCGCCCTGGAGGCCGACGTGGCGAAGAACATCTACGTGTGGCAGACGCCCACTTAGAAGATCCGAGATGCGAGATCCGAAATGCGAGATCCGAGATCAGGGATCGGGAATTTCGGATGGCACTGACCACCCTTCAACCCTGTAACCCTTCAACCCTGCAACCTTCCAACCTTCCAACCTTCAAACCTTCAAACCTTCTAACGTGTAAACGTTCAACATCCAACGCCGAAGACGAGCCGGTCCATCCGATCGGAAAGGGCCGCCGCGTCGGCGGGAGCTTCGCCGAGGCTGCGTTTCCAGACGATACGGTTTTCCATGCACAGGTAGACAAAAACCCCGGGCGCCGCTTCGCGGATCCATGCCCGCATCTTGCGGTAGATCTCTTCGCGGATCGGGCGGAAATACCGGATCTTTCCGTGATGGCCGGGCACGAATTCGCCGCAAGGCACGATGGACCGGGGGAACTGCCGGCGGACGATTTCCCTGAGCCGGGGCGGAAATCGGAGAGCTCCCAGGCTGACCCAAACGACGCTGCGCGGGTCGATCGCGGCGAAGATCTCCCGAACGGAGTCTCTGTATTCCGCCTCCCACCCCTCGTAATAAACGATCGGATCGAAATGAAACGCCAGCCGGTAGCCCCACCGCTGGCACTTCCGCGCCGCCTCGAGTCGCTCGTCGAATGTGGCTGTTTTGAGCTCTTCCGTGCGGCAGACCCGCCTGGAATTCATCGACCAGGCAATCACGGTGTGCCCCCGGTGATCGAGGCCCTCCAGGTTTTCGACGTGATCGGACTTGGTCTTGAGCTCGAGAATTCCGTTGGGCAGCGACGCGAAAAAGGGGACCAGCCGGCGGGAGAAGCACGTGATCGGGTCCAGCGCCAGGGAGTCGGCCAGTTCCCCGCTGCCGATCCGGTAGATGCGGGCCGGGTTCGCCCGGAGGGTGTCGCCCACCTCACGCAGCAGGTCGTCCGGGTTGGTGCAGACCACGAGCGCCTCGTTGTTCAGGTAGGCGCGCAGAATGCAGTACGTGCACTCCATGTGGCAGTTCCACGCATAGCTCACGACGTGGTACCCGCAGCAGATTTCCGCGCCCGCCCCCTGGCACTTTCTGAGGAAGGCGCCGGGATGGCGCCGCAGGACCAGCGTGTCCGTGCCGTGCGCACTGATGTCCCTGTCGCGGATCGTCTGAACGGGGGTGCCGGTCAGCCTGTCCAGGATCTCGTGCGTGATCGGATCCTGATGGGAATCCTCGTGAACGAGAATCAGTTTCGGGCGGTACGGGATCATGATCGCTCCGCGAATTCCGTGTCAATTCGTGTCAATTCGTGGCCGCTTCTATGCAATGGGCTCGAGGAACCGGGGTACTCCAACACAAAAGCAAAGAGCCACGGATTTCACGGATTTTTAAAATTGCCTTCATCCGTGCCAATCCGTGTCAATCCGTGGCCGCTTCTATGCAATAGGCGCGGGCACGGTTAGTCCAGGTCGAACAGCCGCCCCATTTCCGCAGTCTGCGCCGCATCGTGGAGCGCCTTCGTCAGCCGGCGGAGGTGCTCGATGCCTGAGGCCTCAAACTCCACCCGCAGGCCCTCCTCCTCGAAATACGGATGCGGAATCAGCCGGACGGAACCGGGCAGTTCGAGCTCGAGCCTGTTGGCGGCAAACCGCGCCTCCGCCTCCGAAAGCCTCGGACTCTCGAGACGGTACAGGATGTCGAATGCCTTTTCCCCCTTTTGGAAAGGGCTGAGGCCGGGGTCGTTCAATACGGCCGCCACCTGCGGGTGGCAGAGGGGGGCGTCGAAGGCTTCGCCCGACGCCGCGCTCAACTCGCCGAGGACGCGCAGCGCCTTCTTTTGCATTGCGGCGCTCCACCGGAGCCTGCCCATGACGGCGGCAAAATTTTCCTGCGTCGACTGCGGCATCTCCGACAGGACCTCGACGCTGGACTGCGTCAACCTCTCACCGGCCAGGCAGCGCCTGAGATCCGGGTGCAGGTCGTTGAGCCGCAGATGACCGCGCAGGACGTGTTCATTCGGCGCCAGTCCCAGGACCGGCAGGTACTCGCGGATCAGTCTCTCCTCCGGGATGCCGCAAACCGCCTTCAACCCGGAAAGGGCGCGCGCCTTCTCGAGCGGCGTGAGATTCCTGTGCGCGATGTTCTCCCAGAGCGCCATCATAAATGCCCGGGGCGGATCGAACTCATCGCGCGGGAGCACGCGCGCCGGGGCCTCGCTCCTGCCCAGCTTTCTCAGTGCATACATGCGCCGGAATCCGCAGACAATCGCGAAGCCATTCCCTAAATCGAATAATATCAATGGATTAACTAATCCGACCTCGCGGATGGAGCCGGCCAGGGGCGCCGAATCGAGTTCCTCGCTGATCCGGAACGCATGATTTGTGCAACTTATGGCCTCCAGCGGTATCTGTTTAATTGTCATGATTTGAAGCATAGCGAAAACGGGGCTCGCGGCACAACCGTGCCGTCGATTTCGTTTTGTACTTGGACAATGCTTCTGATATAAAAGGGCCAGAATTACCGGGGCGGAGGAGGCCCGATGGGGTTACTTCGCTCACAACAAGGAGAATATGATATGGCTTCCCCTAAGGTTTCCTACATCTCTAAATCACTCCTTTGCTTGCTGTTTGCCGCAGGATTGCTCCTGGCGCCGGTACAGGCGTGGGCGCAGGAGCCGACGGAAGAGGAATACAAGGCGCTGACGGACATTCAGGCGGAAAACGACGCCGGCAAGAAAATGGACCTCATTTTCGCCTTTCTCAAGGCGAAGCCCCAGAGCGCGTACCGCCAGAACGTGATGGCCGAATATCAGAAGGTCATCATCGACATGCGGAACGCCAAGCAGTGGAACCAGATCATCTCGACCGGGGACAGGTTCCTGGACGTCGCCCCCGGGGACGACTTCACGGAAAAAGCCCTGGTCGTGGCTTACGCCGAAACGAACAACATGAGGGGCTTCGCCACTTACGGAGAAAAAGCCTACGCGCAGAAGCCCAGCGCGGCGCTCGCCATGGAAATCGCACGGGCCTATCAGAAGCTGGGAAATGACGCGAAATACAATCAATGGCGGGAGAAGGTGCTGGCCCAGGATCCGGACAACGTCGAGATCCTGATCGACATGATGAAAAGGCACATGCAGGCCCAGAACACGCCGCAGGCATTGAAGTACGCACGCCAGACCCTCAAAGCGCTGCCGGCGGCCAAGAAGCCCGATAGTCTCGATGCCTCGGCGTGGAAGAGCATGACGGATGCGGGTTATGCGACCGCCTATGCCATTATCGGCGCGGATGCCTATCAGAAGCAGAGTTACGCCACTGCGATCACGAATTTCACGAATTCCGTGAAATATTACAAAAGAAACGACTCGGCGTACTATCACATGGCGCTGTGCTACTGGCAGCAGAACAAGCTGGAGCCGGCCATGCTGAATTTCGCCAAAGCATACGTGCTCAAGGGATCCGTTGCAGCCTCGGCAAAGAAATACCTGGATCAGCTCGCAGGACAGGGCCGCCGCGATCCGCGCGCCTTCGTGCAGCGCGTGATCGAGAGGGCACAACAGGACCTGAAGTAGCCTCGTCGGCAGTCTGAAGAACCGGCGCCGGGTCGAGATTGCACGGTGTCTCCGAGGCTTTGGCTCCGGAGGCACCGTGTGAAGGGCCTGTCGGATTTTTTCCCGCTTTCCCGGCCTGACGGCTGGGCTTTCCCGGCCTGACGGCCGGGCCTACTCACTGCCGGCGCTTCGCGCCTCCTGCCGACTGCTTCCCGCCTGTCGATTCTTTCCCGCTTTCCCGGCCTGACGAGGCTGTCCAACGGTTAAATTTTATAAAATTTCTCTTGACTATGGATATTCA
>CAZTHE010000160.1:0-8464 GCA_964613495.1 uncultured Acidobacteriota bacterium | reverse complement strand
GGGGAAATCGCCGCGCGCGCCGGCGCGGATTACGAGATCCTGCCGAAGGACAGGATGGAGCCCCACTCCCTGTCCTTCACCGCGGACGGCGTCGACTGGAAAAAGGTCCTCGAATACATCAAGGCCAATCCGCAGGAGTTCGAGTTCGAACGCTTCCTGGAAAACACCCGCCACAAGTGGACCTACGACGAACTGGCCGCCCGCATCCGCCGGATCGACTCCATCGAGGAGTTCGGCGAGGTCATGGGATACCGCAGCCTCAAGATGAAGGGTCTAGAAACCGGCGAGTGGCACGGGTTCAGCGGCGTCGGTTTCTTCCTGATCCCGCGCGAGGGGGGCGTCATCCAGGCGCACTTCCAGCACTCTTCCCAGGTGGGCAACTGCGACGCGACGGACGTGGACGACCTGACTTTCGGCGAAATCGAGTGCCGGCGCCAGATCGTGATCGCGTGGAAATTCGTCAAGAAGTACCTCCCGGGATTCGAAAACGCCTACATCACGCGCATCTGCCCCGAAATGCGCATCCGCGAGGGACGGCGCATTTTGGGCGATTACGTGCTCAAGGGAGAGGACGTCATCGAGGAGCGGAAATTCCCGGACGTTATCGGGAAGAGCGCCTTCCCGGCCGGCGCCGTGCACGTCGTCGGCCCGGGCACCCTCGGAACGATGAAGCCCCCCGACGTTCCGCGGACGGGCGGATCGCACGACATCCCCTACCGGTGCCTCGTCCCGAGGAGGATCGAGAACCTGCTCGTCGCGGGCAAGGCCGTCTCGGCGTACCGCGAGGCGTACCAGCGCTTCCTCATGCAGACGATGGTGACCGGCCAGGCGGCCGGCGTGGCGGCCGCGCTCTGCGCGAGACAAAACATCACCCCGCGAATGCTGGAGAGCGACGTCTCGGAGCTGCAGCGCATCCTGGTGGAACAGGGCGCCATTCTCACGGGGACCCACTGATTCGACGGGGAGCGGGCCGCCGGCCCGGCCGGGGCGCCCATCGCCGCAAGATCCGGGAGGTATCGATGGACGGGCATGGTGTGAGCGGGACCGCGGGGAATCCCTCCGCAATCGACGTCGGGAAGGTCATCGACGATTCCAGGCTGAACAGGGTGTCGCTCCGCGTGATCCTGCTGTGCGGCCTCGTCATGATCATGGACGGGTACGACTACACGATCATCTCCGTGGCGGCCCCGCTGATCATGAAGGAGTGGAACGTCGGAACGGAATCCTTCGGCCTGGCCCTCATGGCCATGTTTTTCGGCTACCTTTTCGGCGCGATCGCCTGCGGCGCGCTGTCCGACAGGATCGGGAGGAAGAAGACGCTCATCCTCGGGTCCTGCATCTTCACGCTCGGCACCCTGCTCGTTTACTTTTCCAACTCGCTGGAGAGCCTGATCCCCATAAGGATTTTTACCGGCTTCGGCATCGGCGGCGCGGTCCCCTGCGCGATCACCCTGACGAGCGAGTATTCGCCGCTGAAGGGCAGGGGCAAATACGTGTCCATCATGTATTCCGGGTTCCTGATCGGCATCGTCGCCGGCGGCTACATCGCCGGTTTCATGCTCGAAACCGTCGGGTGGAGGCCGCTGTTCGTCGTCGGCTTTTTCGCCCCGCTCCTCGCCATACTCCTCGCCGCGTTCAAGCTTCCGGAATCCGCGCGCTGGCTCGCCGCCAGGGGGAACGACGCGAAACACCGGGAGATGCTCGCAGGCATCGTGCGGCGGATCGAGCCGGGCATCCAGGCCGGACCGGAAACGCAGTTCGTTGCCGCCGGATCGCAGAAGAAAAAGGCCTCGGTCCGGGAACTTTTCCACGGCAGGCTCCTCTGGGTCACGCCCGCGGTCTGGGCCTATTACCTGGTCAGCTCCATCGCCGTGTTCTTTTTCGGAAGCTGGTCGCCCCAGCTGCTGGTCGTGAAGGGATTTTCGGCTTCGACCGCCGCATTCATCACCGGGACGAACGGCATCCTGATCGCGGCCGGGTGCCTGCTGAGCGGGTTTTATTTCGACAGGTTCGGCTTCCGGCGGGGGGCGATCCTCCACGTGATCGCGGCCGTCGCCGTCATTTTCATGGGAGGCCTGGGGCCGGCGGGCTTCGTCGCGCTGCTGTTCTTCAGCGGCTTCTTCATCAACTCCGCGCACATGGATGTGACCATCCTGGCCCCGATCGTGTACCCGCCGGGCTGCAGGAACAAGGGCGCCGGGCTGGCCATCGCCGTGGCCAGGATCGGCGCCATGATCGGCCCGGCCATCGGCGGCGTGCTGCTCGCCACGCAACTGCCGCTGGAAACCCTGCTCGGCCTGATCGCGATCCCGCTGGGGGCCGCCGCGATCCTCTGCTACATCGCCGGCCGGCAGTACGACTTTTATTTCGGCCCCCTGTACGCCGGGAAAATTCGGGAAGACGACAGGAAATAACGCAGAGGCGATCGCAGCCCCTGGAGACGTCGACAAAGAGAACTCTCTGGTGGCTGTCACCGTAATTCCGGTCAGTGGGTCCAGGCCTTGAAGCGGCGGCCGAGGAGGCGCTCCGCCTTGCCGGAATTCAGATGGACATTCCCGATCCGGGGCGGGCCGTCGACGTCATCCGCGCGGGACCAGGCGCGCAGCGCTTCCTTCCCGTAGTTGCCCCGATCGAGGATTTTTTGGCCGATCTCGTAAAGGCTCACGGCCCGCGGCCCGCCGACGTGAAACACGCCTTCCGCCTCCATCGAAAGGAGGGAAACGACGGCATCCGCCAGGTCCCCGCAACCGATGCAACTGCGGTATTCGTCGTGGAAAAGCGACGTCGGCAGCCCGCGCCGGAGCCTTCCCTCGATAAAATCGACCGCGCCTTTCTTGCCCTGGATCGAGCCGCCCATGGGAAGCCCGATGCGGACAATCGCGTGCCGGGCGGCCCTCGCGATCTCCTTCTCCGCGAGAAGGTACGTTTTCCCCACCACGCTCACCGGGTCCGGCGGGTCCGTCTCCCCGTACCCGTGCGGCGGCGCATGAATGCCGGAGAACACCAGGTCGGCGCTCAGGTACAGGATGTAGCACGCGGGCGCGAAGACCGACACGATCCCCCTCGCGCCGTGGACGTTGATGTCGTGCGCGTACTCCGGCCGCGCCTCGCACGCATCCAGGTCGCAGACCCCGGCCGCGTGCAGCACGTGGGTGGGCCGGAACGCGTCGCGGATCCGCGCGAGGGCCGGCGAATCGGTCATGCAGCGGGAAACGACGTTGTCGCCTTGCGGAACGTGCATTTTCGGCGGGCGGATTCCCAGCAGCCGGTCGGGAGGCAGCATCGACCGCAGCTTTCGAAACACCGGCCACCCGTGAATGGACGTAACGCCCGTGATCAGCACGCGCGCGCGATTCCGGAAATCGTCATGCATGGCGGACAGTCAAACCTCGCCCGGCGCGGCGCGGAGATTCCTGCAGTAATTGATCAAACCGTTCGTGGAACCGTCGTGGGAGGCGGCGGCCGTTTCGCCGTCGAGTTCGGGGAGGATCGCCCGGGCCAGCTGCTTGCCCAATTCGACGCCCCACTGGTCGAAGCTGTTGACGTTCCAGAGGATCCCCTGGACGAAGATCTTGTGCTCGTACATCGCCAGCAGCCGCCCGAGCGTACGCGGGTCCAGAGTGCGAAATAGGATCGAGTTCGTGGGCCGGTTCCCCGGAAAGACCTTGTGCGGGAGCAGCCGCCCGATTTCGGCCGCATCGACGCCGGCGCGCTCCATCTCCGCCCGCGCTTCCTCCCCGCTCTTCCCTTTCATCAGCGCTTCGGTCTGGGCGAAAAAATTCGCGAGCAGGATCTCGTGGTGTTTCCCCAGGGGATTATGGCTGCAGGCCGGGGCGATGAAGTCGGCCGGCACCAGCCGCGTCCCCTGGTGGATCAGCTGGTAGAACGCGTGCTGCCCGTTGGTGCCCGGCTCGCCCCACACCACGGGCCCGGTCGTGTACCCGGCCACCGGCCGGCCGTCGCGGTCCACGCCCTTGCCGTTGCTCTCCATGTCGGCCTGCTGCAGGTAGGCCGCGAACCGGTGCAGGTACTGGTCGTAGGGGAGGATGGCGTGCGTTTCGGCGCCGAAGAAATTGTGGTACCAGACGCCGAGGAGCGCCATCACGACGGGGATGTTCTCGCCGAGAGGCGCCGTCCGGAAGTGCCGGTCGATGTCGTGCGCCCCGGCCAGCAGCGCCTCGAAGTTCTCCATCCCGATCGCGACGGCGACCGGCAGCCCGATCACGGACCAGAGCGAATACCGTCCGCCCACCCAGTCCCAGAACTCGAACATGTTCCGGACGTCGATGCCGAAATCCGCGACCGCACGCGCGTTGGTGGACAGGGCCACGAAGTGCCGCGCGACGCACGCGTCGCTCCCCAGCGCCGCGACCAGCCACGCGCGTGCCGAGACCGCGTTCGTGATGGTCTCGAGCGTGGTGAACGTCTTCGAGGCCACGCAGAACAGCGTCGTTTCCGGGGAAACGCGCTTCAGGGTTTCGCCGAGGTGTGTCCCGTCGACGTTGGAGACGAAGTGGACCCGCAGCCCGTCCTTCCAGTAAGGCCGCAGCGCCTCGGCGGCCATCATGGGGCCGAGGTCCGATCCGCCGATGCCGATGTTGACCAGATCGGTCACGGCCCTGCCGGTGTGGCCGAGCCACGCGCCTTCGCGCACGCGGCGGACCAGGTCTCCCATCCTGGAGAGCTCCCGCCGGACCGCCGGCATCACGTCCCTGCCGTCCACCGGCACCGGATCCGCCGAGCGGTTCCGGAGGGCCGTGTGCAGGACGGCGCGATTTTCCGTATGGTTGATCTTTTCCCCGGAGAACATCTTCCCGATCCATTCCGGAAGGCGGCACTGCCCGGCCAGCGCGACCAGCAGCCGCATCGTCTCCCCGGTGACGAGGTTCTTGGAGTAGTCGAACAGCAGGTCGTCGAAGCGGATCGAGAATTTTGCGAACCGGGCGGGATCCCGGGCAAAGAGGGTGTTCATGTGCACCGCGGACATTTCGAGGTGATGCGCTGCGAGCGCCTTCCACGCGGGTGTCTGAACGAGCGGAATCATCGTCTCCCCCTTTCCCCCGGCGCGCTTCCGCCCGAACGGCCGCTGCCCGCCGCCGGGGGATTCAGCAGGTTCGGCGGCGCCTGCCCGGCAAGGCCGGCGACGAGGTTCTGGGCGGCCATAACCGCCATCTTCGACCGGGACTCGACCGTGGCGCTCGCGGTGTGCGGGGTCAGGACGACGTTGTCCAGCCGCAGCAGGTCCGGGTGCACCGCGGGCTCGTTTTCGAACACGTCCAGCGCGGCCCCGGCCAGGACGCCCGCCTCGAGCGCCGCGGCCAGCGCTCCTTCGTCGACCAGCGGCCCGCGCCCCGTATTGACGAGGTAGGCCGTGGGCTTCATGAGCCTCAGCGTGCCGGCATCGATCAGGTGCGTCGTCTCGGGCAGCAGCGGCACATGCAGCGATACGAAATCGGATTCGCGCAGCAGCTCCTCCAGGCCGACCCTGCGGGCGCCCGTGTCGGCTTCGAGCCGCGGCTTGTCCGATCTCGCGGTGTAGAGGACGCGCATGCCGAAGCCGCGCGACTTCATCGCCACGGCCGACCCGATCCGCCCCGCGCCGACGATGCCCAGCGTGCGCCCGCCCACCGCGCCGCCCAGAAACAGCAGGGGGCCCCACCCGTGGAATTTGCCGCCGCGCAGGTACCGCTCCGATTCCGGCACGCGGCGTGCGACCGAAAACAGCAGCGCCCACGCGTGCTCCGCCGTCGCGTCGGTCAGCACTCCCGGCGTGTTCGTCACCAGGACCCCGCGCGCGGTCGCCGCCGGCAGGTCGATGTTGTCGTAGCCGACGGCCATGTTGGCGACGATTTTCAGCCGCGGCCCCGCGGCATCGAGGACGCCGGCATCGATCCTGTCGGTGAGCAGCGTCAGGAGCGCGTCGGCGCCCCGCACGCCGCACAGGAGCTCCGGACGCGTCAGGACGCGATCGTCGTCGTGGATCCGGAAACCGGGATGGGCGCGCCGGAGAATATCCAGGCCGGCCTCGGGAATGCGCTGCGTGACGAAGACGTCCACTGTTCGGCTCCGATTACTGCACCGGAAGCTTCCGCGTGGTCCGCTGCACGAGCTCGTGGCAGCGGAGCAGCTGCGCGGGCAGGTTGGGGATTTGTTCCATCGCCTCCCGGTGGTTCCGGAAGAGCTCGTCGAGCAGGCCCAGCGCCCGCGGATCTTCCGGGCACAGCCGGGTGGCGCGGATGAAGCTTTTCGCCGCCTCGGCGATCCGTCCCGCATTGCGGAGCACGAGCCCGAGGTTCTTGTGCGCGTTGTGTCGCTTCGGCTCGATCTCGATCGCGGCGCGGCAGAACCGTTCGGCCTCCGCGCTCCGGCCGGTCTCGATCAGGCAGTAGGCCCGGTTGTTGTTCAGAAAATACCAGGTCGCGTTCGGCTCGGCGGACAGGTCAAATGCCCGCGCGTACGCCTCCTGCGCCGCGGCGCAGTCTTTCGCCTGCTCCATCGCCTGGCCCATCCGGAGAAAACACTCGGCCTTGTCTTCCGGGGCATCCACGAGCGGCAGGATTTTTTCGATGTACTTGCAGGCGGGGCCGTAGTAGCCGGCGTCGATGCAGTCGGTCACGAGCTGCCACAGGGAACCGATGGCGCTGTTGACGTCGGTCGTCTGGAGGAAGATCGCCGACACCCGCTCGGTGTCCTGGATCGAGATCATCTCCCCGTCCTGCGTGATGAACCCGTCGAAGTCTCTCAGGTCGTTGCCGCTCATGGATTCCGCCCCCCGGTTTCCGGCACACTCCGCAACTCCAAGAATGCACGATGGCTGCGGATTCGACAACACCATATTTCCTTCTTTTGCACCCGGTGCGTCAAGCGCCGCCCGAGGGACATCCGGAGGCGCTCCGCCGCGGCGGCCGGAGGGGTGCGGATTCGGCGCTTCCCGCGGTCCGCGGGATGGGGTATAAAATTACCCTGGGCTCCGGATCCGTTTCCCGCGGGCGCTGCGCCGCCGGATCCGGGCCCGCGCCCGGCCGCCCGCCGGTGCGCGCGGAGGAAGCCATGGCCGGGCTCGTGCTGGTTGCTGTCGGGGGGAACGCGCTGATCCGCCGCGGGCAGAAGGGGACCGCGCAGGAACAGTTCGAAAACGCCGTGCAGACCGCCGCGGCCGTCGTACGACTCCTCCGGGCCGGGCACCGCGTGGTCCTGACGCACGGCAACGGCCCCCAGGTCGGCGCGCAGCTGGTCCGCTCGGAATCGGCGGCCGACTACGCCTACCGCCTGCCTCTCGACTGCTGCGTCGCGTCGACCCAGGGCGAAATCGGCTACGTGCTGCAGTACGCGATGTGGCAGATGATGCAGGCGGAAGGGCTGAACACGCCGGTGGTGTCGCTGATCACCCAGGTGCGGGTCGATGCGCGGGACCCGGCATTCCTCCACCCGACAAAACCGATCGGGCCGACCTACACGAAAGAGGTCGCCGAACTGTACCGCGACCTGCTCGGCTGGGACATCGTCGAGGACCCGGGTCACGGATTCCGCCGCGTCGTCCCCTCCCCGGAACCGGTCGCCATCGTAGAACTGGAGGCGATCCAGGCCTGCGTCGACCGGGGACTGGTCGTCATCGCGGCCGGAGGCGGCGGGGTGCCGGTGTTCAACGACCACGACATCACCAAGGGCGTCGAGGCCGTGATCGACAAGGACCACACCTCGGCCATCCTCGCGCGCCAGCTCAACGCCGACGTTTTTGCCATCGCCACGGACGTGGACCGCGTCTGCCTGAATTACGCCGGGCCGGACCGGCGGCCTCTCGACCGGCTCACCGTCCGGGAATGCCGGCGGTATCTGGACGAGGGGCAGTTCCCCCCGGGGAGCATGGGACCCAAGATCACGGCCGCCATGCGGTATCTCGAGCTCGGGGGGGACACGGCCGTCATCACCGATCACGCACACCTCCTCGAAGCCCTGGAAGGGAAAGCGGGAACGCGCATCCTCCGGGAGGAAACAACGGCGGGTTCGTAACCGATGCGGGCCCGCATCACCAGGAGCTCATTATGCCTCGCACGCGCGTCATCATCATGGGAGCGGCAGGAAGGGATTTTCACAACTTCAACACGGTCTATCGCGGCAGCAGGAGGTACGAAGTCGTCGCGTTCACCGCGGCGCAGATCCCCAACATCGAGGGGCGCAAGTATCCGGCCGGCCTCGCCGGCAGGCTCTACCCGAAGGGAATCCCCATTTTCCCGGAACATGATCTTCCCCGGCTGATCGCCCGGCACGGCGTCCAGGAGGTCGTGTTCGCCTACTCCGACGTGTCCAACCAGTACGTGATGGAGCGGGCCGCGCTCGTCAACTCCTGCGGCGCGCGTTTCGTCCTGCTCGGGGCGGCGGAAACCATGCTGCGCGCCCGCGTGCCCGTCGTCGCCGTCGTCGCCGTGCGCACCGGGTCCGGGAAGAGCCAGACCTCCCGCAAGGT
>CAZTHE010000159.1:232-8569 GCA_964613495.1 uncultured Acidobacteriota bacterium | reverse complement strand
AGGGTGAAGCAGGCGTTGCAGCGGCCGCACGAATAGCACCGGCGAGCCGCGTGCAGCGCCTCTTCCAGCCCGGGCGCCAGCACGACCTCCCCGTTCGTTTTCAAACGCCGTCCGCCGCCCAGCTTCCGCGGCTTCGGCCGCCCGGACTTTTCGAAGTACAGCGTACGGATACCGTCGCCCGACAGTACTTCCGGCGCTTCCGGCCGCGCTCCGTCCCGTCGGAATTCCACATATGCCTGCAGGGAGAGCGACCCCTTGTTTCCCGTTCTGAGACCGGGCAGCACGGCCGCGTCCCCGTCCCCGCGGAAGAACAGGTCCATCTCGATCGCCGCCCGCTTCGCCGCCCCTATGGCGGATACGACCGTGCGCCACCGGGAGGCGGCGTCGCCGCCCGCGAAGAATTTCGGGGCATCCCGGACATCGACCAGGCCGTCTTTCACGAGTTTCCGCGGAAGCCACGACCGGTCGATGTCTTCGCCCACCGCGCCGATGACGCTGTCGGCTTCGAGCGTCGCGCCCTGCCCTTTCACCGGAATCACGCGCGGCCGCGGTTCGCCGTCCGGCGCCGCCGTTTTCATGCATTGGAAATGGACCCGGAGCTTCCCGCCGCGCGTTCTCCGTATCCGCAGCGGCTGGACAAGGAAGTAAAACCGGACGCCTTCCTCTTCGGCTTCCCGGACTTCGTCAGGCAGCGCCGGCATGGCGTGGCGCGTCCGGCGGTAGGCAACCGTAACGGCGCAGCCCAGACGGCGCGCCGCCCTGGCCACGTCCATCGCCGTGTTTCCTCCGCCGATGACAACGACCTTCTTTCCCGGGCGCACCTTCTCTCCCGCGTTCAACCGCTCCAGGAAATCGCCTCCGGACCACACGCCCTCGAGGTCCTCCCCTTCGATCGACAGGGGCGCGCGGATCCCGGCGCCGGGGGATAGGAATATCGCATCGAACCGCTCCAGTTCCCCGAAGGAAACGTCCTTACCCGCCCGGCAGCGCGTGCGCAATTCGACAGGCAGCGCGAGTATTCTCGAAATTTCCTTTCTCACCACCGTCCTGGGAAGCCGGAAAGGCGGGATGCCCCATCGCAGGATCCCGCCGGCTTCCTTCCTGGCCTCGAAAACGGTCGGGCGATGACCGAGGAGGGCGCTGAAATAGGCGCACGCGAGTCCGGCAGGCCCCCCGCCGATCACGGCCACCCTGCGCGGATTCGGGATGGCGACGGGAACCGGGAGAACCGCCTCCGCGTCCACGCCGGAGACAAACCGCTCCAGCAGCTGAATCGAAACGGCCTCATCGAACAGCGCCCGGTTGCAGCTCGCTTCGCACGGGTGCGGGCACACCCTCCCGCACACGCCCGGGAAAGGATTTTCCATCAGGACGGCCGCGAGCGCCTCGCGGAACCGCCCCTGCCCGATGAAGTGGAGAACCAAGGGGATGTCGGTTCCCGCGGGACAGGCTTCCCGGCAGGGCGCGACAAACGCCGCGTCACGAGGCTTCAGGGAGCTCCACGCCCCCGTATCGATGGACGCCGTGCTCTCGTAGGATATGGGGATCACGGGATTCCGGAAGCCGTC
The DNA here is from genome assembly GCA_964613495.1 of uncultured Acidobacteriota bacterium. Taxonomy (GTDB): domain Bacteria; phylum Acidobacteriota; class UBA6911; order UBA6911; family UBA6911; genus UBA6911. The sequence goes on along the minus strand of CAZTHE010000159.1, from coordinate 7,001 downwards.
CCCGCTCATGCCGCCCCCGTTCCGGGTGCGTACATCCGCACCTCCTCATAGGCCCGTTGCACGGCGCGAAGGTTCTGCGCCGTTTTCGACGGCGCCATCTCCCGCACGACGGCGAGAAGCGTTTCCAGTTTCACGAGGTCCGTGAGGCGGACATATGCCCCGAGAATGGCCGTGTTGAAGGCGTATCCCAGCCCCTCTTCCCCGGCAATCGCCCCCGCATCGACCAGGCCGATGCGGCACGATTTCCAGTTTTCGAAATGCTCCAGGGTGCGCCCCGTGTTGACGAGGACCGTTCCTCCGGGTTTGAGTTCGCGCAGGATTTCCCGCTCGTCCGCCAGCAAGAGATCGAATACGACCACATGGTCCGGATGCCGGACCTGGCACTTGAGGGAGATGGGGCCGTCGTCGACACGCAGGAAACCGAAAACCGGCGCCCCGCGCCGTTCGCTGCCGAAAAGCGAAAAGGCCTGGGGCCACTTCCCTTCCAGGAACAGGGCTTTCCCGAGGATCTCCGAAGCGATCACGGCCCCCTGGCCGCCGCGGCCCCTGAACTTGATTTCGATCATGAATAAAACCCGGTCTTTGTCATACCCCGGCGGCCGTGCCGTCTGGGCAGACCCGGCCCGTCCAGGCCCCTACCCGGAGATTCCATCCCCGGTTTTCCAGGAGGGAATCCAGACCAGGGAGACGAGGCGGACCTCGATATCCGATTTCCTAGGTCGTTCGGCCACCGTTTCGATTGTCTGTTTCAGCGGATCCGCGGAACCCTCCAGCGCCTTCAATTCCTCATCCAGTTGCGCTTCCAGGCCGGCCTTCTGCTGCATCAGCGCTTCCAGGTTTTCCGACGCGGCCGCGATGTCGGTGCGTTCCTTGGCCGTGCGCATTCCCGTGCGCACCGTCGACGACGCGCGTCCGATCGTGCCGGTCGAAAGCTTCTTTCGCCCCATGAACGCGCCCAGCAGGGTCGCGCCCAGCGAAAGGGCTGTCTGCACGCCGACCTGGCGCACGTCGGCCTTTTCCTTCTCGACCTTCTGTTCGGCCCGGCGGATGCGGTCTTCGAGGGCGGAGATCTTCGGCCCGTACCTGCTTCTCAGCGCCTCCGTCGTCCGGTCCCTCTTTTCACGGGCGAGCTGGCTCACGCGGATGCGGAAATCGCCTTCCGGCTCCCCGGGATTGGAGCTGACTTTGAACTCAGGGCTGCGGTACATGTCCATGGTCGCCGTGCGATACAGGAAATCGGCGAAATCGCGCGACCAGGATTTGTAGTTTTGCGGCTTCGTCGCCCCGCCCGCGAGCGGCGCGAATTCGGCCCGGTCCGTCGGCGTCTTCTCCAGCTCCAGTTCGTCAAAACCGCCCGGTTGGGCCCGGTCCCAGTCCACGGATCCGATGTCGCCGCCGATCTCCGCCGCAAACGTTTTGACCTGGCTGCGTCCCCCGGAAAAATGAATTTCCCCGATCGCGGCGACCACGGGGCGATAGTACGGCCTGGCGCCCGCCGGCCTGGCGCCGCGACCCGCCAGGAAAAATTCGGGGACCCCGGGCGGGAGGCTCGGCCTGGGCGCCGCCGCATCCGGGCCGGGACCCGCCGCCCTCGCCGCCGGCGCCTCGTTTCCGGCCTTTAGCGACTTGATCTGTGCCAGGGTCAGAGGTCCCCGAAGATAGGACAGGCACCACCGCGTCTGGAAAGTCTCGGGGGCGTCCTCGTGGATATTTTTCATGAGAAAAACACGCTTGCCGAGCGCGGCGATCGTGTCGCGCAGGGCCGATTCGGACTCTCCCTCGCGCGTTCCCACGCCCTTGATCAGCCGGTCTATATCCTGGGTGGTCTGCAATCGGCCGATAAACCAGGTCCCCGCGTTGGCCAGGGCCTTGTAGTCGAGGTCCGCCGGATTCTGCGTGGCCAGCAGGACGCCGACGCCAAACGCCCGCGCCTGCTTGAAGAGAAGCATCAGCGGCTTCTTGGACGGCGGTTCGGCCACGGGGGGCAGATACCCCGCGACCTCGTCCATGTACACGAGGGCGCGCAGGCTCGTGGTGCCCGGCTGGGCCCGCATCCATGCCACCACCTGGTCCAGGAGGAGCGTGACGAAGAACATGCGCTCGGCATCGGAAAGATGCGCGATGCTGAAGATCGAAATCCGCGGCTTTCCGGCCGGAGCGTGCAGGAAACGGCCGACGTCCAGCGGGTGTCCCTCCAGCCAGGCGCCGAAGCCCGGCGCGGCGAGGAGGTTGTTCAGCTTCAGCGCCAGCTCGTGCCTTTCCTTTGGCGGGAAAAACGAATCGGTGACGAACGCGCCGACGCGCTCGAACGGGGGCGTCTGGATGGAGCGGATCAGCGAGGCGATGTCGACGTCCTGCCCCTGCTTCCAGCCGTGCTGGATGATGTTCGAGACGAGGATATGCTCCCGGCTGCCGATCGGGTCGCCCTGAATCCCGATCAGCCCCAGCAGGCTCGACGCGGCGGAAGTAATCAGGTCCGCCGTGGCTTCGCGGTCCTCCAGGACGGTTTCCCCCGGACACGCGAAACTGTTCAGCACGCTCACCGCCGTGCCCGAACCGCTGCCCGGCGTGAATACCGTCAGGTCAACCGATTCGCGGTATTTCCGGATGCGCTCGCCGTCCTGGCCCCAGGCCGCCAGCCCCGACTTCCAGGCCTCCGCCTGCACCGCCGCATACTGCTCGACGGATTGCCCTGCGCGGGCAGCATCCTCGGGATTCACCCAGGGCAGGAATTCTTCCGCACTCAGGCCGGGAAACGCGAGCAGCAGGTTCGCCATGTCGCCCTTGGGGTCGATGACGAGCGCCGGAATGCTGTCGATAGCCGCTTCCTCCAGCAGCGCGAGGCACAGACCCGTTTTGCCGCTTCCCGTCATGCCCACGCAGACGCCGTGGGTGACCAGGTCCCTGGAGTCGTACATCACCAGGGAGTCCTTCACATGACCGGCCTGCACGTCGAATTGTTTGCCCAGGTAGAACTGCCCAAGTTTTTCGAAGTCTTCCATCGCGTCGCTCCCGGAACGAAAGTGTTCTTATTGTACACGCCGTCCGGGCAAACAGAAAATAGATACGGAGGGTTGGAAGGTTGGAAGGTTGGAAGGTTGGAACGCTGGAAATCCGGAGATCACCCGCGATTCAACGTCTTCCGCGCGATGGGGCCGGTGCGCAAAAGCCCGCCACGGCAAAGGGCAGCATCTGACGCAGCACTTCCTCGAGGTCATTCGGGTTGCAGCGTCCCCGCGAAAGCGCCGTCAGCGCCCCGGGCACCCGGACACCGAACGTGAACGCCCCGGTCAGGAAATGAAGGCGCCAGATCACCTCTTCCCGGGTGAGATGCGGAAGACACCGGCGCAGGGCTTTGACGAATGCGGCGTGCGTCCTGTCTGCCGCGGGCAGCGCCGCCCTCGCATGCATCCACCGCTCCCTGGAGATATTCGCGGTCATGCGCAGGTGCAGGGCGCTCTCGCCCTGTTCACTCCCGACCCGGAGCCACGGCAGCAGCCAGGCCTTCAATATCTCCTCCACCGACGGCTTGTGCCTGTTTCGCGTGACGGCCTCGAGTTGCCTCATGCGCTCGCCCGCGAGCGGCATCGCCTGCGCCCGGTAGACCTCGTTGAAAAGCGCCTGCTTGCCGCCGAAGTAATAGCCGACCAGCGCCGAATTTACCCTGGCGGCGGCCGCAATCTCCCGTACGGACACATCCCGGAACCCCTTGGCCGCAAACAGGCCCTGGGCAGCCTTGAGCAGTTTGATCTTCGACGTCAGCTTCAGCGTGTCACGTGGCATGGCCGTTGGATTCTCTTGTGTTTGTGCAACCCGATGTCCTATCTTTTATCGTCGCCCGAAAACATGAGATTGTGCTTCCGGCACGGGGAGTCTGTCAAGCGCCGCGACAGTCCCTTGGATAGCATCGGGATCCGATCCGGGCGTTCGGAGGTACCATGAGACGATTATTTCCGGCACTGACCTGTGGCATATTCCTTCTCGCCGCGTGTTCCGCTTTCGGGGCCGCCGATAAAAACCCGCTGCGGTTCGACGACCTGATGCGCATGCGCCGGGTCGCGGATCCCCAGGTGTCTCCCGACGGCCGGTGGATCGCGTACACGGTCACGGAAGCGGACAAGGCCGCAAACAGCACGGACTCCGACCTCTGGATCCTGCCCGCCGCCGGGGGCGAACCGCGCCGGCTGACTCGCACCCGGGGCCGGGACGCGAGGCCGCGCTGGTCTCCGGACAGCCGCCGGATCGCTTTCGTCTCCACACGCGACGGGTCCCCGCAAATCTACCTGCTGCCGCTCGAGGGCGGGGAGCCGGAAAAAGTCACGGCCATCGCCACGGGGGCCGACGGCGTGAGCTTCAGTCCCGACGGCAAAAACATCCTGTTCACCTCTGACGTGTTCCCGGAATGCGACGCGGCGGACCCGCAGAAGGCGCTCGACTGCAACGCCTCGCGAAAAGCCGCGGCGGCCGAATCAAAGGTCAGGGCCCGTATCGCGACGCGGCTTCTCTTCCGGCACTGGGACGCGTGGAAGGACGGGAAGCGCTCGCACCTCTTCCTCGTGCCCGCGGACGGCTCCCGGCCGCCGCGCGACATCACCCCGGGCGACTACGATGTGCCTCCCTTCTCGCTCGGCGGACCGGACGATTATGCGTTTTCGCCCGACGGCCTGGAAGTCTGCTTCGCCTCCAAGCGCGACGCGTATGAGGAGCGCTCCACCAACTCCGATCTGTTCACCTACAGTCTGGCAACCGGAGAAACCAGGAAGATAACCGTCAATCCCGCCTACGACGGTTCCCCGCTCTACTCGCCGGACGGGAAAACCATCGCATACCGGGCCCAGATCCGCCCCGGGTACGAAAGCGACCGGTTCCGCCTGATGCTCTACGACCGCGCGAATGGACGGCACCGCAGCCTGAGCGAAGAGCTGGACCGCTGGGTGGACTCTTTCGCCTGGGCGCCCGATTCCCGGACGATTTATTTCATCGCGGAAGACCGCGGACGGACCCGCATCTTCAGGGTGTCCGTGACAGGGAACCGGGTGCGCATGCTCCCCGGCGAAATTTCCGCCGCGGACCTCTGCGTGACCCCGGACGGGCGGTCCCTGGTCTTCACGAAGTCGTCCATGCATCAGCCCGCGGAAATCTGCTCCTCGGCGACAGACGGGAGCGGACTCGCCGCACGGACGCGGCACAACGACGCGCTGCTTTCCGGCCTGGAAATGCGCCCGGCGGAGGAATTCTGGTTCGACGGCGCAGGTTCGGCGAAAGGAACCCCGAAGATCCACTCCTGGATCCTGAAGCCGCCGCATTTCGACGCCGCGAAAAAGTACCCCGTGCTGCTCCTCGTTCACGGCGGCCCCCAGGGAGCCTGGGACGACAACTGGGGCTACCGGTGGAATCCCCAGATGTACGCGGCCGCCGGCTATGTGGTTGTGATGCCCAATCCGAGAGGATCCACCGGATACGGACAGCAGCTGATCGACGAAATCAACAGGGATTGGGGCGGATTGTGCTTCACCGACCTGATGCTCGCCATGGATACGGTCGGGAAACTGCCCTACGTCGACCCGAGCCGGGCCGCAGCAGCGGGCGCCTCATTCGGCGGATACATGGTGAACTGGTTCCAGGGACACACCGGACGCTTCAAGGCGCTCGTGTCCCATGCCGGGGGATTCGACGAGACGTCGAGCTATTATGTGACCGAGGAATTGTGGTTCCCGGAATGGGAAATGGGCGGAACTCCGTACGACAACCCGGAACTCTATGACCGCCTCTCGCCCGGGCGCTACGTAAAAAACTTCAAGACGCCCCAATTGGTCACCCACGGCGAACTGGATTTCCGGGTCCCGATCGGCGAAGGGCTGGCCATGTTCACCGCCCTGCAGCGCCGCGGGGTGGAATCGAAACTGCTGTGCTTCCCCGACGAGGGCCACTGGATCCTCAAGCCGCAGAACTCGGAATTGTTCTATGCAACCGTCCTCGAATGGCTCGACAGGTATTTGAAACCCTGAACCGCCCTACGGATGAAGATTCCGCTGCGGCGGGCGTTCTGATCCCTCCTGCTCCTGACCAAATCGGGGATGCACGGATTTATCTGGAATCCGGAATCTGGAATCGTTTTTATTTAGTGAATGGTGCGGGCTGGGGAACGCGCGCGAGGCACCCAACCCAGACACGTCCCGGCGAAGCCAAATCCATAGATTTCAAAAGGTTTTACCCCTGTGAGAAGCCCGGAAATCCTTCGAGATGATCCTAAACTTTCGCCCGATCCGGCCGATCATTAGGATTGTTGTCATAGCTTTTGCGGAACGGTTGCGGCAAACTTTAATTTTAGGGTGGGAATAAATTGAAACGGAACAACAGGAATTTAGCCGGTGCGGACCGGAGGCAGTACCCTCGCCTCAAGCCCACCGCAGTCCCATTCTTAAAGAGCGTGGCCTTCAATCAGGGCTGCGAAGCCCAGGTCATCAACATCTCCCGGGGCGGAATCCTCCTGGATACCGAGGTGCGCCTCAGACCGCAGATGAAGATTCTGCTGAAGCTGATAACCAGCGAAGGCGTGATCAAGATGGACGGCCAGATTCTCCGCTCCTCCATCAGTTCACTGAACGGGGTGCCCCGCTATCGGTCCGCCATCGCATTCGACCACCCGTTTCACATGCTGGACGACCTGTCCGCCGACCTGGAAGAAGAGAGGGAAGAATCGCCTGAGGCGCCGGCAGGGACCGACGCGGCCGACACGGTCCCGGATCAGCCGCTGATGGGGCTCGTC
>CAZTHE010000159.1:0-222 GCA_964613495.1 uncultured Acidobacteriota bacterium | reverse complement strand
GGATGTCGGCGCAGGAAGTGTTCGAACTCAACGACTGGTAGTATTCCCCGGCGGCAAACCTCCGGCCCTGCCTCGGAATCCGTGATGCGGAGCGAACGCAGAAAAAGGCGGGAGCGCGCCGGCTTCACGAGTTAACTCGAAACATCGGATGGACACCTGACTGGCCCCTATGAACGTTATCTTCATCAGCGACGATCCCCGAGAAGCCGATCTTCTCAAGCA
>CAZTHE010000158.1:0-8586 GCA_964613495.1 uncultured Acidobacteriota bacterium | reverse complement strand
ACCCCGCCCCTGGACCTGTTCAAGGCGGGAGTGGACAATTTCGTGCTGAAGAGGTCGGGCTTCGTCTCCCTCCTTCAGAACGCCCTGCGGCAGGCCAGGGACCGGCACCAGGCGAACCCGGCCCCGCAGGCCCGACCGGTGCGCCTGCTGTATGCGGGCGATGTCGAATACATCCGGAAGCACCTCTCCGGCCAGGCCCAGTTCGTCATCGAAACCGTCGCGTTCGGCCCCGACGGCCTGCTGAAGCTTCCCGAGACCGGAACCCTTCAGGACGAGGTCCTGGTCGTGGACGGCGCCGCCGCCGGCGACCACGTTCTCAAAGCGGTCCGGGATGCCGGCATCCGCGTGCCCGACCTGCCCCTGATTCTTCTGACACCCCCCGGAGACGAGGAAACCGCCATCCAGGCGATGCGCGCCGGAGCAGCGGACTGCATCGCCAAAACGGAAAGCTGCGGCCAGCGGCTGATTCCCACGATCGGCAGGGAAATCAAACGCCGTGAACTGATGCGCGTCCGCGCGGCACTCCGTTCGCGGGAGGAGAGGCTGCGGCAGATCGTCGAAACGATGCCGGTCGGCATCACCGTCATCGCGACCGACGGGACATTTCTTGCAATAAACCGCGTCGGCCTCAAACTCATGGGCGCCGCCAGGCTCGAGCAGATCATCGGAAAGAACCTGCTGCAGCTGCTGCCACAGGATGAGCGCGAGAAGGCGACGCACTTTCTGGCTACCGTCGGAAAAGGCTCCGGCGCCTCCGTGCACATCGACTGGAAAGGCCTGGACGGAACGATCTCCGGCATGGAGTTCCGCGCCGTCCCGATGCGCCGGGACGCGGCCGGAACGACGGCCGCCCTCGCGGCGATTTATCCCCCGGGCGAAACGCCTCCCCAGGGCCTTCTGCCGGAACCCGATCGGAAAACGGAAGACCTGGCCCGGGCACTCGGCGAATCCGAAGCCCGCCTGAAGGAACTGCAGGAAAAAATCCGGGTCCAGCAGACCGAATGGGAAGAACTCCTGCGGCAGGCAGAAGCCCGCCACGCCGGGGCCGAACAACAGCAGTCCGCGCTGAAAAGCGCCGCCGATGAAGCCGAAAAGCGCTACAAAGCCCTGCTGGACACTCAGGCCGGCGAACGGTCGGCATGGGAGCAGACGCGCCAGGAGCTCGAGGACCAGTGCGCGAAGATCGAAGGAATGGCCGAACAGCTCCGGTCCTCGCAGCAGGAGATTCTGGAGACGCGCGAAGCGGAAAAATCGCAGTGGGAATCCAGGCTTCAGGAGTGGGAACGAAAAAACGCCGAGGCCGCCGAGCAGCTCGCCCGGACGTCGGAAACCCTGGCCGGCGAGCGCGCCCAGTGGGAAGCCGCCCGGCGGGAGCTGGAACAGAGGGCACGGGACGCGGAGGCATCGCACCTTTCGGTGAAATCCGCCCTCGGCGATGCCGAGACGCAACTCACGCAGCAGGCGGCAGGACTCACGGAGGAACAGTCCCAGTGGAATGCCGCGCGGCAGGAACTGGAGCGCAGAGTACAGGATTCGGAATCGCGGCGAAGCCTGATGGAATCGGCCCTGCGCGACGTGGAGGCGAGACTGGCGCAGCTGGCCGAAGCGCATGCCGCTGAAAGGTCCAGGGAAGACTCGCTTCGCGCAGAGCTCGAGCGGGGCGTTCAGGCCGCGGAAGCCCGCCGTTCCGAACTGGAGCAGGCCCTCGCACGCCTGGCCGGGGAGCGCCAGTCCGAACAGGCCCGATGGGACACCGAACGGACGGAACTGGAACAGGCCGTGCGGGAATCGGGAGCCGCGCGGGCGTCGCTTGAGGCCGCCCTGCGCGACGCGGAGATCCGGATAGCGGATATTGCCGCACACCGGACAGCGGAAGAAAGCGAGGCGGACAAGGCCTGGAAGGAACTGGAGGAAAAGGTGCGGCTCGCCGAGTCGCGGGCTTCGGAGCTCGAACAGGCGCTGCGCAAAGCGGGCGAGGACCTTGCACAGGCCGGCACCGAACGCGATGCCGCGCATTCCGAACTGGACGCGGTGCACCGGCGACTCGAGCAGATTGAGCGCGATTCGGAATCGCGGCGAATCGATCTCGAATCCGCGTTGCGGGAGGCCGAAATCCGGCTCGCGCAACAGGCGGGAACTCACGAGGAAGAACAATCCCGATGGGCGGCCCTTCAATCGGAACTGGAGCGAAAAACGCAATCGCTCGAAAGCGGCAGGGCCGCTCTGGAAGAGGCCCTGCACAAGGCGGAGGAAGAGCTCGCGCAAAAGAGCGAGGCGCTGGCCGCCGAATGCGCCCGGGGGGACGCCGTCAGGCAGGAATTGCAGGAAAAAGCCCAGTATCTCGAGTCGCAGCGGATCTCCGTAGAATCCCTGCTGCGCGATTCCGAGGCACGGCTCGCACACCAGATGGAAATCCAGAACCAGGAACGCTCCCAGTGGGATGCGATCTGGCTGGAACTGGAGCAGAAAGCGCAGTCCGCCGAAGCGCTCCGGTCCAAACTGGAATCCGCGATGCGCGACGCCGAAGAACGAATCGTGGGAATGAATGAGTCCCAGACCGCCGAGCGCGCCCAATGGGAAGCCGCGCGGCAGGACCTGGAGCAGAAAGCACGGGAAACCGAGGACCGCCGCGCCGCCATCGAAGCTTCCCTGCACGAGGCCGAAGCCCGCGTCGCGGAGCTGGCCGAGTCCCAGACCGCCGAGCGCGCCCGGTGGGAAGCCGCGCGGCAGGGCCTGGAGCAGAAAGCACGGGAAACCGAGGACCGCCGCGCCGCCATCGAAGCTTCCCTGCACGAGGCCGAAGCCCGCGTCGCGGAGCTGACCGAGTCGCAGAACGCCGAACGCGCCCGGTGGGAAGCCGCGCGGCAGGGCCTGGAACGGCAGTATCAGGAAAGCGAGACGCAGCGCCATTCGATCCAGATCGCCATGGAGGAAGTGGAATCGTATTTCTCGCAGCAGACCGAGGAACACGCCGCCGAACGCTCCAGCTGGAACCTGGTCCGGCTGGAATTCGAGCAGAAATCCCTGGCGCAGGAAGAGCAGCGCATTTCGCTGCAAAAGGAGCTTCAGGACGCCACGGCCGCGCTCGGGAACACCGCTGCGGCGCATGCCTCCGAGGCCGCCCAATGGAATACGCTGCGGCAGGAACTGGAACAGAAATGCGGCGTGCTGGAACAGGAACGTGCGGAGGCACGTACCGCCCTGGCCGATCTCGAAGCCCGTTACGAAGCCGGCCACCGGGAAAACCGGGAACAGGCGGTCCTGCTGGAACAAAAGCTGAAAAAGATCGGACAGCTCGAAACCGACCTGCGGCAACTCAGGGCAGAGTCCGAAAACCTGCGGCTGCGGCATGCCGATCTGTCGCAGTTCAGTTCGGCCGGCGTCGTCCTGGCCACTCTGGAGGGCGAAGTGCTGCAGTATAACGAGGCGGCCGCGCACATGTTCGGTTTCCCTGCGGAAGACGAGGCAGGTTCCGGCGCGGCTGTGTTCAACCTGTACGCGTTCGACGGCGCCCTGAGGAATCGGCTGCAGCAGGACGGCGCAATCCGGGGAATCGAGTGGTCCTTCCAGACCCCGGAGGGACGCCTGGTCCGCCTCCGGGAAGACGCGCGGCTGGTATCGGTCGCGTCGAGAGAACAAGCCTGCGTCGAAAGGATCCTGAAAGACATTACCCGGACCCATCCGCTCAGCCCGGAGGTCCGGCGTTCCCGAAGGCTGGAATCGACCGTCGATCTGGCGTCGGCGACGATCAGGAGCCTGCAGGACCTGTGCGCTTCCTTTGCGGAAAGCCTCGGGAGCTTCAAGGAAGCCCCCGCAGACGGAGCCCAGGTATGCCGCACGGCAGACACGCTCGCGCTCGAAGCCGACCGCGGCATCCGGCACGCCCGCCAGTACTTTGCGGCGGCTCAAAAGGCCGATCGGGCCTTCGATCTTCTCAACATCAACCGGATCCTCACGGAAAACATGGACCTGCTCCGCAGCCTTGCCGGCGAAGACATCGAAATCCAGACGGTCCTTTCCCCGCGCACGGGACTCGTTTCCGCCAACGGCCAGGAAATGGTGCAGCTGATCTCCAGCCTCATGACCAGTGCGCGCGAGATGCTGCCGATGGGAGGCACGGTGACGATCGAAACCCTGAACGCGGACCTGGAAGATTCCGCGCCCGGGCAGACGCCGGCCGTCCATCCCGGCATTTACGTCGTCATGAGGGTCGCGGCCGACGGATGCACGGTTCAACCCGAGAGGCGGATCGGATCCATTCAGACGATCGTCGAAAAAATGGGAGGACGGCTCGAAACCGCCGGCGACACCCGGTCCGGCAATGTCTACAGGATCGCCCTGCCCCGCGTGGAGGTCATCGCATAGGCCGATCCCGCCCGCCGCATGCACCCGCATCATTCATGAGGATCGGTCGCGAGGCGGTGCAAACGGTCTGAAAACCGATTCCGGATTCCGGATTCCAGATTCCAGACAAGCACGCAAATCCCCCGCCTGAGCGCGAACTATCCTCGCCGCGCAAAACAAACCCGCGGTATACTGAAAAGGTTCGAATCGCACGTTCTCGAATCCTGACGATTTCGTGAGGCAGACACCATGCACAGAGCCTTTTCCTTCCCTCTTCTGGCTGCCGCCGCGTTTGCCGGCCTGATCATTGCGGGAACGCCCCCCGGCGCCACGGCCGCAGTCGAAGAGCGCGCCACCCTGGAAAACCGGTTGCGGGAACTGGAGGACCGCGAGGCCATCCGGCAGCTGATTCTCGATTACGGCCGGTTCCTGGACCGGCGGGACTTTGCCTCATTCTCACAGCTCTTCGCCGACAAGGATGGGGAGTGGTCCGGCGGCATGGGTACGGCGAAGGGCCCCCAGGCAATCCGCAAACTCATGGAGAGCACGATCGGAAATAATTCCGGAAAACCGACGGCGCCGAATTTCCACCTGTTCGCCCCGGAAACGCTTCGTGTGGACGGCGACCGTGCCGCCGCAACCACGAAATGGATCTTCGTGGTCCAGGGCGACGGCAACCGTCCCCAGCCGGTATACCTGGGACATTACGAGGACACACTGGTGCGCGAAGGCGGGCGATGGAAATTCCTGCGCCGCGTCGTCCACTCCGATATCCCGGGCGACGCCGCCATCTCGAAAAAGCAGTAACCGCCCGAAGCGGAATTTTTCGAATCCGGAATCCGGAATCCGGAATCCGATTCCCACCCCAGCCGAAAAAAGCCGGGAATCATGGGGAGGAAAGGAGAAGATACCGATGAAAGCCATTCGAATCCACGAGACCGGGGGACCGGGAAAGATGGTGTTCGAGGAGGTGCCCATTCCGTCTCCGGGCCCCGGTGAAGCGCTGGTCAGAATCGACTCCATCGGATTGAATTTCATCGACGTCTATTTTCGAACGGGCCTCTATGCCGCGCCCCTTCCCTTCACTCCCGGGATGGAGGCCGCGGGTACCGTCGATTCCGTCGGAGAGGGGGTTGCCCATGTGAAGCCGGGAGACCGCGTCGCCTACGCGGCCGGCCTCGGCGCCTACGCCGAGTTCGCCGCGGTGAAGGCGGCGCACCTGGTGCCGCTGCCGGGGAAAGTCGATTTTTCGTCCGCCGCGGCCGTGATGCTCCAGGGAATGACGGCGCACTACCTGACCCATTCCACCTATGTCCTGAAAAAGGGTGAGACACTCCTGCTGCACGCCGCCGGTGGCGGCGTAGGCCTGCTCCTGACCCAGATCGCCAAAAAGGTCGGCGCCCGGGTGGTCGGGACCGTCTCCACCGATGCCAAAGCCGCCCTGGCGCGCGACGCCGGCGCCGACCACGTCATTCTCTATAGTCGTGAAGACTTCGAGCAGGAGGTGAAACGCGTCACGGCAGGCGCCGGCGTCGACGTCGTATACGACTCCGTGGGGAAGGCCACCTTTGAAAAAAGCCTCAGCTGCCTCAAGCGCAGAGGAATGATGGTGCTCTTCGGGCAGTCCAGCGGCCCCGTCCCCCCGATCGAGCCGGGCATGCTGAATGCCAGAGGCTCGCTCTATCTCACGCGGCCCGGCCTCGCCCACTACACCGCGACACGGGAAGAACTGCTGTGGCGGACCGGAGACCTGTTCCGGTGGGTGGCGGAAAACAGCCTGAACCTGCGCATCGACCGGACGTTTCCGCTGAAGGACGCCGGACGGGCGCACGAGGCGCTCGAATCCAGGCAGACTGCGGGCAAAGTCCTGATCCGGCCGTAACGGGAAAAGGGGGAAATTCGCGGGAGCCACGCCGGCGGACGTGGGCCGCGGCGTGCCCGCGGGACGCTCCTGCCCGGTGCGGCAAAAAAATCCGAAAAATATTTTCGCTCAATCCGCATCCAGTTCATTAGATAGGCAGGCGGTGAAACGGAAGGCCGCGCGGCGGCCCTTCCGGTTGCACTGGCCCAGCCCAACCAAGGAGAATCAGGATGACGCAAGCGAGCGAAACAGGGAACACCGATTCGAATCTGTCGGACCGCATAAAAAAGCTGCGCCAGGACATCCGGAACCTGTGCGGCGGCAAGGTCATCTATAAATCACCCTCGGCCTTCCCTGCCGAGGTCCAGGAAATGGACCTGGAAGACATCCTTGCCTTCGAGAACGTCGGCAAGGGACCCAGTCTTTTCGAGGGATTGCAGGAAAACGGCCTGGCCCTGCCGCATCCTGCAAAGCTGGATGAAAGCGAGTGCCGGCGCAAGGCCGAGGAAATCATGCTCGCGCTGGCCGAATTGCGGGTATTCCTGCTGGGCTTTCAGGGAATGACCGCGCGGGAGCTCTACCGGATCCTCTGGCACCAGACGCTCTGGGAGGGGTGCTACGTCAAGAAGCGGTATCCCGGATCGGTGACCCTGATCGATGTCTCGCACAAGATGAGCCGCCGGGAGATTCAGCGGCAGATGGAGCGGCTCATGCGGGCCGGGACCATCCACTGAACCGGTCCCGCACTTGAGGCCGGCGTTGCGTCCGCTTTGCAGCAGCGGGGGGATGCGGCCCGGCGGGCCGGGCAAGCCACCCACCTCCTTCCGCCCGGGCCCGTCCCCCCGTATTACCGCAACCGGAAGATGACGGTGACGTTCGCAAGCACCGTCTGCGGTTCGCCGTTGAGCAGCGTGGGGCTGTACTTCCACTGCTTCACGGCGTCCTTCGCCGCCTTCACCAGGAGCGGGTGCCCGCTCAGGACCTTCAGCCCGCGGACATTCCCTTCCTCATCGATCTCCGCTTCGAGGATCACGGAGCCCGAAACGTGCGCCCGGACCGCCAGTTCGGGATATACGGGGGCGACTCGGCGCAGGATCCTCGATTCCTGGACATCGCCGCCGACCCGGATCGGCGTGCGGGGGACCGGAGGCTTCGGCTTCGGGAGCTCGACGACTTGCCGTGGATTCAGATAGCCGCGGATCCCCTCCCCGACGGCTTCGTCCCTGGAGGGAAGGCCGATGCCCCGGATCAGGGAGAACACCTCGGCCGGCTCCGCGGCTTCGTCCGGGGCGGGGATGCCGCGGGGGAGGAACCTCGGGACAGGATCGATCGGCCCGGAAACGACGGCGATCCCGCTCGCCGCGGCCGTCCGCAGGGGCGGCATCGGCGCGATCGGCGGTTCGGGAAGATCGGGCGGGGGCTGGATCAGGATCGCGATGAGTTCCTCGGCATGCAGGGCGTTGAAAAAGACCAGCGGCAGCACGATGGCCAGCCCAAGGACGGCCGCATGCACGGCCATCGAGAGCAGCAGAGACAGGGCATACCGGCCGGTGTTCCGCACATCGTTCTGTTTCACAGTCTCGAACATAGACACCTCCCCGCAGATTTCTGCGTCGTCAGTCCTCCCTGCAATGTGTGGCGACCGCGGTGACCGCTCCCGGGATCCCGGGGCTTTTCTCAACTTCTATCTATTTGGACACCGCGCGCGGCGAGGAGTTCCGCGGCCGCGAGGGACTGCAGAAGGGCGGGAACATCGGCCCGGGACGCGCACGGATTCCGCAAATCCCGGCGGGCGGCCCGCTCCGTGAAACCGGCGGGCGGAGATTCCGATTCCCGGCGCGAAGGAATCACTCCATCAGGGAAAGCAGGATGGCTTTCTGCGCGTGCAGGCGGTTTTCGGCCTGCAGGAAGACGACCGAATGCGGCGAGTCGATGACCGAGCTCGCTACTTCCTCGCCCCGGTGGGCGGGAAGGCAGTGCATGAAGATGTAGTCCGGTTTGGCATGCGCCGCGAGGGCGTCGTCGATCTGATAGGACCGGAAAATCTTCTTCCGCTCCTCGGCCTCCGATTCCAGCCCCATGCTCGCCCAGACATCGGTGTAGAGCACGTCCGCGCCGGAAGCCGCCGCCGCAGGGTCGTGGGTGATTTCCAGGCGGCATCCCGTCGCGCCGGAGTTTTCCTTCGCCCACCGCAGCAAGTCGGAATCCGGCTCGTACCCTTGCGGGGTCGCGACGGCCAGTTGCGCCCCCAGGCGGACGGCCGCGTAGATCAGCGAATGGGCGACGTTGTTGCCGTCGCCGATATACGCGATCCGGGCGTCCCGGATGCAGCCCTTCGCCTCGAGAATCGTCAGGTAGTCGGCCATGGCCTGGCAGGGGTG
>CAZTHE010000157.1:0-8616 GCA_964613495.1 uncultured Acidobacteriota bacterium | reverse complement strand
GCGACGAAATCGCGAAGAAGATGGATTTCCCAGTCAGCAAGGTGCGCAAGATTTTAAAGATCGCCCAGGAGCCCATCAGCCTCGAGACGCCCATCGGCGAGGAGGAGGACAGCCATCTGGGGGACTTCATCGAGGACCGGGGCGTGATCTCGCCCGCCGAGGCCGTGATCAACATCAACCTGAAGGAGCAGACGGAGTCCGTGCTCAAGACGCTGACGCCGCGCGAGGAGCAGGTGATCAAGATGCGGTTCGGGCTGGGAGACGGGAGCGAGCATACCCTCGAGGAGGTCGGCCAGCGCTTCTCCGTCACGCGGGAGCGCATCCGCCAGATCGAGGCGAAGGCGCTGCGCAAGCTGCGGCACCCGTCGCGGAGCCGGATGCTGATGGCGTTCCTGGAGGGGACGGCCGCGCGCGATTAACCGCGGCCGGGATGCCGTGGGCGGGGAGCCGCCCGTATGCCTCGGGGACGGGCGCGCGCCGCCGAGGGAAGCATCCTTTTTGCCGTGCCTGCATATTGAATTTCCGTCCGATCCCACATATCCTGCCTCTTCACTTTTTATGGATGGGACACCCTAGTGGCATATCGAATCGAGGTCGGGCTGAAGCGGGGGATCCGGGACGCACGGGGGCGCGCCGTCGCGGCCCGCGCGCGCCGTTTTCTTCGCCTCCCGGTGGTTTCCTGCCAGACGCGGGACGTGTACCGGGTGGATGTTTCCATGACTCCGGGCGAACGGCGCGCCGTGCTGAGGAGCTTCACGGACCGGGTCACGGCGCGTTCGGCGATCTCCCGGCTGACGAGCCCCGCGTTTGACTGGATGGTCGAAGTCGGGTTCAAACCGGGCGTGACCGACAACGTGGGGGCGACCGCGCGCGCCGTCGTCCGGGACGTGCTCGATCGCCCGCCGGACCCGCACGAATCGGTGTACACGTCCATCCAGTATTTTTTCCGCGGCCCCCGGCTTTCCCGCGAGGACGTAGCGCGCGTCGGCCGCGACCTGCTGGCGAATCCGCTGATCCAGACGATCCGGATCTTCTCTCCCGCCGAGTGGGCGGCCGCCCCGGTCGACGAATCCGTTCCCGTGATACGGGAAAATTCCGAACCGCGCGTCGGCACCGTCGATCTGGGCGGAACGGACGAGGAGCTCCTCCGCATCAGCTGCGAGGGGATCCTGTCGCTGAGCCTCGGGGAAATGCGCGCGATCCGCGACTATTTCGCCTCCGACGAAGTCCGGGACCTCCGCTTCGTGTTCGGGCTGCCCGAACAGCCGACCGACGTCGAGCTGGAATGCATCGCACAGACGTGGTCGGAGCACTGCAAGCACAAGATCTTCGCCGGGCGCGTGCATTACGTGGACGAAACCGGGCGCGAGGAATGGATCGATTCGCTGTTCAAGACGTACATCCGCGGCGCGACGCTGAAGATCGGCCGGGAGATCGGGTGGCTGGTGTCCGTTTTCACCGACAACGCGGGCATCATCCGGTTCAGCGACCGGTTCAACGTCGCCTACAAGGTCGAGACCCACAACTCGCCTTCGGCGCTGGATCCCTACGGCGGGGCCATCACGGGCATCGTCGGCGTCAACCGCGACCCGATGGGGACGGGCATGGGATGCGAGATGCTCGCCAACGTCTGGGGCTATTGCCTGGCGTCCCCCTTTCACGACGGGGAGATCCCCGAGGGCCTGATGCACCCGAACCGCATCCGCGACGGCGTGCACCAGGGAGTCATCGACGGCGGGAACCAGAGCGGGATCCCGTACGCGCGCGGATTCGAGCGGTTCGACGAAAGGTACCTCGGGAAGCCGCTGGTCTTTTGCGGCACCGTGGGCCGGATCCCGCGCCTGCTGCAAAACGAGCCGTCGGAGCGCAAGAATGTGAAACCGGGGGACGTCATCGTCATGTGCGGCGGCCGCATCGGCAAGGACGGCATCCATGGCGCGACGTTCTCGTCCGAGGAGCTGCGGCAGGAGTCTCCCGCGCAGGCGGTCCAGATCGGCGACCCGATCACGCAGCGCAGGATGTACGAGTTTCTCATGGAAGCCCGCGACGCCGGCGTGTACCGGGCGATCACCGACAACGGGGCCGGCGGGTTGAGCTCGTCGGTCGGGGAAATGAGCCGGCTGAGCGGCGGAGCGGATATCGATCTGGCGAAAGCGCCGCTGAAGTACGAGGGGCTCCAGCCGTGGGAAATCTTCCTCTCCGAAGCGCAGGAACGCATGACCCTGGCCGTGCCTCCCGAGAAGCTGGATAAGCTGCTGGCGCTCGCCGCGCGGCGCGACGTCGAGGCGACCGCCCTCGGGACCTTCACCTGCACGGGCGCGCTGGTGGTCCGCTACGGGAATCGCGTGGTCGGCCACATCGGGCTCGACTTCCTGCACGACGGCGGGCCGCGAATGGAGCTGGAAGCCCGCTGGCAGCCGCCGCAGGTCCCGCCGCCCCGGCGGCCGCGGCGGGGGCCGCGAAACCGGCACCTGGCCGGGGTGCTGAGGTCGCTCAACGTCTGCTCCCGGGAATTCAAGTCGCGGCAGTACGACGCGGAAGTCAAGGGGCTGAGCGCCGTGAAGCCTTTCGTCGGCGTACACGGCGACGTGCCGGGCGACGCGGCGGTGATGCGCGTGGAGCACGGGCGCCCGGAAGGCATCGTCCTCGCCGAAGGGATCAACCCTTTCTATTCCGACCTCGACCCCTACGCGATGATGGCGAGCGCCATCGACGAAGCCGTGCGGCGCGTCGTCAGCGCGGGCGGCCGCATGGACCACATCGCCGGGCTGGACAACTTCTGCTGGCCCGATCCCGTGCAGAGCGCCAAGACGCCGGACGGGGCGTACAAGATGGCGCAGCTCGTGCGGGCCAACAAGGCGCTGTACGACGTGACGACGGCGTTCCGGGTTCCCCCGATTTCCGGCAAGGACAGCATGATGAACGACTCCGTGCGCGGCGGGCGCAAGATCTCGATCCCGCCGACGGTGCTGTTCTCGACGATCGGCAGGATCGACGACGTCCGGCGGGCCGTGACCATGAATTTCAAGAGCGCGGGCGATCCCGTCTACGTCGTGGGCGTCACCCGGGAGGAACTGGGCGGCTCCGAGTTCTACCGGCTGCTGGCGCGCGAACAGGGAACGCCCTCCTCGTATGGCGGCAGGCCTCCGGGGCTGGATGCCGGCCTCGCGCTTGCGACCTATGTCACGATGAACGAAGCCGCCGCCCGCGGGTTGCTTCGGTCGTCGCATACGCCGACCCTGGGCGGGCTGGCCGTGGCCTTCGCGCTGGCTTCATTGGGCGGGGACCTGGGCGCCTCGATCGACCTGTCCGCCGCGGCCTGCGAAGGATCGCCCGACGACGACGCCAGGCTCTTTTCCGAGTCCAACAGCCGCTTCGTCGTCACCTGCGCGCCGGAAAGAGAGCCGGAACTTCGGGATCTGTTCCGCGGCCTGCCCTGCGCGCGCATCGGGACCGTGACCGCCGCGAAGCGGCTCCGCATTCAGGGCGCCGGGGGGCGCGGGCTGGTGGACATGGACCTCAATGCGCTCCGGCGCGCGTTCAAGGAAACACTGTATGGCGTCTGATATCCCGGTGCTCATCATTACGGGCTACGGCCTGAACTGCGAGGACGAATCGCGCTACGCCTGGCAGCTGGCGGGGGCGCGGCCGGCGCTGGTCCACTTCAACGATCTGCTCGTCCGGCCGGAGCTTCTGCGGGAGTTCGCGGCGCTGATGTTTATCGGCGGGTTCGCCTACGGCGATCACATGACGTCCGGGCACGTGTTCGCGTTGCGGGCGAAACACCGGCTCAGCGGCGAACTGGGGCGCTTCGTCGGAGAAGGCAAGCTGATCCTCGGCGCGTGCAACGGGTTCCAGATCATGGTCAAACTCGGGCTCCTGCCCGGGCTGGACGGGGACTATTTCACGCAGACGCTGTCGATCATCCAGAACGACTCCGGCACCTTCCAGGACCGCTGGGTGCGGCTGCGCTTCGAGCCGGATTCGCCGTGCGTGTTTACGCGCGGCCTGGATTTCATGGACCTGCCCGTGCGCCACGGCGAGGGGAAGGTGTTCACGCTCGACAAAGACCTGCTGCGGCGGCTGGAAGCGGCGCGCTGCGTTCCGTGCCGCTACGCGGATCCCGGGAGCGGGGAGCCGACGCAGGCGTTTCCGCACAATCCCAACGGTGCGCTCCATGCCATCGCCGGCCTGTGCGACCCCACCGGCCGCGTGTTCGGCCTCATGCCTCACCCGGAAGCGTATCTGTACCCGGAAAACCATCCGCATTGGGATATGCAGAAGCTGCGCGGCACTCTCCCCGAACACGGGCTCGGCCTGCTCTTCTTCCGCAACGCCGTCGACCACCTCCGGTAATTTCGGTGACAGTCACCATAATTACAGGCGGCCGTAGTACATCCTGGTCGTGTAATCGAAGGTTACGCGGCCGCGAACCTGGTGTGTTTGAAAGATTTTCTCGAGCCCGGCCATCAAGGGCTCGTAGTTCGGGTGTCCCGGTTCCGGGGTGTATGAAGAGGACAGCATCCTGCCCTTCAGGCCCGCATAGTCGAACTCCTGGCGGTGGGAAAACGTTTTTTCCCCGAAATCCGCGGTTCCGAAAAACACTGCCATCGCGGTGTCGTAGGTGCTTTTGTGCCGTTCCCGCGCGTAGTCCGGCGCAAACTGCCGCAGAAGCCCGTCGTAGGCGGCCAGGAACGGGGTCGATTCGAACTCGCGCTCGTTCCAGGCCACCAACGTCCAGCGGGGGGGCTTGAGGATGCGCAGAAACTCCAGTCGGGCCCGGGCGAGGTCGAACCAGTGAAACGCCGCCCCCACCACGGCATAATCCACGCTCCGGCCCTGCAGTGTCGTGGCTTCGGCCCTTCCCGCGACGCTCTTAAATCCCGGGTATGCCGCAAGCACTCTCTCTGCGGTCCGCCGCATTTCCGGATTCGGCTCGACGGCGTACACGGTATTGCCGTTCTGCAGGAACAGTTCGGTCAGCGCCCCGGTGCCGGAACCGATATCGGCGACCCGGGCGCCGGCCGTGAGGCCGCAGTCCCGCTGCATTGTCTCGAGTACCGCGCGCGGATAGCGGGGACGGTATTTCAAATAATAGCCGGCGCGGCCGGAAAAGCGCTGTGTCGGATCCATGGCGACGGGATTCAATCAAAAACGGCGCGGGAATGCAACCGCCGAAGGGCGCTCGGGCCGCACAAACCGGTAGGGATTGTGCCGGCTGCCGCCTTGCATTATCCTGTTGCTCGAGGACACGGCCTATGAAGCGAATGATTCTTGGAAAAACCGGTATCGAGGCAACCCGCCTGGGATTCGGCGGCATTCCGATCCAGCGCGTCAGCGAAACGGAGGCGGTCGGCGTCGTCCGGCACGCACTGGAAACTGGCATGGATTTTATCGACACGTCGAGAATGTACACCACCAGCGAAACGCGCATCGGCATGGCGCTGAGGGAGACCGGGAAGAAAGTCTCCGTGGCCACCAAGTCGTTCGCGCGCTCCGCCGACGGCATTCTGAGAGACGTGGAGATCAGCCTCCGCGAGCTCCGGCGGGACGCCATCGACCTGTATCAGTGCCACGGCGTCAGCAGCCTGGAGGAATACAGGCGGGTCACCTCGCCGGACGGAGCCCTGGCCGGGCTGCTCAAGGCCAAGGAGCAGGGATTGATCGGCCACGTCGGGATCACGAGCCACAGCCTCGACCTGCTGGAGACGGTCCTGGACGACGGCCTCTTCGAGACGATCATGGTGTGCCTGAGTTTCCTGGAGCCCGCCGCGAAGGACAGGATCCTGCCCAGGGCCAGGGAAAAGAACGTCGGCGTGATCGCCATGAAGCCCTTCTCGGGCGGCGTCATCGACGCGCCGGAAGCGGCCCTGAAGTGGGTCCTGTCGTTTCCCGACATCCTCGTGCTGGCGGGAGTGGAATCCAGGGAGCTGATCGACCAAAACTGGCGGGTCTTTCATGGAGGCTCCGCGATCACGGACGCGGAGCGGCGGAGGATGGAGGAGATCTGCGCCGAGTTCGACAAGAAGTTCTGCCGGCGCTGCGATTACTGCCAGCCCTGCCCGGTCGGGATCCCCATCCAGTTCGTCCTGGGAGTCCGGTCGATGGTAAAGCGGGCCGGCACGGAGATGCTGAAAAACGCGATGCTCGGCAACCTGAAGGAGAAGGCCGTGCAGTGCACCGAGTGCGGCGACTGCATGGAGCGCTGCCCGTACGGGCTCCCGATCCCCCGGATGATCAAGGAAAACGTGGAGTGGCTGAACCGGATCTGATCGCGTTTCCCGGCCCGGCTAAGCGTTTCGCGCGGAGGCCGCGGCGGGGATCCGGTCCTCGCACGGCAGTCCTGTAGAACACCGGCCGCAGGCCGGGGCCGGGCCGACCAGGCCCTTGTCCAATCCCATCCGGATCACGTTCGGCGCCTGTTCGTCCCGCAGGTTTTTCAGGCAATCCACGTTCCTCCTGCCTTCGGGGCCGATCGCCTTCCCGGGACACCTCTCGATGCAGAGGCCGCAGGACCGGTCCGTAAAGTACGGGCAGTTGGCGACGCGGCTGGCCGCCCGCCGTGTCGGCGTCAGGGCCCGGTCGACTACGGCGCTGCCCAGGTACACGGCGCAGCCCCGGGCCGTGATCATGAGACCGTTGAGCCCGAACGTCCCCAGGCCGCAGGCATAGGCAACGTGCCGCTCGGACCAGTTGGCCGCCATCCATCCGCCGGGCATGTTTTGGATCGCGAAAAATTTCGAGTGCACCGGGGCGACCGCGTTGCATCCCAGTACCTCGAGGAGCGACGCGACGAATTGCTCCATGTCCTCGTAGAGCCGGATGCCGATCCACCTCGAGTGGTTGTACATCGGCGACCCGCCCAGGGGGGACGATCGCTCCCGCAGGCGCGTTTCGTAAGTCAGGGGCAGGGCCCAGGAAACGACGCCGATTTTTTCCAGGGCACCGGGGGCCCCGAACCGCCAGCGTTTTTCCGCAATATGCTTGTCCAGGACTTCCCGCGGGGTCATGTGGAATTCCCCGATGACGGTCTTCAGTTCCTGGAAGACCGGGTCGTCCCCGTCGGCGAAGCCGACGATGGGTTCGTCGACGATGGGCAGGTTTCCGAACGCGGTCAGGTGGTTCAGGGGACTGGTCCGGACGTGTTCCCTGATGGCGTCATCGAGAAACCGGCAGGGATCCGACCGGAAAAGTTCCGTGTCCAGGCATCCGTTTTGCTGTGTCATCGAAATCACTCCCTCAGCGGCGAAAGGCAGAAGGTGGAGGCGCTCAGGTTCCCGCTGATTCTCCGGGTGTTGGCGCCGTTCAGGTCCATTGCGTAGAGAAACCAGGGGCCTTCGTGATTGGAGCGGAACATCACCCCCTTCCCGTCGGGGGTGAAGGCGGCGTCCTGGGCCCGGACGACCCTGTTCTCCATGTCGACGAGCGTCTTTCCCTCCGCGGACACCAGCACGAAACCGTTCGTGAGCCGGAGCAGGAGGGCCCGGCCGTCCGGCGACCACGCAACTTCGTAAGCGTGCCTGTCCCCGACCTGCCTCGGCTGCGATCCGCCGGGATCGACGGTGTACGCGTGGGAAACCATGCCGCCCGCCTGTGGGATGAAGGACACATAGGCGATCTGTTTCCCGCCGGGCGCCCATACCGGTTTCAGCTTGATGCCCGGCGACTCGGTGAGGCGGCGCGTGTGCTTGCCGTCGACGGTAGCTACGTAAATGTCGCTGCTCTGGAGGTCGCCGAAACTGAGCGCCACGCGCGTGCCGTCTGGAGACCAGGATCCCGAGCAGTGCTGCCCGAATCCCGTGACCCGCCGCTGCGTTTTCTCCCGAAGGTCCATCAGGTATACGGCGCTCATCGGGTTCTTCAGTCCCTGGACTACCTGCGGATCGTTGTGGGCCGGGTCGTCGTAGGCGGAGACGAAGAGAAGCTGGCGGCCGTCGGGCGAGAATTCGAAGCCGCTCACCGGAAAATCGAGCAGTCGTTTCGGCGAGCCGCCCCCGGAGTTCATCCAGTAGAGGGGGAAGTGGAGCGGGATGCGGTATTTCGTGCGCATCGGCGTGTCTTCGCTGCGGGCGGCGAAAAACGCGATCTTTCTGCCGTCGGGAGACCAGGACGTCGGCCGCAGCTGGGCCGTCGCCTCTGCCGTGATCCTGCGGCCTCCCGTCCGGTCCGGATTGAGCACGAAGATGCCGCTCTGTCCCTTCAGGTCGGGGGTCAGGGCGATTTTAAATTTTTCCGGCCCGGGTTCCTGCGATGAGCATGCGGCGAAGATCAGTCCCAGGAAGAAAAGAAAGACGATGCGCGCACCGCGGAGGATGGGCGCCGCGTGCCCGTTTCCGTTCGAAGATTCGGCGGCGGTCAAGGCCCGTTCCGCTCCGGTCCGGGTCACCCGGTCGCCGATGGGCCGGTGCGTCCGCCGGATGCGGTCGGTTGAAGGTCGAAACGTGTGCATGGGCCGCTCCCTTTCTCCGACCAAGGTACATCGTTCCCGCGGTTTTGGAAACAACTATCCGTCCGCGGCGAGAGCGCATCCGCGCGCTCCTGCCTTATTCGTGCTTTACCGGAATCGGGGGGCGTGTTATCTTCAGACAGTCCGGGCCCATAGCTCAGTTGGTTAGA
>CAZTHE010000156.1:0-8709 GCA_964613495.1 uncultured Acidobacteriota bacterium | reverse complement strand
TTTATCTGTCGATTCCTGCGCTTTGGCAGGCAGGTTTGAGGCATTATATGCGGCGCTCAGGCTGCTGTGGACCTGCGCCACCAGCAAAGGATCGTCGCATTGTTCCCCTGCGCGCGCCGCCGCATTAAGCAGTTCTATGGCCTTCGGCAGATTATTCTGACTGCGGTATAGGTTCGAGACGGTGATCAGATTTTTTATCAGTTCGTTGTATGACTTGGTCATCGAGGCGGCTTCGCGGAGCTTGTCCAGGCCGGTGTTGACGAGTTCCAGGGATTTCTGTGTATCCCCGGCAGCGCTTTGAGCTTCGCTGGCCCGTATAAATTCCCTGCCTGCCATAAGGCGATGTCTGCTGTCGGTTGGATTCTGTTTTGCCAACTGATTCCACAGTCGAGCAGCCAGGCTGTAGTTCTGCGTCGCCACCAGCCACCTGCCCATCTCAGCGCCAAGATTACCGTATTCGTCATAGGCTATTGCGGCGGCCTCGCTGCAGTCATAAGCAGAGAATATCAATCCGGCGCGACCATAGCACTCCTCGGCCAGCCGGTATCGCGACATATCATAATGATACTGCCGACCCAGGATCGTACACACCAGAGCTTCCGTCAAGTCGAGATGGAGTTCTCTGGTTTTATCGAGTACGCTCGTCAGTGCGTTGACGGATTGGATCGGTGACGAGTTGCGATAATCCAGCGCCATACCGATCTGCCTGCGCAGTTCCGTAAGCTGTGCCACCCGTGCGGTATCTGCAGGGATAGCCGCCGGTCCTATGATTTCCGATGTTGCAAACGTTTCCTGCACCCAGTTGACCAACCCGTCAGAGAGCACATTTGCGGCTGCTGCAATCACGGCATCGGTATTCTGAATGTCGGCGGGCATATCCACGGTGGCGGCGGCCCATCTGTAAATCACCAGGTCAAGCGCCAGTTCTGTTAGATCAGCGCGATTTGATTTGACATAGGTCGATGCCTTGGAGGGTGTTGCAATGAGGCCATCAAGGATGCGGGCCTTGTCGGTAGTCGCGCCAAAAACAGACGCCCCGGCGCACATTAAGGCCAGCAGCAGAAGTGCCACGAATGTTGTAGTTCTCCGAGCCAACATACCAGCCTCTGCAATGTATTACTCAATTCTACCACGAGATGCGGCATTGCGGCTATGGCTGTCCCAGCGTCCATAGCTGAGGCTGACCACGCGGGCTCCGGCTTCGATCAACCGCCGGGCAATCAGCAGTTGTTCGTTGCACGTCGGCGCGCCGTCGTACTGGAATTGGTAGGGCTTGCCGTCTCCGTAGCGTTCCACCAGGTCCATGCTCTCCACGTCGATCGCCTCCGTGACGATCTTCAGCCCGAAATCCCTGCGCACCTCGGCCAGGATCCGGAGCCCGTCCTCCTCGAGCCCCTGGAAGCTGTACGGCGACGTACGCGGCTTGTAGGCGCCGCCGCGGAACAGGCGCGCACCGGCGGCCGCGACGCCTTCGGCGATCGCCCTCGTCTGTTCCCGGCTCTCCACGGCGCACGGGCCGGCGATGATGGCCAGTTCCTTCCCCCCGATGCGCACGCCGTCGCCGAGGTCCACGATCGTGGTTTCTTCCTTCAGCTCCCGGCCGACCAGCTTGTAGGGCTTGGATACGGGAACGCATTCCCCGACGCCCGGGAGGGCCTCGATGGCGGCGGCTTCGACCGGTCCCTGGTTGCCCGTGATGCCGATGGCGGTCCGCGTGCTTCCGGGGATCGGGTGCGCCCGGTACCCCATGGACTCGATCTTGCGGCATACGGCCTCGATCTCCTCGGCCGTGGCGTGCAGCTTCATCGTGACTAGCATCGATCCATCTCCTCAGACATTTTCCTGTCCCGCGTCCGGCCTACGCCTTCGAGATCTGGGCGTTGCGCGCGTCCAGGCAGCGGAATAGCGCGTCCCTCACGGCGTCGTACGTCGCCCGCACCTCGACGGGGGGATTCGCGAAGCGGCATTCGAAGTCCTCGTATTGCGAGGTGTGATAGCGGGTCTTGAAGCTCGTGAACTTCAACCCGTGCGCCGTCGAAATCACGACCACCCGCTCCTCCGGCGTCACTTCGCCGCGCCGGACCATTTTTTTCAGCGCGGCCAGCGCGACCCCCGTGTGCGGGCAGTTGTACAGCCCGGTCAGGTCCGCTTCCGCGGCGGCTTCCGCCAGTTCGGCTTCGCTGGCCTGCTCGACGGTTCCGTTGAAGCGCCTCAACACCCGGATCGCCTTCCGGACGCTCACGGGATTCCCGATCTGGATCGCGCTCGCCAGCGTCGGCTTCGCCGCGACCGGGTCGAACTCGTCGAAACCGTGCAGGTAGCTCTGGTAGAGCGGATTCGCGTTCTCCGCCTGGGCGCAGACGATGCGCGGCAGCCGGTCGATGAGGCCCACCGAGTGCATCATCAGAAATCCCTGCCCCAGCGCGCTGACGTTGCCCAGGTTCCCGCCGGGGATCACGATGAGGTCCGGGATTTCCCAGTCGAACTGCTGGCACAGTTCGAAGCTGATCGTCTTCTGCCCCTCGATCCGCAGGGAATTCATCGAATTGGCGAGGTAGATGTTGTTGCGGCCCGTGATCTGCTTGACGATTTCCATGCATCCGTCGAAATCCGTGTCGATCGCCAGCGTGATGGCGCCATGCGCCAGCGGCTGCACCAGCTGGGCGCTGGAGACCTTGTTCTTGGGGAGAAACACGATCGCCGGAATCCCCGCGGTGGCACAATAGGCGGCCAGGGAGGCGGACGTATCGCCCGTCGACGCGCAGGCGACGGCCGGGACCGTTTTCCCCTCGTGGCGCATCTGTTTCACCATGCTGACCAGGACCGTCATCCCCAGGTCTTTGAACGATCCGCTGTGGCTGTTGCCGCACTGCTTGACCCAGAGATCCTTCAGTCCCCAACGGTTTCCGAGCTGCTCGGCCCAGAACAGGTTGCTGCCGCCTTCGCAGGTCGAAACGATGTTTTCGTCCTGCACGTCCGGGCAGACGAATTCCTTCTTGCCCCACACCCCGGAACCGTACGGCCAGAACGTGCGCATGAACCGGCTGTCGAAGATGTCCTTCCACTCCTCGGGCGAAGTCATGCGCAGCGGCTCCGGGTCATGCACGACCTCCAGCAGATCCTGGCACTTCGGGCACTGGTAGAGGATCTCGTTGAGCGGGTATTCGCCCGGACACCCGCTGAAGCATCGGAAAACGGCCCTGTACCTGGCCGCAGGGTTGGGACTTTTCAATGGATAGATCATGATCGGTTCCTCAAATGAACTATTCTAATACAGTCCGCGCCAAACTCAGAGTCCCCTGGAGATTTCCCGGAATGTGGAGTGTACCATTCCCGCTTCCGGTCTTGAAGCCGAAGACGCGCAAAGGGTAATAATAGAGCGAGACCTAGAACGGAGGGAACCATGGACGCCAAGGCCGCCGCACGCGAGAGAATCGAATCGATGCGCGAGCGCATCGTGGAAATCAGCCGGAGAATCCACGCGAATCCCGAACCCGGTTTCGAGGAGGCCAAGGCCGCGGACTGGCTCTGCGGCCTGCTGTCCGACGCCGGGTTCGAAGTGGAGAGAGGCGTCTGCGGCCTGCCGACGGCGTTCCGTGCGCGATCCGGGGATGGTCCGCTGCACGTCTGTTTCTGCGCCGAATACGATGCGCTGCCGGAGATCGGCCACGCGTGCGGCCACAACATCATCGCGGCGGCCGCCGCGGGGGCCGGCATCGCCGCCGCGGCGGCGGCACGGGAGGCCGGCCTGACGGTTACGGTCCTCGGCACGCCCGCGGAAGAGATCGGGAATGCCGGCGGCAAGATCCTGCTGCTCGAGCGGGGGGCCTTCGACGGCGTCCACGCAGCCCTGATGGTGCACCCGGCGCCGTTCGACGTCCTGATGCCCAAAGTCATCGCGGCGTCGATGTTCGAAGTCCGCTATGCGGGGCGCGAAGCGCACGCGTCCGCCTTCCCGGAGATGGGCATCAATGCTGCCGACGCGCTGACCGTCGCCCAGACCGCCATCGGCCTGCTGCGGCAGCACATCCTGCCGACCGACCGCATCCACGGCATCGTCGTTCACGGCGGCGACGCCCCCAACATCGTTCCGGCGCACACGGCGGCCCGGTATATCGTCCGCGGCGAAACGCTGGCCCGCCTCGAAGCGCTGCGGCCGCGCGTGCTGCGCTGTTTCGAGGCCGGCGCGCTCGCGACCGGCTGCACGCTGGAGATCCTCGGGGGCGACAAGCCCTATTCCGAAATGATCCACGATCCGGAAATCGCCGCTTTCTATGCCCGCAACGCGGCGTCGCTGGGGCGCGTCTACCCGGCCGTCGGGAAGGAAAAGCACAAATCCATCGCGTCCACGGACATGGGGAACGTCTCTCTGGCCGTTCCGTCGATCCAGCCGATGATCGGGATCGGGTCTTTCCCCGCCGTGAACCACCAGAAGGAATTCGCCGCGCACTGCGCGACGGAGGCCGCGGACCGGGCCGTGGTGGACGGCGCCCTGGCCATGGCGTGGACCGCGATCGACCTCGGGACGGATGCCGGGGAGCGCGACCGCCTGCTGGCGGCGAAAATGCGGCGAGCGTAGGTATTTTGATTCCAGATTCCGGATTCCAGATTCCAGATTCCGGATCTCGGATTCCGGATCTCGGATCTCAAATGAGGCTGTGGGCCCCCGATCCGGGCGGGAGGGGCGGCGTCCCCGACGGAGGATTGCTCGAGGCCGTTTGGACATGCGCCATCTGGAATCTGAAATCTGGAATTGCGATGTCCGCCTCACCCGCAACCGGCGTCGCTTTAGGCTATAATATTCCCCGGAGGCATCTATGAGAGACCATCGGCCGCGGTTCCGTGTGTGGATCCTGTTCCTTTTGCCCTGGGGATTCCTGCCCGTCCCGGCTGGCGCCGAAGAGGGGATGTGGACGTTCGACAATCCCCCGGCAAAACAGATTCAGGCAAAGTACGGGTTCGCACTTGCGCCGCAGTGGCTCGAGCACGTGCGTCTTTCCAGCGTGCGGTTCAACGACGGTGGATCGGGGTCCTTTGTCGGCCCGCGCGGCCTGATCCTCACGAACCATCACGTCGCCCTGGGGCAGCTCCAGAAGGTATCCGGCCCGGACAAAGACTACGCCAGTCAGGGATTCTACGCCCGCACGGCGGCGGAGGAGATGAAGTGCCCGGACCTGGAACTGAACGTCCTCCTGTCGATGGAAGATGTAACGTCCCGCGTGCAGGGCGCGGTGAAAAAGGGGATGGGAGACAGGGAAGCGTATCAGGCACGGAAATCGGAAATCGCGAAAATCGAGAAGGGAAGCCTCGATGCCACCGGGCTGCGTTCGGACGTGGTCGCGCTCTATGCCGGGGGCGAATACTGGCTCTATCGCTACAAAAAATTCACCGACGTGCGCCTGGTCTTCGCCCCGGAGCAGCAGATCGCCTTCTTCGGAGGCGATCCCGACAACTTTACCTACCCCCGCTACAACCTGGACGTGGCGCTTTTCCGCGCCTACGAAAACGGCGCGCCCGCGGAGAGCCCGCATTATCTGAAGTGGAATGCGCGCGGGGCCGCGGAGGGCGAACTGGTATTCGTCTCCGGGAACCCGGGTTCGACCGACCGCCTGAGCACGATGCGGCAGATCGAGGTGGAACGCGACGTGGTGCTCCCCGAAACGCTGAAGCTGATCCGGCGGCGGCTGGCGGTGCTGAACCGCTACTCGGCGGAAGGCGAAGAGCAGGCGCGCCAGGCGATGTCGCAGGTGCGCAGCCTCGAGAACTCCCTCAAGGCGTACGGCGGCGAGTACAACGGACTGCTGGACCGGGCGGTGATGGCCGGGAAGCAGCAGGAGGAAAGGGAATTTCGCGCGCGGGCGGCGGCACGGCCCGAACTGGCGAAGGAATTCGGGAAAGCGTGGGACGCGATCCGGCGGGCCCAGCAGAAACGCGCGGCTCGGTACCGGGAGCTGCGCTACCGGTCCCTGCGCGCATCGCGGATCGCCTCTCTGGCCACCTCCATCGTCCGGTACGCCGCGGAGTCGAGGAAGCCCGACGGCGAACGCATGGACGGCTATCACGACTCGCAGCTGGAATCGCTGAAGTTCGGGCTGCTGTCGCCGGCCCCCGTCTACCCGGGGATGGAAACCGCGCTGCTCGCCGACAGCCTGCAGGAATCCCTCGATGAACTCGGGCCGCGCGATCCTTTCGTGCAGGCGGCCCTGGGCGGGCGGCGCCCGGAGGAGGTGGCCCGGGACGTGATCGAAAAGACGCGTCTGACGGATCCGGCCTACAGGAAGGAGTTGATGGAGGGCGGGACCGCGGCCGTCGAAGGGTCGGACGATCCGGCGATCGCGCTCGCACGGAAGGTCGATCCGGCCGTGCGGGACATCCAGAAATGGATGGAAGACCAGGTGGAGAGCGTCCAGGCGGCAGCCGGCGAGAAGATCGGCCGCGCACGGTTCGCCGTCTACGGAAGAAGCGAATACCCCGATGCCACTTTTACGCTGCGCCTGTCCTACGGCTCCGTACGGGGCTACGCGATGAACGGCACGCAGGCGCCCTGGAAGACCACCTTTTTCGGGCTGTACGACCGCAGCGCCGGCTTCGACGCCAGGGCGCCGTACGACCTCCCCGTCCGGTATGTCGAAGGCCGCGAAAAGCTGGACCTGTCGACTCCGGTGAATTTTGTCTGTACGTGCGATACCATCGGCGGCAATTCCGGGTCCCCGGTGATCAACCGGGACGCGGAAATCGTCGGCGTGATTTTCGACGGCAATATCGAAAGCCTCGTCGGCAATTACGTCTATAATGAAGAGAACAACCGGTCCGTCGCGGTGCACACCGGCGCGGTCACCGAGGCGCTGCGCAAGCTTTACGGCGCCGCGGCCCTCGCGGACGAACTCGAAATCCGCTGACGTCCCGGCGACGGCGATCGCGTGCCGCCGGTCCGTGAGGTGCCATGTTTCCTTTGAAGGACGACAACCCGACCACGATTACGCCGTTCGTCACGTGGGGCCTGATCGCCGTCAACATCGCGGTGTTTTTCTATCAGCTGACCCTGCCGGCGAACGCGGCGGAGGTATTCGTCTATCAGTTCGGGGCGATCCCCGCCGTGATCTTCGGGGATAAGAGCCTTCCCGCCGGCATGGTCGCGATCCCGCCGACGCTGAGCCTGTTCACCAGCATGTTCCTGCACGGGGGCTGGATGCACCTGATCGGCAACATGTGGTTCCTGTGGATCTTCGGCAACAACATCGAGGAGGCCATGGGGCACGTGCGCTATCTGGTCTTTTACCTGTTGTGCGGCCTGTTGGCTTCGGCGAGCCATATCCTTTCCAATCCCGATTCCATCATCCCGTCCATCGGGGCGAGCGGGGCGATTTCCGGCGCGCTGGGGGCATACGTCATGCTGTATCCGCGGGCACGGGTGTATACCCTGATTTTTTTCGGCTTCTTCGTGCGGCTGATGTATGTTCCCGCCGGGGTGGTCCTCGGGATCTGGATCGTACTCCAGTTCCTGAACGGCAGCATGGCGGGGCGGCAGGATGCGGGCGGCATCGCCTTCTGGGCCCATGTCGGCGGCTTCGCCGCCGGGGTTCTCCTGGTGGGTTTGTTCAAAAAGCGCGGTGTCCGCTTTTTCAACCCGCCGCACTATCACGGGCCGGCATACTGAACGGAGGGGGGACATGAAACTGGTTTTGGGAATTTTTGCGGCGGGACTGTCCGCGCTGATCGTCGGCGGGATCGCCTTGTTCCAGGACGATTCCGCGGATCGCGGAAAGGAAGTCTACGCGGTGCAGAAGTGTGCGCTCTGCCACTCCATCTCGGGGGCCGGGGGTGCGAAGGCGCCGCTGGACGGCGTGGGGGCGCGGCTGAAGCCGGAAGAAGTGCGAAAATGGATCCGGACGCCGAAGTCCATGAAATCGGATACGACGATGAAGTCGTACCCCGATCTGCCCGAAAAAGACCTCGACGCCCTTGTCGCGTACCTTTTGACTCTCCGGTGACGCGGGGAATCCGGGGGAGTGCCGGAGGCGCCGGCACTCCCGGATCCGGATGGTCCTATGCCCCCGCGAGGGCGGCCTGCAGGTCGGCTTCCACCGTCGTGGTCGGCTTGATCGCGAACTTGTCTACCAGTACATTCAGCACCGCCGGCGTGACGAAGGCGGGCAGCGTCGGGCCCAGGCGGATGTTCTTGATCCCGAGGTGGAGCAGGGTCAGGAGGATGGCGCACGCCTTCTGCTCGTACCAGGAGAGGATCAGGGACAGGGGCAAATCGTTGACCCCGCAGTTGAATGCCTGCGCGAGGGCCCCCGCCACCTTGATCGCGGAATAGGCGTCGTTGCACTGCCCGCAGTCCAGCAGGCGCGGGATCCCGCCGATGTCGCCGAACTCCAGCTTGTTGAAGCGGTACTTGCCGCAGGCCAGCGTCAGGATGACGCAGTCCTTCGGCACCTTCTCGGCAAACTCGGTGTAGTAGTTGCGGCCGGACTTGGCGCCGTCGCAACCGCCGATCAGGAAGAAATGCCGGATCTTGCCGGCCTTGACGGCCTCGATCACGGTCGGCGCGACGCCGAGGACGGCGTTGTGGCCGAACCCGACGAGGATCGTCTTCTCCGGCTCGTCGGCCGCGAAGCCGGGTGCCGCGAGGGCCGCCTCGATGACGGGCGCGAAGTTGCCGTCGGCGATGTGCCGGACGCCGGGCCACGCGACCAAGCCGCTCGT
>CAZTHE010000155.1:0-8740 GCA_964613495.1 uncultured Acidobacteriota bacterium | reverse complement strand
CGAGCTCCCGACCGCCGGGTGGCAGGACGTGCTGCGCCAGGCCGCCGCGCTCGGCGCGCTCACCGTGCGCTTCACCGGCGGCGAACCGCTGCTGCGGCCCGACTTCGCCAATCTCTACCTGTTCGCGCGGCGCCTGGGCATGAAGGTGCTCCTGTTCACCAACGCCCGCGGCATCACGCCCGAACTCGCCGGCCTGTTCGCCCGCGTCCCCCCGCTCGAAAAGATCGAAATCAGCGTCTACGGCATGCGACCCGAATCCTACGACGCCGACGCCTGCGCCCCGGGCGCCTTCGCCGGGTTCCGCCGCGGCGTCGACCTTCTCGTCGAACGCGGCGTGCGCTTCATCGTAAAAGGCGCCCTGCTGCCCGGGCTCAGGGGCGAAATGGAAGAGTTCGAGGCGTGGGCCCGCACCCTCCCGTCGATGGACGAGCGGCCGGGCTACTCCATGTTCTTCGACCTGCGCGGGCGGCGCGACTCGGCCGCGCTCAACCGCAGGATCGAAAGCCTGCGCGTTTCGCCGGCCGAAGGGCTCGCCGTCCTCACGCGCGAGC
Organism: uncultured Acidobacteriota bacterium; assembly: GCA_964613495.1. Taxonomy (GTDB): domain Bacteria; phylum Acidobacteriota; class UBA6911; order UBA6911; family UBA6911; genus UBA6911. Next base: position 8,189 of record CAZTHE010000155.1, on the reverse strand, counting down.
CGGAAAAGTACCGCAGGGAAATGCGCGAGTTCTGCGGCCGCTTCATCGGACCGCAGGGAGACCGGCTGTTCACCTGCGGCGCCGGCAAAAACGTCTGCGTCGACGCCTACGGCAGGATCCAGCCGTGCCTGCTGCTGCGCGACCCGGCGCTCGCCTTCGACGCCGGGGAGTGCGGCCTCGGCGAGATCATCGACGCATTCGCCGCGCGCCTGGGCGACGTCCGCGCGAAAAACCCGGACTACCTCGAGCGCTGCGGGCGCTGCTTCCTGCACGGCCTGTGCGAGCAGTGCCCCGCCAAGTCGTGGTCGGAGCACGGGACGCTCGACACGCCCGTCGAATACCTCTGCCGCATCGCCCACGCCCAGGCGGAATATTTGGGGCTGATCAGGCCGGGCGAAAGCGCGTGGGAAGTCGAGGACTGGAAGGAGCGCATCCGCCTCGTATGAAAAGCCGCCACGGAAGGCACGAATTCGTCGATAGCGTTAAATGCTTGCATTCATTGGATGCTGTGATAGAATGCAATCAGAAGAAGCGAGGATTTCATGAATTACCTGACCGTTCGCAATATAGATCCGGACCTTGCACGCGCGCTTGAGGATGAAAAACGCCGCAGGGGGAAATCCATCAACCAGACCGTCATCGAACTGCTCCGGCAGGCCCTGAGCCTCGACTGGAAATCCAAAGGCGCGAACGGCCTCGAAAAGCTGGCCGGGACCTGGAGCGAAGACGAATTCGAGAGCTTTGAGCGCGCGACCGCCGTATTCGAACAGATAGACGCGGAACACTGGCAATGAGCCGCATCTGCCTCGATACCTCCGCATATAGCCGCTTCATGCGCGGCGACAGTCCCGCCGTTGCCATCATCGGCTCGGCGAAGTGGCTGGGAATGCCCACCGTAGTCCTGGGCGAACTGCGAACCGGGTTTCTTCTCGGAACGCAGGCCCGGAAAAATGAGGAGGAACTCGGCCGATTTCTTTCCCACCCCATCGTTCGCGTCCTCGACGTGGACGACGCCGCATCGCGGATCTATGCCGAAATCGTGGCGGCGCTTCACCGGGCGGGGACTCCCCTGCGGACCAACGATATCTGGATCGCCGCCTTGGCGGCCCGGGAAGGCGCCACCGTCGTGTCCTATGACTCCCACTTCGGGAAAATCGGGCGCGTCGGGTCCAGAATTCTCGGCGCCGAATAATCGATAGAACTCTGAAAGGCCGCCACGAAAGGCACGAATTCGTGAGCTGTGTGGCTGAACCAGGGATATGGACGCAGAGACCAGGATAGCCGAGATATCGCTGTCGGGGGCGGACCTGGCGGGGCTCCTCGGCGACGTGGTCGCCAAGGGCGCGGCATTCCGCTTTAAAGCGCTGGGCGGCAGCATGAGCCCGTTTATCCGAAACGGGGATGTCGTCACCGTCGCGCCCGCCGTACGAGTCCGGGTGGGCGATGTCGCCGCGTTCCGGCGCCCGGAGGACGGGCGCCTGGTCGTCCACCGCGTCGTCGCCGTGCGGGACGCGTCGGTCGACGTCAAGGGCGATAACGTGGACGGGAGCGACGGGGAAATCCCGCGGCCGCGGGTCCTGGGGTGCGTGTCGAGAATCGAACGCGACGGCCGCGACGTGCGTCTGGGACTCGGGCCCGAACGGCGCATCGTCGCCGCCCTGAGCCGCCGCGGGTTGCTGCGGCGGCTGATGGCAGCCGCCAGGGCCCTCCGATGACGGATCGGCCACGAATGACACGAATTTCGTGCAATTCGGGCACTGGTGCCGCCCGGACAAACCAACTGGAGACAAGCAGATGGATGAGACAATAGAATTGCAGGCCGTGTACGCGCGGTCGGACGATATCGTGTCGCGCGAGATCGAAGGCGAAGTCATCATCGTCCCGCTCGTCGCCGGGATCGGCGACGCCGAGGACGAGCTCTACACCCTCAACGAGACCGGCAAGGCCGTCTGGAACCGCCTCGACGGCGCCAGGACGCTCGAGGGAATCGCCGCGGGACTCGTCGAGGAATTCGACGCGCCGCTCGAGGAAATCGAGCGCGATGTCGCCGGACTGATCACGGAGCTCGCTCGGCGCCGGATGGTCACACGGAGCGTTTGAAGAACGATAGAACGTTGGAACGTTTACACGTTAGAACGTTAGAACGCTATAGCAAATCGATGGCGATTCGGGAAATCAGGATCCCGGCCTTACGGCCGGGCCTATTCACTGCCGGGCCTTCGGCCCTGTATTGAAATCCATGGCTGTTCAGGAAATAAAAATTCAGGACTTTCCGCTCTGGGCGAAAGTCGAGGCGAAGCGCGGCTGCCTGTCGTTCGACCTCGAACTGACCGCGCGCTGCGTCAACGACTGCCGGCACTGCTACGTCAACCGGCCGGCGGGCGACGCCGCCGCGCGCGCCGCGGAACTCACGCCCGCGGAAATCGACGGCATCGCCGGCCAGGCCGTCCGTCTCGGCGCCCTGTGGTGCCTCCTGACGGGAGGCGAGCCGCTCCTGCGCGAGGATTTCGCCGACATCTACCTGTCGCTCAAGCGCAAGGGACTCCTCGTCTCCGTCTTCACCACGGCCCAGACGCTCACCGAAAGCCACGTGGCGCTCTTCGCCAAATACCCGCCGCGCGACATCGAACTGACCGTCTACGGCGTGACCGCGGAGACCTACGAGCGCGTCACCCGGCGTCCCGGGTCGTTCGCCGCCTTCACGCGGGGCCTCGACCGGCTGACGGCCGCCGGCGTCAAGGTGCGCCTGAAGGCCATGGCCCTGCGCTCGAATTTCAACGAATTGGCCGAAATCGCGCGCTTCTGCCGCGCGCGCACGAAGGATTTCTTCCGCTTCGATCCGCTGCTGCACCTGCGCTTCGACGGCGACGCGCGGCGCAACGCCGAAATACGCGCCGAGCGGCTGTCGCCCGAAGAGATCGTCGCCCTGGAGCGGGCAGACGCGGAACGCTCGGCCGCGCTGCGCAAGGGATGCGGCGACCTCATCCGCCCGGAGTTCGAGCACACCGGGTGCGACCACCTGTTCCACTGCGGCGCCGGAAACGGGAGCTTCCACGTCGGCCACGACGGGAAATTCCGCCTGTGCGCGTCGCTGTGCCACCCCGACTGCGTCTTCGACCTGCGGACGGGGAGCCTCGAGGACGCCTGGCGCAATTTCGTCCCGAAAGTGCGCGACATGCGATCGCGGCGCAAGGAGTTCCTCGAGACCTGCCGCGTGTGCCCCATCGTCAACCTGTGTTTGTGGTGCCCCGCGCATGCGCACCTCGAGACGGGGGAGTTGGACGGGCGCGTCGGGTATTTCTGCGAGGTGGCGAAGCTCAGGGCGAAGGCGATAGAAGAAGGTTGAAGGTTGGAAGGTTGGAAGGTTCAAACGTGTAAACCTTCTAACGTTCCAACCTTCCGACGTTGACGGTTATTCTATGCTCGGAGACTACAACCAGATCATCGACGACCGGCTCTGGGTCGGCCAAATGCCGCGGCCCGAGGACGCCAAGCAGCTGCACCGCATTGGCATCACCCATGTCGTGAGCCTGCAGACCGACGCCGACCTGAGGCAGTTCCGCACCTCGCACAAGAAACTCGCCCGCGCCCTGCAGGAACTCGGGATCGAATTCGCGCGGGTGCCCGTGAGCGAGTTCGACCGGGAGGACCTCGCCCTGAAACTGCCCGAGTGCGTCGCCGCCGTCGAGGCCGCCCTGAAGCCCGCGTGGGCCCGCGTCTACCTGCACTGCTCCGCAGGAGTCCAGCGCAGTCCCACCGTCGCGGCGGCGTACCTGATGAAGACCGGGTCCATGGGCGTCGACGAGGCATGCGACGCCGTATTATCGAAGCGGGATTGCCAGCCGGACCGAAGGGCGTTGGAGCGCTTTGGAGATACGTTGAAGGTTTGAAGGTTGGAAAGTTTGAAGGTTGGAAGGTTGGAAGGTTGGAAAGTTTGAAGGTTGGAACGTTGGAAGGTTGGAAGGTTGGATTGGCCGGAAGGGCGGTTGTCGGGCAAGCAATCGGAGGTCTTCCAGACCAATCGTGCGGTTTACCCAAAAATCGAGTGTAACGACCAACAGAACGTTCCAACGTTCAAACGTGCAAACATTCAAACGTATCTAGCCGGAGACCGAAGGGTGCGTCGTAACGCAGCGGAACGTAGCGCCTTCGTGGTAGCAGAACTGGCCCGGAGGACAGCACAGGTTGCCGCACACGCGTCCGGGAGGACAGCAGACGCCGGGACTCGTGCAGACGTGGCCGGGAGGACAGCACGCCGTGCCGCAGTCGATCTCGTTCTTCCGGCAGTTGGGCCGCGTCACGGCGTAGACGCCGCTCGCGCCGCCTCCGGCCGCAGCCGCCATCGCGGCGCCCGACTTCAGCGTCCACCACTTGCTGCCGCCGGCTTTCCGGCAGCGGCTCTCGCCCTTTTCGTTTATGACGCAGCTTTCGTCCTTCTTGCAGCACAGGTCGCCGCAGGCCGTCTCGCCTTTCTTGCACTCGGCCCGGGCTTCCCTGCCCGCGAGCAGCGCCGCGGCCGCGGCGCCGAATCCCGCAGCCATCATCTTCACCATCCGCCGGCGGGGCACCGGGGCGGCAAGAATTCGTGAAATCCCATCCAGTAAGCGGTCGGACATGTCTATTCTCCCGGCATCAACATCGCTCGCATGCACAGTCCCGTCAAAATAATTTGGCTGATGGTAACACAGGGGGTGGGGGAAAAAAAGCAGTTTGAATGCTGGAAGTAGTCGGCAGTCGGTAGTCGGCAGAGGCGCGAAGCGCCGGCATTCAATAGGCCCGACCGTCAGGTCGGGATACGCCGCCGCGTTGCAGACGAGCGGCGAAGCCGCGGCACTTTCAGGTGCCGCACCTCTGGTGCTCCTCTTGTTTCTATTCAGTGATCCCGACCTTACGGTCGGGCCTATTCACTGCCGGGCCTTCGGCCCTGGATTGCGGCGTGGGAATTCTAGCCGGAAATCGAGGGGTGATGCGTGACGCAGCGGTACGTGCCTCCTTCGTTGAGGCAGTACTGGCCGGGAGGACAGCAGAGGTTGCCGCAGACGCGTCCGGGAGGACAGCAGACGCCGGGGCTCAAACACGCGTGGCCGGGAGGACAGCACGCCGTGCCGCACTTCGTTTCGTTCTTGCGGCAGTTTTCCTGCGGCGCGGAAGAAACGCCCGCCGCCGTACCCGCCGTCGCGCCGGCCGCGAATCCCGCCGCCTTGAGCTTCCACGATCCGGCCCCGGCGATCTTCTTGCAGCGCTTCGCGCCATTTACGTCCGTGACGCAGGTCTCGCCCTTCTTGCAGCACAGGTCGCCGCAAGACGTCTCGCCCTTCTTGCACTCGGCCCGGGCTTCCCTGCCGGCAAACAGCGCCGCCGCCGCGGCCCCGAATCCTCCGGCCATCATCTTCACCATCCGGCGCCGGGGCATCGGGGCGGCAAGAATGCGCGAAATGTCATCGAGCAGGCGGTCGGACATAGGTTTTCTCCCAGTCTCCTTATCGAACGAAAACGCAAACCCGTTAAAAAAATTTGGGCAATGATAGCATGAGAGTTTGTATAAAGGAAATAACAATTATTCATTTATTGAACATTTAACGTTAAAACGTTCAAACGTTCAAACGTTCAAACATCTTACGTTATACCTAATGAGACATAGATTTATCCTGCTCGTTCTTTCCCTGGCGGTTGCTGCGTTCGGGCTGCTGCGCATGCTGGAGCCCGAGGGGCTGCGCGCCGTCAGCTGGTCCGACGACCGACTGGCCGGCCGCGCGGTCGACGATCCGCAGTCGCTGCCGTACGCGCTCCTGCGCGACCCGGCGTCGCCCTTCCGCTGGTGCGAACTCGGCTCCGCCCTGCTCGACAACGGCTATGCCGACGACGCCCGGACGTGCTTCGAGCGCGCCCTCGTCCTCGGGCCGAACCTCGTGTCGAACCTGTCGCTCGTCGCGCGCTACTACACGCGCGTCGGCGAGCACGTCGAGTCGCTGAAGATCTCCGGCCGCATCCTCGGCCTCACGCCCGGGTACGCGCGCGACATCCTCGAGTCGTACACCTCGAGCAGCTACCGGTTGGCCGACACGCTCGAATACGGCCTGCCGCCCGACCCGGCCGTCGCGCGCCAGTACCTGCGCGTCCTGATGCGGATCGCCGAACCGGACGCGGTCCGCCAGGCCTGGGACTGGATGGCCGCGCGCGGCATCCCCGACCGGGAACTCACCGGCCAATACGTCGCCCACCTCGTGCGCCTGCGCGACTACGACCGCGCCCGCGCGATCCACCTCGAGGCCCTCGGCGGGCGGCGCGGCGGCTACCTGACGCGCGATTTCGTCTACAACGGCGGTTTTGAAGACGAGCCGTCCGGGTCGGTCTTCGACTGGAGGATCAGCCCGGCCCGCGACGTCGAGATCGAGCGCGACGCAAAGGTCGCGCGTTCGGGCGGGCATTCGCTGCGGATCGATTTTTCGGGCAAGGCCAATATCGCCTTCCGGCACGTCTTTCAGGAGACGCTGCCCGAGCCGGCCATGTACCGGTTTCGCGCATGGGTGCGCACCGAGGACGTCTCGACCGACAAGGGCGTGGCCGTGCGCGTCTACGACGCCGATGCGCCGGCGCGGTTCAGTTTCCGCAGCGAGGAGTTCAGGGGGACGCGCGGGTGGACGGAAATCGCCGCGGACCTCGCCGTTGGGCCGGAGACCCGGCGGGTGCGCATCGAGGTCGTGCGCGACCCGTCGGAGAAATTCGACAACATGATCCGAGGGCGCGCGTGGATCGACGGCGTGGCGCTCGAAAAGCGTTAGAACGTTGGAAGGTTGGAACGTTAACGAGATAATCGATGAATCTTAGGCGCCTTCAGACCGTCTACCTCCTCTGTATCACCCTGCTGCTGGGCTACGCCGCCTACGCGCACGGCGGCTTCCTCGAGCGCGAGCTGAACGTCACGCTTCTCGGCATCGGGACCCTCTCGCTCGTCTACTGGGCGTTCGCACGCGGCGACGCGACGACGCCCGGCCGCTGGATCCTCTGGCCCCTCGTCCTGCTTCCCTGCTATGTGCTGCTGCAGATCGTGCCCCTGCCCGTGGCGGCGCTGCGCGTCCTGTCGCCGGCGCGCGCGGAGCACGTCGACGCGATCGGCGCGCTGATGGAACCGGCGACGCGCGCGGCCCTCAGCGTGATCCCCGGCGCGACGCTCGGCCACCTGTTCCGCGTCCTCGCCTACACGCTCGTCTTCGTCACGATGCGCCGCATGCGCGGGTGGAGCGCCGCCATCCCGATCCTCGTCGTGGGGACGCTCGAGGCGGCCCTCGGCCTGCTGCAGTACTTCGACGACGTCGGCAAGACGCGCATGGCGCAGGGGACGTACCCGAACCACAGCCACTACGCCAACCTGCTCGGCATGGCGCTGCCGTTCGCCCTCATGGCCGCGGTCAACTTCGCGCGCCGCGAGCGCCGCGCCGAATCCGCCCGCCGGTCGACGGCCGTCGGCATCGTCCTGCTCGCGGCGGCCGCCCTGATCTTCCTGGCGCTGACGTTCTCGCTCTCCGGCGGAGGCTTCATCTCGAGCCTCGCGTCGCTGTGTTTCATGGGCGTTTTATTGATGGGACGCCGGGTGCGCCGCGGCATCCAGTGGACGGCGGCCGGCGCCGTCGTCCTCGCGACCGTGCTGGCGTTCGTCCTGATCCCGCCCGACCCGGTGGTCGAGCGCTTCGCCGGCGAGATGGAGATCGGCGAAGGTTCGCGCCCCGCGCTCTGGGCCGAGACGCTCAAGATTCTGCCCGATTACCCGGTGTTCGGCTGCGGGCTGGGCGCCTACGAGTCGGCGCTGTACCGCAAGAGCGACATCATGCACGACCGGCTGATCGACTACGCGCACAACGATTACCTGCAGCTGCTGGTCGAACTGGGCGCCGCCGGCTTCGCCATCGGCCTGGTGCTGCTCGTCGCCGTGATCGGCCCGGCGCTGCGGGCCGCGCTCCGGGACCCGTCGTCGGAGGAGGGCGCGCTCGCGGTGGCCTGCGTCGGGGCGATGGCGGCCTTCCTGATCCACTGCACGTACAACTTCAATTTCTATGCGCCGGCGAACGCGATCTGCGCGGCGATGGTCGCGGGGATCATGGCGAAACGCCGGGACGTTAGATCCGGCGGTTGACGCTGAAGCCACGCATAATAAAAGGGCGCCCCTCTGGTGGTAATGTGTTAGTTGCAAC
>CAZTHE010000154.1:0-8812 GCA_964613495.1 uncultured Acidobacteriota bacterium | reverse complement strand
ACCATGATCCTGGCGACCCGGATCGGGTGCTCGATGAACTTGCGGCGCACGTCGCCGACGGGCACGGTCTTGAGCTGCCTGCGGGAGTCGCCGTCGTGGGAACGGTAGGCGACCTTGTACGCGGTCAGCAGCAGCGCCTTGTCTTCCGGGGACAGCTCCCGGCCCGATGCGGACTCGATCAACAGCAGCAGCTGGTTGAACTGGGTATTGGCGTGCAGATGGTCCTCTTTGATGATCCGGAAGATCTCATAGTGTTCCAGGTGCTGCTCGAGGACCCTCTTTTCCTGCTCCTCGAGCGGGCCTTCGGCCTTTTCGATCCGGGAGAGGAGTTCCCGGAACAATTCTCCGAACGGGGTGCCGAACGGCTTCTCCCTGCGAATGCGGCCGAATGCGTCGCGGTGCCGCATGAAGGCCCGGTACCGCGAGGGATCGCTGCGCACCATCAGAACGAACATCATGTAGTCGTACGCCAGCCAGACGCGCGTCCGCGTGACCTCCGGGATCTGCGCCATGCCCGGGCGGACGGCGTTGGCATCGGCGAGCTGCAGGAGGTGCAGCATCTTCAGGAGGTCGTCCCTGGGCACGCCCGTTTCGCCTTCGACGGAAGCGATGTCGTTGTAGAAATCCTCGTGGAGCGTTCTCCCGTCTTTGGTGCGCCCGTAGGTGGCCTTTTCGATGAGGATCGAGTGGTTGCGGATGAGGAACCCGGCGATCCGGATGTCGCCGGCGGGGACTCCCAGGCGGGAAAGGAAATAGTCCGCCAGCGCCGCCGAAATTTCAGGATGGATGAGGTGCCCGATATAGTTGCGCGCCTCGGGCGTCTCCGGACCGAAGAACGGGTAGGTTTCCTTCAAAATCAGGGCATTGCGCTCTTTGTTCCTGCCCCACTCTACGGCAAGATCGTACCAGACCGGCAGGTGCGTCCCCTGGATGATGGCCGTTTCCCCCAGGTCGTGGAACAGCAGGGCGGTGTTGATCCAGCGCAGGGCGCCATCCTTCGCGTCCGGGCTCCGATACTCCTCCGCGCCGAAGCCGTGGATCAGTGCGAAAGCCTGCCGGATCGACTCGAACGTATGCTGCATCAAGGGCATCGGCCGGTAGATGTTCGGGTCCTTTTCGGGAAGACCGGTGTCGAATTCCTTGAGTCCCGGCACCAGTCGATAGAGTCTTCCGGTCCGGACCGCGCGTTCGAATGTCTTCGCGTCCGTTAAGGCAAGAGCGAACTCCTCCCTGGCGCAAAGCCGCTTTCGCGGGAGTCTGTCTGAATTCGCTTTATGTTCTTGCATCACGGAACTCTGCGATCTTTCCTTGAAGGGGAGTCCTCCTCAGGGAAATAGTACTATGAAAATGCGGCGCGGTTGCAGTTATTTGCCGGATTCGGCTGTTCGTGTTGACGGCCGGCCGGCAGTCGATCTTTTCGACGCGGCGACCGCCGTTGCCGCCGCGGGAAAACAGGCGGCCGTGCGGGTCCCGGTTTCGTGCATCCGGGCAGGCGGGCGCCCGCCCGCCCCGGCCGGGCGCCGGTGGGGCGCAAGGCCACGGATGTCCTGTGTTTTTCCGGCGGCGCGGGCGTCCGGCCGGGCGGAATTGACTATTTCGAAGCCGTGCACTACACTCGCCGTGTCGTTCCCAAAACATTTTTTCTAATCCGGCCTCGAGGAATGAATCGGCATCGTTCCCGAAGACGACGAGAGAGTGCCATGAGCGTAAATGCACGTCGATGGGCCCTTTTCCTGCTCGCCTGCCTGTTTCCCCCGGTTGCGGCACCGGCGCAGGACGCGTGCCCGGTTCCTTCCTTCATGCTTCCCGATAAGTCCCCCAACCTGTTCAGCGAGCGGCAGGAAGCCGATCTGGGGGACGCCATCGCGGAATCCGTCCAGCGCGAATACAGGGTCATCGACGATGCGGTGACCGAAAACCTCGACAGGATCGGGAAGAGACTGCTGGCGCTTTTGCCGCCCTCGGACATCCCGTTCCGGTTTCTGATCGTCGATTATCCGCAGGTGAACGCGTTCAGTTTTCCCGGCGGCCGGGTGTACGTCAGCCGCAAGCTGATAGCCGCCACCCGAAGCGAGGACGAGCTCGCGGGGGTCGTGGCGCACGAGATCGGCCACATCGCAACCCGCCAATCCGCGGTGGACCTGACACGTGCGTTTCAGAAGATCCTGGGGATCCGTTCCCTCGGAGACCGCAGCGATGTCTTTGAGAAGTATCACAGCCTGCTCGACAATCTCGCGCGAAAGCCCCGGGTCCTGGAAGACGGGGACCGGGGAGACGAGGAGATCGTCGCGGACCGCGTTTCCGTCTATCTTTCCAAGCGTGCCGGTTACAGGCCCGAAGCCGTTGCCGAGTTCTGGGACCGCGTGGCGGGCGTCGGAGGGAGAACCGGAAGCGCCCTCAGCGATTTCCTGGTCATGACCAAGCCGAAGGAGAAGAGGCTGCGCGAAATGCGCCGGCTGGCGGAGCAGCTCCCGCCCGCATGCGGCGGGCCGCCGCCGGAGCCCGGACCGCTCTCCTACGAGCAATGGAAATCGGCCGTGCTGGATTATTCCGGTCTCGGGTATCGCGAATCGCTTCCCGCTGCCGAACGCAAACAGGCCCTGCTCCCCGCCCTGCGCAGCAGCATTTCCTACATGCGGTTCAGCGGGGACGGGAAATATCTGCTTGCCCAGGACGCTTCCAGCATTTTTGTCCTTTCCAGGGATCCCTTCGAGTTTCGCTTTCGAATCGACGCGCCGGACGCTTCCGCCGCGCAGTTCACGCCGGATTCCCAGTCAATCGTTTTCCACAATCCGCAACTGCGGGTGGAGATCTGGAACGTCGCCGAGGAACGAAGGAGCGCGTTGCGGGAGTTGACGGCCACCGATGAAATCATCCAGTCCGTGCTGTCTCCGGACGGTAAGTATCTGGTCTGCATGGATAGCGCTCTCACGACGTTCCTCCTGGAAACCGAGGGCGGCCGCCGTGTTTTCGAAAAAAAAGCCGGGAGTTTCGCCTCGCGGATTCACGCGAATCTCCTGGTGTGGGAGGCCTTGAGCGGCAGGGCTTTGAAAGGCGCTTTCAGCCCGGACGGGAAATATTTTGTGTCGAAGGCCCCGACGCAATCGGGATATTTCGCCTATGATCTGACCGATGGCGTGGAGTTGAAGCTGCCCCCGCCGATACGGGATCTGCTGGACGGGAACTTCGCCTTCATGAGCGGAGGCCGTTTTGTCGGCACGACCGGCAAAAACGGCGAAGAGTCCGCGGTGGTCAGTTTCCCGGACGGGCAGCCGCTGCACACGGTGAAGGTCGGATTCGCCGGCGTCACTCCCGCAACCAACGGCGATTACCTCATCATCCGGCCAATCGACAAATATCCTGCCGGCGTGATGGATCTCGCCCGGAAAACGATCGTCGTCGCAAGCAGGCAGGCCGCCATCGACGTATATGACAGGACCTTCGCTTCCGAACGGATGGATGGGGTGCTGTCTCTCCTGCACGTTGAAAAGGAAACCGAACTCGGGCACGCGTCGCTTCCGCTCAGCCCGCTGCCGCGGCTGCGCGCGGTCTCTTTGTCCGCGGATACGAACTGGCTCGCGCTTTCCTCCAACAGCCGGGGCGCGATTTGGGACCTCCGCCGGGGCACACAGGTGTTTCTCTCGCGCAATTTTCAGGGGGCTCAGTTTGCCCCGGACAATACGGTGTTGATCGATTTGCCCAAGGCCGGGCAGGAGGAACGGATGATTGCGCGCGTCGATCCGGCCGGGCCCAGCGCCAGAATCGCCGTTCCGCTCAAGGACAGCAACGCGCATCAGGCAGGGCTCTATCTCCTCGAGCGTCGGGATATTCCCGTTGCCGGCAAGGACCGGCCGGAACCGGGGATCGCGGTATCCAGCGCAGAAACGGGACGCGAATTGTGGGCCCGGGCCTATCCTCTGGGCTTGCCCTCGGTCAGTTTCAGCCTGCAGGACGAAAAGGTGGTGCTGGGCTGGTCGTCCATGTCCGATTTCGTCAAGGAAGAAAGCAAAAGGGACCGCGCGCTCAAAAGCAGGATTGCCGCCGCGAAAGAAAGGTACGGAGATTACTACTTCCACATTCTGCACGCATCCACGGGCGAGGTGATCGCAAAAATTTACGTGGAGACCGGCATGGGATCGTTCCGCGTCCGGGGCGCCGAAACCTTCGGTGATTATCTCATTCTCTCCGATACGCAGAACCGTCTGCTGATCTATTCCATCGCGGACACCAGGAGATTGGGCCAGATATTCGGAGTGAGCGGGTGCATCTCTCCGGCTCTTCAGACTCTGGCCGCGGAAAACGAGCCCGGCGTCGTTGCCCTGTACTCTCTCCCGGACATGGAGAAACGTGGAGCACTGGTTTTTTCCAGCCCGATCGCCCATATGCAGTTCAGCAAGGACGGGCGGCGGCTGTTCGTGTTGACGGCCGGCCAGCAGTCGTATCTTTTCGACGCGGCAACCGCCGTTGCTGCCGCGGGAAAATAGGCGGCCGTGCGGGTCCCGGTTTCGTGCATCCGGGCAGGCGGGCGCCCGCCCGCCCCGGCCGGGCGCGAGCTCCCGGCCGCATCCTCATCCAAATCCTGCCGTCGAAGCCCATGCGCAAGCGGATGCGCTTGAATCCCGATGCGTCCGTCCGGAATCCGGAATCTGGAATCTAAAATGGGTGGTTATTGCCGCGGGGAGCCGTTTTCCGTATGATAAACGCTTACATCGGGAGGAATGCCATGCCTGGGACATACAAGAAAATCGAGGTTGTGGGGACTTCGCTGGTCAGCTTTTCCGAGGCCGTGCAGGCCGCGATCGCCGACGCGTCCAAGACGGTGCGTCACATCTCCTGGTTCGAGGTCGTGGAGCAGCGGGGCGGCGTCCGCGACGGGAAAGTGGCGGAATACCAGGTGGTGCTGAAAGTCGGATTCAAGATCGAAAGCTAGGCCGCATTATCGATGCAGGAATTGAGGGCTTCACTTTTTACGGCTTGGTGCTGGGCCGGATGCGCGGCGACCACGGCTTTCTGGGGGACGCTGTCTCTCCTGGGCAGCCTCGCCTCCAGCAGCGGCAGGATACAGCATGCGTGCATGCGCCGGTGGTCGGAGAACAATCTCTGGCTGAGCCGCACGCGCGTCCGGATCGAGGGGCTGGAGAACATCGATCGCGGCCGGCCGCAGATTTTCGTCGCCAACCACAGCGGGGTGCACGACATCCTTTCGCTCGCGGCAAGCCTCCCGGTCCAGTTCCGCTGGGTGGCCAAGAAGTCCCTGTTCCATGTCCCGTTCATGGGATGGCACATGCGCCGCGCCGGTTATTTCGCCATCGACTATGCAAGCCCCCGGAGCACGGCGAAGAGCATCGGGGACGCCGCCCGGTCGATCCAGAACGGCATGAATGCCGTCATATTTCCCGAAGGGAGCCGCAGCGCCGACGGGACTCTCGGGAAGTTTTTCGGCGGCGCTTTCTCCCTGGCCCTCCGCACGGGGGTTCCCCTCGTTCCCGTCTGCCTCGACGGCAGCCACCGGGTCATCGTTCCGAGAGAGTCCCGGGTGACCCCGGGCGTGATTCTGCGCATCCGGATCGGGAAACCCATCGACCTGTCCGGTTACGGGAAGGCGGACAGGCAGCGGCTCATGGACGAGGTCTACGGGGTCATGAGCCGCGATCTCGGGGAGATCCGCGGGCGGAAGCAGGACGGGGAGGAGACAGAGGACGCGGTGTTCCGCTGGATTCACGCGATTGCGCAAAATCCATAATTCAAAGGGGACGGATATGTCGTCGGGAAACAAGTTCAAACAGCTGTTCGAGGATCGGGACCGGTTTGTGCGCCGCCATATCGGTCCCCGGCCGGAAGACGGCCGGAAGATGCTGGATTTTCTCGGTCTGTCCGGAATGGAAGAGCTGATCGACAAGACCGTCCCTCCGGCCATAAGGATACCCAATCCGCTCGCGACCGGGGACGGCTGCAGCGAAGACTCCGCTCTCGGCCAGGCGCGGGAACTCGCCCGGCGGAACAAAGTCCTGCGCTCCTTCATCGGCATGGGCTACCACGATTGCATCACCCCCCCGGTGATCCAGCGCAACGTCCTGGAGAATCCCGGCTGGTACACCCAGTACACGCCCTACCAGTCAGAGATCTCGCAGGGGAGGCTGGAGGTACTCCTCGCATTCCAGACCATGATCGCCGATCTGACGGGCCTGGATGTCGCCAACGCCTCCATGCTGGATGAAGGGACCGCGGCGGCCGAGGCCATGAGCATGAGCTACGGAGTGTGCAAGACCGATGCCGCGGCCTTCTTCGTGGCGGCCGATTGCCACCCGCAGACGATCGACGTCGTCCGGACGCGAGCACGCGCCCGGGGAATCGAGGTGCTGACGGGGGACCCGGCCGGATTCGATTTCTCGCAACCCGTGTTCGGCGCGCTCCTGTCCTACCCGGCCACCGACGGCGCCGTGATCGACTACACGGACTTCGCGGAACGCGCGCACCGGGCCGGCGCCCTGGTCACCGTGGCGGCCGACCTTCTCGCCCTTACGCTGCTGCGGCCGCCCGGGGAATTCGGCGCCGACATCGCCGTGGGCAACACGCAGCGGTTCGGAGTGCCGCTGGGCTATGGCGGCCCCCATGCCGCCTACTTCGCCGCGCGCGACGCCCACAAGCGCCAGATGCCGGGACGCATCGTCGGCGTCTCGAAGGATGCGTCCGGAAAGAGCGCGTACCGGCTGGCCCTGCAGACGCGGGAGCAGCATATACGGCGCGACCGGGCCACCAGCAATATCTGCACGGCGCAGGTGCTCCTGGCGAACATGGCCGCCCTGTACGCGGTCTATCACGGGCCCGAAGGCCTGAGAAACATCGCCCGGCGCGTCCGCACGCTGGCCTGCGTCCTGGCGGAGGGATTGAAGCGGCTCGGGTACTCCGTAGGGCCGGAACTGTTTTTCGATACGGTCCATGTCACGCTGGAACGGCCGCAGGCGGACCGGGTCCTGCGATCGGCCCTGGAAAAAGGGATCAACCTGCGCCGGCTGCGCGACGACGCGATCGGGATCAGCCTGGACGAGAAAACCGGGATGCGGGACCTCGCGGACCTGTTGGACGCATTCGCGCCCTCAGGCACTGCGCCCTTTGCCCCGGAAGACTTGGTGGAACCGGTCTGCGCCGACTATCCGGCCGGGTTCGCGCGCCGGAGCGATTTTCTGACGCACCCGGTCTTTCACCGTTACCGTTCGGAAACGGAGTTTCTGCGGTACCTGCACCGCCTGGAAAACCGTGACCTCGCCCTGAACACCGCGATGATTCCGCTCGGCTCCTGCACCATGAAGCTGAACGCCACGGCGGAGATGGTCCCGATCACGTGGCCGGAGTTCGGCAACCTCCACCCGTTCGCGCCGGCGGACCAGGCTCTGGGGTATCACGAGCTCTTCTCCCGGCTCGGGGACTGGCTCGCCGACATCACCGGACTGGCGGCCGTGTCGTTCCAGCCGAACGCCGGGTCCCAGGGGGAATTTTCGGGCCTGCTCGTCATCCGCAAATACCACGAGACGCGGGGGGAGGGAGGCCGCGACGTCTGCCTGATTCCCGAATCGGCGCACGGGACCAATCCGGCCAGCGCCGTGATGGCCGGGTTGAAGGTCGTCGCCGTGGCCTGCAACTCGCAGGGCGACATCGACCTGGAGGACCTGAGGCAGAAGGCCGGGCGGCACAGGGACCGGCTGGCCGCCCTCATGGTGACCTATCCTTCGACGCACGGCGTTTTCGAGGAAGCCATCCGGGAGATCTGCGAAACCGTCCACGCCAACGGAGGCCAGGTCTACATGGACGGCGCGAACATGAACGCGCAGGTGGGAGTCTGCCGGCCGGGCGATATCGGCGCCGACGTGTGCCACCTGAACCTTCATAAGACGTTCTGCATCCCGCACGGCGGCGGCGGTCCCGGCGTCGGCCCCATCGCCGTCGCGTCGCACCTGGCGGAATACCTCCCCGGCCACGCCGTCGTCCCGACGGGCGGGCGGAACGCCATCGGCGCGGTTTCCTCGGCGCCGTGGGGGTCGGCCGGCATCCTCCCGATCTCCTGGGTCTATGTCCGCCTGATGGGGGCCGAGGCGCTCCGCGAGGCGACCTGTTATGCCATCCTGAATGCGAACTATGTCGCCGCGAGACTCGACCCGTACTACCCGGTGCTCTACAGGGGAGCGCGAGGATTCGTCGGCCACGAGTGCATCCTCGACCTGCGCGCCCTTAAGAAGAGCGCCGGCGTCGATGTGGAAGACGTGGCCAAGCGGCTGATGGATTACGGCTTCCACGCGCCCACGGTCTCGTTCCCGGTTGCCGGCACCCTCATGGTCGAGCCGACCGAGAGCGAGTCGCTCGAGGAACTGGACCGTTTCTGCGAGGCCATGATCGGAATACGGAAGGAGATTGCGGCCATCGAGGAAGGGAGGGCGGATCCGGCGGACAACCTGCTGAAGAACGCGCCGCACACGGCCGAGGTGCTGCTGGAGACGGAGTGGCGGCACCCGTACTCGCGCGCCGAGGCCGCGTTCCCGATGCCGCTTTTGCGCACGCAGAAATTCTGGCCGGGCGTCGGCCGCATCGACAACGTCTACGGCGACCGCAACCCGGTATTCCGACTCGCGTGATGCGAAATCCGAAATCCGAGATGCGAGATCGGGGCGGTTCCGGGATTTCGCATCGTCGATCTCGGATCATCCTGATGCAGTGCGGCATAAATCCCTGTACATATTATTGGCTTTATCGGGCAGCCACGAATTTCACGAATTCCACGGAGCCGGAATGTGCTTTTATGGGCGGCAGCGCTTTGCGC
>CAZTHE010000153.1:0-9188 GCA_964613495.1 uncultured Acidobacteriota bacterium | reverse complement strand
CATCCTGGACATGGAGAAATCGCTCAAGCCCGGTGCGGCGCGCATCATGCCCGAGGTGCTGCGGCTGAACCCGCAGGCGAAACCGCCGAACACGGTCGCGTCCAAGGTCACCGAGATCGGCGACGTCGAGAAGGGGTTCGCCGAGGCGGACAAGGTGCTCGAATACACGCTGACGCGCGCGCCCAACACGGTCGCCGGCGTCGAGGCCATGGCGTGCGTCGTGCGGTGGCGCGGCGACTGTCTCGACATCTGGCCGCACCACACGGCCCACATGCAGCCGATGCTGGCCAGCGCCCTGACGCCGTCGGTCCCGATCAACAACCTCGCGCTCGGGTCCGGGACCACGTCCATCGAGGTGAAGGCCCCGCCGAAGGACCGGATGGACCCGATCCCGGCCATCTGCGACTACAACAAGATCACGGTGACCACGCCCTACCAGGGCGCATGGTACGGCGGCATCGCGTGGCTCGCCTACTCGACGGCCTTCATCCGCATGGCCGCCATCCTGGCCCGGCGCGCCGGGGACCGCCCGGTGAAGCTGCTGTACGACGAGAGCAATTTCTACCTCACCGGCGACGACGCGGCCACCTACCGGTGCAAGGTGGGCGCGAAGAAGGACGGGACCATCACGGCCTGCGACTGGCACGTCACGGGGCCCTTCGGCGAACTGCACATCGACAAGACGCACGAGTCGACGGCCATCCCGAATTTCCGGAACACGCAGGAATGGGCCCTGATCAACCAGGGGCACCATATCTGCTTCCGCCACGGCGCGCACTGCTGCGTCCCGCACAACGTCATGTTCGACAAGGTCGCCGCCGAGTTCGGCCTCGACCCGACGGAGGTGGCGCTGAAGAACGACGGCTGCCAGGGGCACCCCTGGGAGTGGGTCACCGCGTACCAGGAGGAGAACGGCTTCCCCCGGCGGCACAGCCTGAAGGAAGTCATCGAGCTGGGCAGGAAGGCCATCGACTGGGACCGCAAGTGGCACGCCCCGGGCGCGCGGCGGCTGCCCAACGGCCGGATGCACGGCATGGGCTTCGTCCACATCAACGAGTGGAGCTGGATGGCCGGCCGGCAGTTCGGCTGCCTGATCGTGCGCGAGGGCCAGGTGTACATCATCGGCGAGCGCGCCGATTTCGGCATGGACACGGAATCGGCGTTCCGCAAGTGCGTCGCGGAAGAATCGGGCTTCCGGTACGAGGACACGGTGATCCAGGTGCAGCGGTCCGATGCCTCCGCCTACCAGTTCTGGGTCCCGGGCGGGTCCATGGGCATCGGCAACAGCACGCCGCAGCTGGTCCTGGCCGCGCGCGAACTGAAAAAGAAGATCCTGAACTGCGCGGTGCAGCCGCGCCAGGGCATGATGATGATGCCGATGCCGGGCGGCAACCGGCCTTTCTTCCCGGACAAGCAGGCCGAGGACCTCGACATCCGCGACGGCTGGGTCTTCGAAAAGGCGAACCCGTCCAACCGCAAACCGGTGAAGGAAATCGCGAACGCCTTCTGGGGCTCCGACCCGGCCGTCGCCCACCCGGTCGCCCCGGGCGTGTCCGGCCTGACGCTCGGCGGAAAGCCGCACCCGGGCATGTACATCATGAGCCGCCAGGCGCACTTCCTCGAGGCGGAGGTGGACACGGAGACCGGCGAGGTCCTGATCACGCGGGTCGTGTGCGTCAACGACGTCGGGCACCTGTTCAACCGCCGCGGCGCGGAGGCGCAGCAGTACGGCGGCGCCGTCATGGGATTGGGCAGGAGCGCGACCGAGGAGAAGATCTACTGCCCGCGCACGGGCGTCGGGCTGAATTTCGACAACCTGGGGTACCACATCGGGACGATGAACGACTACCCGGTGGTCGACTGCATCATCAACGAAAGCCACCTGGGCTACTCGTCCTACGGGGCGTGCGGCGTCGGCGAGGATTCCGGCGCCTCGATGTCGGGCATCACCGCGGGCGCCATCTTCAACGCCACCGGAAAGTGGGCCCTCGATTACCCGCTGACCCCGGCGAAAGTGCTCAAGGCCCTCGGAAAGATCTAGCCGAGGAGCTCGTTGACCTTGGCGATGAGGACCGTGGGCTCGACGGGCTTCTCGATGAATCCGTTCACCGGCATGAAATCGTCGCTGATGTCCGCCTCCGAAAACCCGAAAGACATCTTGCTCAGCTGATTCACGGCGCTCAGCAGCAGCACGGGGATATGCTTGACCGCCTCGTCCTTGTGCAGTTCCCGGGCGGCGTCGAAACCGGCGTTCGGGTTCTCGGGGAAGATGATGTCCAGGATGATCAGGTCCGGCGCCGTCTCCATGACGCTCTGCACGATGTTCCCGGTGTCCGTCTTGACCGATATCTGGTGGCCGTTGGCTTCCAGAATCATTTTCAGGCTGTCGATAATATCCAGATCATCGTCCACTATCAGTATGTGTGCCATGGCTCTCCCTTTCCTGCTTTTCCTCGGTGACATCGAATCTTACTGTAAAACTGCTCCCTCTGCCAACTATGCTCTCCACCTGGATGGAGGCGCCGTGCAGGACCACGATCTCCTTGACCATGGACAGCCCGAGCCCGCTGCCGCCCGAATGATGGTCGACGGCGTTCTTGCTCCGGAAATGGTCGTCGAAGATCTTCTCCACGTTTTCCTTGGGGATCCCGATCCCGTTGTCCTGGACGGCGACGGCCACCTTCTGTCCGGTCTGTTCGACGGAGATCACGACGCGCCCCGTGTTATCCCGCGAATAGGCGACCGCGTTGCGGATGAGGTTCGAAAAAAGCGTCTTCAGGTGCACGTACGATCCCATGACGTACACGGGCGGGTGATACTCGGCGAGGTTGATCACGTGGATGTTGCGGGGCTTGCCGATCAGGGCCCCCTCCTGCGCCTCCGATTCCAGCACCTCGATGAGATTCACCGGGACCAGCCGCATTTCGGTCACGACCAGCGTCCGGAGGTTGGCCAGGTGGATGATGTCGGTGATCCGGTTGGTGATCTGGTCGCACCGCTCGCCGATGCGGGCGACGACGCCCTGCGCCTTCTCGGGCAGCGGCCCGCAATAACCGTCCCGCAGCGTGTACACGTAGCTCTTGATGGCCGCGAATGGCGCCTTGAGCTCGTGCGTCGCCAGCAGCGTGGCCTGGGTCTTCTCCCGGTCGATCCGAATCAGCATCTGGTGGGCGTCCTCCAGCTGCCGCTCCCGCAGCTTCAGGCTCTGGGTGATCTCGCTGACCAGGTACCAGCAGAAGAGAAAGACGCCGCCGCTCGCCAGCACGAATCCTGCCGTGGCCGCGAAATTCGTGCTCACCATGTCCTTGAAGTGGCCGCCGAAGATGCTCCGGATCGGGATCGCGCCGGACCACTCCAGCAAAAGCGGCGTCGACGCCCAGAGCCAGGCGGCCACGGCGATCATGAACGACTGCCAGCGCGTGAAGAGCAGGGTCGCCAGGATGATGTGGGCCATGAACAGCGCGGGCATCGGCGTCTCCACGCCGCCGAGCGAATAGGACAGGAAGCTCAGCGCGGTGAAGTCGCCGAGCATCTGCCCGAGGAGGAGGAACTGCAGCTCCCGGCGCCGCTCCTTGTCGCCGAAGAGGTTGTGCCCGATGAGGGTGTAGACCAGGTTGGTGATGCTCAGGAACGCCACCGTGACGACGAAGTCGACGGGATTCACCTTCGCCGGCAGGATGTGCAGCGCCGCGAGGGCGGCCCCGGCCGCGCAGGCGGCGATCGCCACCCAGCGCATGTTGATGAACCATTTCGCGCGCGACACGAGTTCCTGCGACCGGATGTCCGGCATCAGCGTCGTCACCGATCCCCAGTCGTAGAATATCGAGTGCTTCTTTTCGGCCATGGTTTTCGGGCGTTCTCCCGGTTCCTAGACTACCATAAAAGGTTGAAACGTTTGAACGTTTGAACGTTGGAAGGGTTCCAGCGCCGGAGGCGCGGCGCAACAAAGCCCGGGGTGGAGGCCGCCATGGCGGCCGGAACCCCGGGTCAGGCCGTAAAAAGGACGCGAGTCCCGCAGGGACGACACGGGCCGTGTCGTCCTTTCAGGACTCCGTCCATTAACCATACCTACCCGGGATTCCGTCGCCCGCTTTGCGGGCTCCGTCATCCCGGGCTTTGCTGTTCCGTGCCTCCGGCACGATCCCCGATTCTCGCGTTCCGGCACCGTGCCTTCGGCACGCTACGCCCACGTATCCCCGATTGCCGCGTTCCGGCACCGTGCCTTCGGCACGCTACGCCCACGTATCCCCGATTGCCGCGTTCCGGCACCGTGCCTTCGGCACGCGGCGTCCGCATATCCCCTAAACCTTCCAACGTTCAAACGTTCCAACAATTTTTCCGGAGGGCGTCGAGCAGCGCGGGAAACTTCCCCGCCATCCCGGGCGACAGGCTCCGCCCCGGGGAGACGTCGAACGGCTGGACGCCGAAGACGCGCACCTCGGCGTCATACCCCAGCGTCCGCGCAAGCGCCAGCCCTTCGGCCAGGCCCAGGCCGTGCGTCGAGACAGAACTCGTCTTCAGTATCAGGGAAACGTCCGTGTCGGGGAAGAAGCGGAACTCCCCGGCGGGGAGCCCCATGTCGGCGGCATCGACCAGGACGACGGGCCGGCGCCCGTCGAGGAGGAAGGAAGCGACAGAGGCGGCGTCGGCGCTCTCGAGCAGGACGCAGCGCCCTTCGAACGCGGCCTCCGCCATGAGCGCCTGCACCAGGGCGAGCCCGATTGCGTCGTCGCGCCCTAGGGAGGACCCCAGGCCCACGACACGCGGTCCGGGTCCCGCCCCCGGCGCATGCGCATCAGTCCTCAAATTCGACGTCCAGCATGTGCACGGAACAGGAGATGCACGGGTCGTACGCCCGGAGCAGCATCTCCATGTGCAGCGTCAGCTCTTCCTTGCTCATGGAGGGGAGCATCCGCGGCACGAACGCCTTCATGTCCTGTTCGACGTTGTTGATGTTCTGGCTGGTGGGGATGACGGCGTTGCCGTCGATGCAGCGCCCCTGGGCGTCGAACTCGTACTCGTGGAACAGGATGCCGCGCGGCACTTCGCACGATCCGGCGCCGCGGCCGGCCTTCACCTGGAACGAGGTATCCTCCTCCTTCAGCCCGTTGCCCAGCACCTCGTCCAGCATGCGCAGGCTGTTGTAGGCGCAGTGGACGACTTCCACCACCTGGGCGATGTTGTTCATGTACGGGTTGTAGCAGGGCGTCTTCAGCCCCAGCTCCGCGGCCGCCTCTTTGGCCTGCGGCAGCAGCTGGTCGAAGTTGTTGTTGACGCGGGCGAGCGCCCCGGCGAAATACGATTCACGGTGAACTCGTTGGTGACCTCGCGGTACTTGCCGGCGGGCACCGACGACTTCGTGTCCGAGCTGTAGACGTCGCCGTCGTAGAGCGCGTATTCCGACGGGTGCTTCAGCGAGACGTATTCCGTCTCCCGCTCGTACGGCGGGATCTTGAGCGTCTTGACGACGCGCACGGTTTCCTCGATGTCCGGCACCGCCTCGACGACGCGCTTCCGCAGCGCGGCCACGGCGTCCGGGCCGGGCAGCTTGCGGAACCCGTTCAGCGTGTTCGCCATCGGGTGCAGCGTGCGCCCGCCGAAGACGGTCGTGTAGTCGTTCGCCAGCTTCTTCAGGCGCAGCGCCCGCTTGACGACGTCCGGGTGCGTCTTCGCCAGCGGCAGCACGCTCTTGACGCCCAGGAAATCCGGGACGGCCAGGAAATACACGTGCAGCACGTGGCTCTGCAAAAACTGCGACTCGGTGAGGAGCTTGCGCAGCAGCACCGTCTGCGGGCTGACCTCGATGCCCAGGGCCGCCTCGACGGCCTTGGTCGCCGTCAGCTGGTGCCCCACGCAGCAGATGCCGCAGATGCGGCTGACGATCCAGGGGACCTCGGCCGGCTGCATGCCCTTGACGAAGTTCTCGAAGAAGCGGTTGGCTTCCGTGATGGATAGCTTCACTTCCTTGACCACGCCCTCTTTCGTGTTGACGATGATGCGTCCGTGGCCTTCCACGCGGGTGACGTGCTTGACATCGATTGTGAATGACTTTGATTTCAGATCCATCTTTCAGACTCCTCTACCAATTGGTTCGGCACCCATGAAAAGCCTGTACCGGCTCCGGATATCTTTGTCGTCTATGTTGTGTTCCCGCATCAGGGCGATATGGGCGTCCACGTTGGCGTGCGGCAGCATGCCCCGGCACCCGTCGCAGACGTACCCCTGGTTGACGCATATGCTGTTGCAGCCGGCCCACGTCACCGGACCCATGCAGGTCTTTCCCCTCTCCAGGACGCATTCGTTCTCGTTCTTCTTGCAGTCCACGCACACGGCGTTCGGCGGGACGATGGGCACCGTCCCCTGCAGCATCGACTTGACCAGGTGGAGGAACTCCTCGGGCACCATGGGGCAGCCGCGCAGGTACGCGTCCACCTTCACCACGGCGTCCAGCGGCCGGACGCGCGTGTGCGCCCAGAGCGGCCAGAAATCGGGATCCACCTGCACCCGGTTGCGGGCCTCGGCGCCGTAGACCGCCTCGTAGTTGACGGCCGGCGCGACGAAGTTCGACCGCGCCTGGACGTTGCCGTTGCAGGCGCAGGCGCCCAGCGCCACGAGATAGGTCGACCGCGCGCGCAGGTTCTGGATCCGCTCGATGTCCTCGTCGCGGTGGATGCTGCCCTCCACGAAGGCGATATCGAAGCGCGGCGCCGTCTCGGACAGGGCTTCCCGGAACTCGACCAGGTCGACGAGGTTGAGGATGTCCAGCAGGATGTCCTCGCAGTTGAGAAGGGCCAGCTGGCATCCCTCGCAGCTGGCGAAATCGAAAAATGCCACCTTGGGTTTCATCTGAGCGCCTCCGGTAATCCTGCAAGCTTGGAGAACCGGAACACCGGCCCATCCTGACAGCAGTAGATGTTGTTGATCTGGCAGTGCCCGCACTTGCCGACGCCGCACTTCATGCGCCGTTCCAGGTCGACGAAGATCTGGTCGGGGCTCACGTCGCGGGCCGCAAGCGCCGCGATCACGAACTTATACATGACCGGCGGGCCGCACATGGCGACGACGGTCTTCGCCGGATCGAGATGGAGCTTCGGGATCGGCTGCGTCACCAGGCCCACGCCGAATTCCCAGGGCATGTTCTCGGTCGCGTCCACCAGGCGGACGACATCGATGCCGGAGTTCGTCCAGGCCTTGAGCTGATCGCGGTAGAGCTCCTCCGCCGGGTTCCGGCAGCCGGAGAGGATCGTGATCCGGCCGAACTTGTTCTTCTCGGCGACCACGGGCGTGATCAGCGACCGCAGCGGGACGAGTCCGAGGCCGCCGGCCACGAACAGCACGTCCTTGCCGTAGAAATCCTTCAGGTCGAACCCGGTGCCGTAGGGCCCGCGGATGCCCAGGATGTCCCCGACTTTCCGCTGGTGGAACACCTGGGTCAGCCGGCCGACCTTGCGGATCACCATCTCGAGGGTGTTGTCCTTGCATGGGCCGTTGCTGATGGAGATCGGCGCCTCGCCCACTCCCAGGAACGACACCATGACGAACTGCCCCGGGTGATGTCCCAGCGGCTTTTCGAGCTCGATGCGGAAATACCGGTCCTTGGCCGTCATGTCCGCGATCTCGACGATCCGGCCCGGCTGCGGCACGAAGGCGTCCGGGGCGACCCCGCCGTATTGGGTAGAAGTGCTGCTCATGCTCGACCTCCTTCCGCGATCAGATCCGAGACTATGTCGTAAATGTCGATGTGCGACGTGCACTGGCGGCCGCAGCGGCCGCAGCCGACGCAGACGGCGCCGTGCGCGTACCTGTTCGGCAGGTATTCGAACTTGCGGTTGACGCGGTGGCGCTGGCGCGCGGCCGGCTCGGGACGGAAATTGTGCCCGCCGCCCACTTCCGCGAAGTGCGGCAGCATGCATCCGTCCCAGGTGCGGGTGCGGTTGCCGGACGCGGCGTCGAGGTTCAGGTCGTCGGCGACGTCGAAGCAATAGCAGGTGGGGCAGACCAGGTTGCACGTGCCGCACGAGAAGCAGCGCTCGACGTGCTTTTCCCACACCGGGCTCTGGTAGCGGTCGGCGACGATCTTCGGGAGGTCCCCCACGCCGGCGGCCAGCGCCCGGCCGAACGGTTTCGCCTTCGCGCCCTTTTCGGGACGCGCTTCTTCGGCGCAGGCTTTCCACCCCGCCTTTTCCGTCAGCTTTTTCCCCAGTTCCGTTTTGACCTCGGCCAGGACCTGTCCGTTCTCGAGCGGAGTCAGGAACACGTCGGCGCCCTCGGTGTGGCCGAGCGATTCCACGGCCGCGCAGAACGCGCGCTCGTCGCACGGCTCCGTGCAGGCGCAGGCGATTACGGCGGTGTTTTCGCGGCGCGCGACGTAATAGGCGTCGGGAACCCCGTCCTTGAAGAAGAGGTCCATCAGGAAGAGCCCCTTGAGGTCGCAGGGCCGCACGCCCGCGATGATGCGGAACGACGTGTCGATGGACGCGCGCACGTCGGTCGTGCCGTCGGCGCGCCTCTTGAACTGCAGCAGCTCTTCCCGCGCCGGGAGGAGCAGTTTGACGGGAGGCACTACCGTCGGCGTGTAGTGCTCGAACTGTATGTCGGTACCGGGCTGGACTTTGGTGAAGCGGTAGCTGGCCTGCCCGTGCCTGGTCGGGAAATAGACGCTGTTCCCTTCGGCCAGTCCCCGGATCCAATCGGCGATGCTTTTGTTCGTCGCAAGGTAATAACTCATCAGAGGTCCTCTCCAAGTTTTTCAAACCGGATCGCCGGGCCCGGCCTGGGGACACGCTGCCCGGCGTTCTGCGTTACGGGATCCCAAAACCTGCAGCGGCACATTCCGGCGTCGTGAATCGCGGTTCGGCGGCTTTGGCTCATACCACTAAGCAGACCGATTAATTTACCACAGGTCCGGCGAAATTCCTCGCACGAATTCGCATCGCCGGAGGGCCCGCTTCCCGTTCCAATTTCAGTATTTAGGGTCGGGGGTTGCAGGCTCTGGGCATTCAACGGTCGCCAGCGCCCGAGGCGCCGTGCGTCATCGCGGATGCGGCGCCGTACGCCCGCGTTTCGGCAGGTCGGCCACGAATTGCACGAATTTTTGCGAGCCGGTGATAAATGGACAGCAGCCCGGGTGCCGAAGGCACCGTACAGCAAAGCCCGGGTGCCGAAGGCACCGTACAGCAAAGCCCGGG
>CAZTHE010000152.1:4337-9263 GCA_964613495.1 uncultured Acidobacteriota bacterium | reverse complement strand
CCTGCACAGTTTTGGCAAGACGGCCGTCACGGCGCGCTACTACCTGGCCCTTTCCCAGCTTCGGACGGGGAACCGGACCGAGGCCATTCAAAACCTGGAATCGGTTGCGAGCAATTCCAAAGACCGTACTCTGGGGTACCTGGCGAAAAAGGTGCTTGCGTCGAGCCATGCCGAATCGGGAAACCACAAGGGGGCCAGGGATATCCTCGAAAGCATGATCAAAGACCCGCAGTGTCCGCTTCCCAAGGACCAGTTGAGCCTCGAGCTGGCCCGGAGCCTGGTGGCCCAGGGTAAACGCGCCGAGGCCGTCAAGGTGCTGCAGGACGCCAGTGCGCAGGGTCCTTCTTTCAGCATGCTCAAGCAGCAGCTGATACTGGAACTGGACAAGGTGCAGAAGGCGCCGGCCACGGGATCCGCAGTACGGCCGGTGAATCCATAGGCGGGCCTGTTTCCGGCGGTTTCCGGACTAATGGCCGCGCCGGCCCGGCGGTACCGTAAGTCCTTGTATTGCACGGGCTTTATCCTTGACAAAGATTCTGCCGTCAATATAATTCCCCTCGCTGTAGCGTAGGAGCGTTGGTCGTGTACATAGAAGTGGAGGACTTGAAGCAGGAACCGCTTCGGGTCCGGCATGTTTTTCCGGTTGAAGAAATCAGGTTCTCCCATGAGGATGCCCGGTTGGCGGCGCCGGTCGAGACCCGTTTCGTTTTGACCCACAGGGACCGGGATCTTCAGGTGGACGGAACGGTGGAGACGAGCATCCGTTTCCGTTGCTCCCGGTGCACGAAGGAGTTTTCGCAGCCCTTCCATGCGAGTTTTGACATTGCTTATCTGCCGCAACCCCGGTGGTCGGGCGGCGATGCGGAGATAGAGCTGAAATATGAAGATATGGACGTCGCATTCTATGACGGCGTCGGTCTGGACGTGAATCTCATGGTTCTCGAGCAGATCGAGCTTGCGATGCCCATGCAGTTTGTTTGTCGTGAGGATTGTAGGGGCCTCTGTTACCGATGCGGAGCGGACCTCAACGAGGGACCGTGTCTCTGCAAGAGCGAGGAAACCGATCCCCGCATGTCCGTGCTGTTGCAGTTCAAGCGAAAGCAGCCGGACAGATAGGGGAAGAGCACTTTATGATTCTCATCCCGAAGCACAATACCCCCACGATGGAGAGCAGCCTTTATGCCTAATCCAAAAAGAAGACATTCCAAATCGCGCCGCGGGAAACGCCGGGCGCATGACTTCCTGCAGCCGGTGACTCCCGGCATCTGCCCCCAGTGCCTGGAACCCAAGGCGCCGCACCAGGCGTGCCCCAAGTGCGGCTACTACAAGGGGAGACAGGTAATGGAAGGCGAAGAGGAGATCTGACGGGCGCGGCAAGCCGACTCAAGCCCGTTTCCTGGCCCACATGATCAAGATCGCGGTGGATAGCATGGGGAGCGACAACTCCCCGCACAGTGAAGTTGAGGGCGCCGTCCAGGCCGCCAAGGCCTACGGTGTCCACGTCATCCTCGTGGGAAAGGAGTCCCTGCTGACGCCGCTTCTGCGGGAAGCGGGCAGCGACGGGCTGCCGATCGAGGTCCGCAACGCCACGCAGGTCATTCTGATGGACGAAGCGCCGACGGCAGCGCTCCGCAAGAAGAAGGATTCCTCCATCCGCGTCGCCGCGGAGCTGGTCCGGGGACGGACGGCGAGCGGACTGGTGAGCGCAGGGAACACCGGCGCGGTCATGGCCACCTCGAAGATGGTTTTCGGCGCCGTGCCCGGAGTGGACCGGCCGGCCCTGGCGGCGGTCTTGCCGACGCTGGCGGGACACGCGGTCCTTCTGGATGTCGGCGCGAACGTGGCCTGCAAGCCGCATCATCTGGTGCAGTTTGCCGTCATGGGGCACCTGTTCAGCAAGAAGATCGTCGGCGTCCCCTCGCCGCGCGTCGGGCTCATGTCCGTGGGCGAGGAGGAGTCGAAAGGCAACGAGCTTACCAAAGAGGTGCACAAGGCGCTGAAGCAGCTGCGTCTCAATTTCATCGGGAACGTGGAGGGCCGCGACATTTACAACGGACGCGCGGACGTCATCGTCTGCGACGGCTTCACGGGAAATGTCGCGCTGAAGACGAGCGAAGGACTGATCGAGGCGGTTTTGAAACTGCTCAAGGACGAGCTTTCGAGAAACCTCCAGGCCAAGCTGGGTGCGCTTTTAAGCCAGCAGTCCTTCAAGCGGCTGAAGAAGCGTCTGGATTACTCGGAATATGGCGGCGCCCCCCTGCTTGGGCTCCGGGGCGTCTCCATCATCTGTCACGGAAGATCCAGCAGCAACGCGATCAAAAATGCGATCCGCGTCGCCAAGGAATTTGCGGAAAACCAGGTCAATGCCACGATCGAGGCGGAGTTGAGCCAGATCGGCAGCCTGGTGTAGGGGGGAGACGGCGGGCGGCTCCCAGGGACCGGGCGGGGACGAACGTTGGCTCTCGTTGCATGGGGTGCTACAATATCCGGCTCTTTCGGTCGCCGGCGACCGACATGAAATGGGAGGAATTGAGGATGGCTTCAGTACAAGAGAAGGTCAAGTCCATTATCGTAGACCAGCTGGGCGTCAACGAGGCCGAGGTAACGGGCAGCGCATCCTTCGTCGACGATCTGGGGGCCGATTCGCTCGATACCATCGAACTCGTGATGGCGTTCGAGGAGGCCTTCGGGATCGAAATTCCCGACGAAGATGCCGAAAAGATCAAGACCGTGCAGCACGCCATCGAGTATATTGAGGCTCACGTCAACTAAGGAAAGCGGTGCGCGGATGCGGGGGCCCCTGCCGGCGGGCAGACGCGGCCGCCCCGCGGAAGAACGGCGCCTCCCGAATCGGAATTCCAAGCTGCTGGAGATGGGTCATGAAGATAGTCGTCTGTGTCAAATTTGTTCCGGATACCGCCACGAAGATCAGGATCGCCCCGGGCGGAAACGAGATCGACGGGACGGACGTCACGTTCGTCGTGAATCCGTACGATGAGTTCGCCGTCGAAGAAGCGCTGAAGATCAGGGAGAAAGCGGGCGGCGAGGTCATCGTGGTCGGCGCGGGCATGGAGCAGGCCTCGAGCGGTTTGCGGACCTGTCTGGCCATGGGAGCCGACGCGGCGTTTCTCGTCGCGGATCCTTCCCTGGAACAGGCGGACTCCTATGTCGTCGGATCCGTCCTGGCGAAGGTCTGCGGGGGGTTGAACCCGGACCTGATCCTTTTCGGAAAGCACGCAATCGGGGTGGACAACGGCCAGGTCCCGTCCGTGGTGGCCGAACGGTTGAATCTGCCCCAGGCGGCCGTGGTGACGAAGCTGGAAATCCAGGACAAGACCTTCCGTGCGGAAAGGGATATCGAGGGCGCCTGCGAAGTGATCGAAGGCAGCCTGCCGGCCGTGGTGACGGCCCAGAAGGGTTTGAATACGCCGCGCTATGCATCCCTGAAAGGGATCATGGCCGCGAAGAAGAAGCAGATCACCGTCCAGACCCTGGCCTCTCTCGGTCTTTCGGAGGAGGATCTGAAACCCCGCGTTTCCGTCGAGCAGATCACGCTGCCGCCGACGCGTCCCCCGGGAAAAATTCTGAAAGGGGAAGTCGCGGAAACGGTGCCGGAACTGGTCCGCCTGCTGCACGAAGAGGCGAAGATCCTATAACCCGGAACGCGCGCCATTTTTGGCATCTATCATGCTGTGTAGGAGGAACGATGGCTCAGGGAATCCTGGTTTTCATTGAGGAACGGGATGGCAAGGTCAAGAAAACGTCTCTCGAGGCGTTGTCCGCGGCGCGCCGTCTTGCGGACACGCTGCAGGAGCCGGTCACCGCGCTGCGGGTCGCGGCCGGGGAGCCTTCCGTCGACCTGGCCCAATACGGGGCGGACAAGATACTTCAGGCCGGGCACGAACTGCTGCAGGCCTATTCGTCGGAAGGGTACTCTGCCGCGGTGGTGCAGGCCGTCCAGAAGCTGCAGCCGCGCTTCGTGCTGGGCGCCGCGAGCGCCATGGGGCGCGACCTGCTGCCGCGCGCCGCGGCCCGGCTGGGGGTGGGGCTGGCCCAGGATTGCATCGAAGCGCGCCTCGTCGAGGGCGGGCAACTGGAATGCGTACGGCCGATCTATGCCGGGAAAGCGTACGCCCGCGTACGGCTGCTGATGGTTCCCGGAATGGCCACGCTCCGCCCGAACGTCTTCCCGCTCGGCCAGCCGGACGCGGCGCGCAAGGCGGAAACGGAGAGCTTCGTCCCTTCCCTGGAGGCCGGCCAGATCCGCGCTTCGGTGCGGGAGACCCGGGTCGCGGCCGGACAGAAGATCGAGCTGACCGAGGCGAATATCATCGTATCGGGCGGCCGGGGCATGAAGGGTCCCGAGAATTTCCCCCTGGTGGAGCAGCTGGCGGACGCCCTGGGCGGCGCCATGGGCGCTTCGCGCGCCGCGGTGGACTCCGGGTGGATCGACCAGCGGCATCAGGTCGGACAGACGGGAAAAACGGTCTCCCCGACGCTTTACATCGCCTGCGGCATCAGCGGGGCGATCCAGCACCTGGCGGGAATGTCCTCCTCGAAATATATCGTTGCCGTCAACAAGGACCCGGAGGCCCCCATTTTCAACGTGGCGGATTACGGCATCGTCGGCGATCTGTTCGAGGTCGTCCCCGCGCTGACGCAGGCTATCAAGGCCCTGAAATCCTCCTGAAACCCCGCCCGAGACGTTTCGCGGATCCGCTCCCGGCGTTTCGGGCGCGGCTCCGATGCACGCCGCCGCGGTCTTTCGCCGCGAGCCCGGCCGCAACAGGGAAGCGCCCTGCGGCCCGACACACAAACCCGGGCACGGCCGGACGGAACCGCCGGCGGTCGTTCCGGCCTTTATCGGCGCGCGGGAATGGTGCACCATAGGGCTATGCAACCCGACACGATCCACGACCGGAAAAC
>CAZTHE010000152.1:0-4327 GCA_964613495.1 uncultured Acidobacteriota bacterium | reverse complement strand
TAAGCCGAACATGTTGTTGCCGGCGTCCGTAGCCTCCGGCACGCCGTCCGTATAGACGAACAGCATGTCCCCCGGCAGCATCCCGGTCCTGAACCGGCAGCGCCTCTACGCCATCTCGCGTACGTCCGTGGCCCTTCTTGGCGAGGAAGCCCTCCGGGCGCTGGGGCGCGGCGGCGCCGTTGTTTCGGTCGTGTTCGTGAATCCCCGGGAAATGCGTTCGGTCAACCGGAAGTTTCTGGGACGCGATTACGCCACCGACGTGCTCAGTTTTTCCTACCGGGGCGAAATGCTGGAAGGGAAGCGCTTCCTGGGTGAGATCCTCGTCGCACCGGAAGTGGCCGCCGCGCATGCGGCGCGCTACGGGACGACGGCCGACCGGGAAATCCGGAAACTTGTGGTGCACGGGATTCTCCACCTGTTGGGATACAATCACGAAACGGACAGGGGCCGCATGAACCGCATCCAGGGGCGGCTGCTTCGCCGGAAGGCGCTCTTCGCCGTGCCGCCGCTGGCCGTGCGGAAGGAGAACCGATGATCGGTCTGAATATCGAGCTGGCCGTCATTCTGCTTGCCCTGGTCCTGCTCTTCTTCCTCTCGCTCGTCGAGAGCGCGATCTCCCAGTCCAGCCCGCTCACGCTGCGCATGATCGCGGAACGTCCGGATCGCCCCGACCTCCCGCTCCTTCCGGTCGTGCTGGAAAACAGGATGCAGGTCCTGGTGCCGCTGCATTTCGGGTCGCAGCTCCTGGTGATCACGGTGGCGATCCTCATCGCCCACCTGTGTCTCCGCACCTGGCCCGATCACGGAATCATCTACTCGTTCGCCGTGGTCATCGCGCTCCTGGCCCTGTTCCACCAGCTGATCCCGAGGCTGCTGACCCAGAACGAATCCGAGAAGAAGCTCACCGTGCTGCTGCGGCTCTTCACTCCTTTCCACCGGATCCTCCGCTGGTTTGCGCTGCCCCTGTCGGAGATCATGCGCCTGTTCCGCACGCTGCACGACCAGACCGGGGTGAGCGGCGAGAACGATGACGCGGAGGCCACCGGGGAGGAAATCCAGGCCTATCTGGAGATAGGCGAAAACGAGGGAATCCTTCAGGAAGAAGATACCAGGCTCATCCAGTCGGTCGTAGAGTTCGGAAACACCCTGGTCCGCGAGGTGATGACTCCGCGCACCAAGATCATCGCGTGCGAAGAAACCGCGACGGTAGCCGAACTGCGGGACACGATGGTCCGGCACCGGCATTCGCGCATCCCGATTTACCGGGGCAACATGGACCACATCGTCGGCATCGCCTATATCCGGCAGCTGATGGCCGAATACTCCAAGGAGAAGGAATCGGAGCCGATCACCGGCCTGGTCAATCCCGCGATGTTCGTGCCGGAGACAAAGCCGGTGGCGAAGCTGCTCAAGGAGCTGCAGGAACGCGGCGACCACACGGCCATCGTGATCGACGAGTACGGCGGGGTCGCGGGACTGGTGACCATCGAGGACCTCGTGGAGGAGATTGTCGGCGAGATCCGGGACGAGGACGAAGCCAAGGTCAGCAAGATCATCGAGGAGAGCGCGCGCACGTTCGTGCTTCGCGGCAGCACCGAACTCTCCCGCCTGGAAGAGCTGGCCGGCACGAAGTATGAAGACACGAACTGCGCTACGGTCGCCGGCCTGGTGATGGCTTTCCTCGGCCGCGTTCCGGCGCGCGGCGAATCGTTCGACATGGAAGGTCTCAAAATTCAGATTCTGGACGCGGACCTCCGGCGGGTGCACTGGGTCCGCATCCAGCTTCCGGAGATTTCGGAACCGGTTTCCTCCGACAGCAGCCCCGAATAGGCGCTTGGTGGCCTCATGTTCGATGCCCAGGACCGCAGGTTCATGAAAATCGCGATCTCCCTGGCCGCGAAGGGCCTGGGTGTCTCCAGCCCGAATCCCAGCGTCGGGTGCGTCCTGGTCCGGGACGGACGGATCGTCGGTCGCGGTTTTCACGCGTATTCGCTCCGGGACCACGCGGAAGTCCATGCGTTGCGGGAGGCGGCGGAGCGGGCCAGGGGCGCGACGGCCTACGTGACGCTGGAACCCTGCTGTCATCGCGGAAGAACGCCGCCCTGCGCCGACGCTCTGATCCGGCAGGGCGTCCGGCGCGTCGTCGTGGCCCGGCCGGACCCGAATCCACGGGTTTCCGGCGGCGGCATCGAACGGCTGCGCGCCTCCGGAATTCGTGTCGATGTGGGGCTGATGGCCGAGGAGGCGGGACGCCTGATCGATGCCTTCGCGTGCCGCATCACCACGGGGCTCCCGCTCGTCGTCGCCAAAGCAGGCATGTCCCTGGACGGGAAGATCGGCACCGGGCATCCCGGCGGCCGGTGGATTACGTCCCCGGAAAGCCGGGAATTCGGGCAGCGCCTGCGCCTTGCGGCCGATGCCCTGCTCGTGGGCATCCGGACGGTGCTGGCCGACGACCCGGAACTGACTTACCGGGGGAGCGCCCCGCGGGGACGGGCGCTGACCCGGGTCATCCTCGATTCCCGGCTGCGGACCCCTCCGTCGGCCCGCCTCCTGTCCTGCGGGGCGGAAGGCCCGGTATTGATATTCACGAGACGCGGCGCGCCGGCGAAGCGGCGCAGGGCCCTCGAGGCGCGGGGCGCCGACATCGTGGCGGTGCCGCATTCCAAAGGCGGCCTGGACCTCGCCTCGGTGCTGCGGGAACTGGGACGCAGAGACATTCTGGGAGTGCTGGTCGAAGGGGGGGGCGGCGTGCACTGGTCCTTCATCTCCGGCGGATTCGTCGACGTGTTCTACTGCATCATCGCGCCGGTCGTCCTGGGCGGAGCGGCGGCGGTCCCGGCGGTCGGCGGGACCGGATTCCGAACGGTGGAGGAGGCGTCGAAGCTCAGGATTCGCAGGACCTTCCCCGTCGGGCCCGATATCGTGCTGGAGGCGTATCCGTCCGGCTCCCGGTCGATCGTGTCTCCCTGGCAGCCTTCAGGCACTTCTCCATCTGACGGGCAATGTCCGGCGCGCACATCAGCGCGGAGATGACGGCGGCGCTCGAAGCTCCCGCTTTCAATACCTTGCCGATACGGTCCGGCCCGATGCCGCCGATGGCGACGACGGGAACGGCCGAGATGCGGCATGCCGCGGACAGGGTTTTCGTGCCGGTCGCGGGAGCCGCGTCGGTTTTCGTCGAAGTCGCAAACACCGGCCCGAACCCGAGATACTGGATGGGCAGGTTCCTGGACCGGCGAACCTGCGGGAGGGAATGGGCCGAGAGGCCGAGAATGCTCCGTTTCCCCAGCAGGGCGCGTGCGGCCTCCGGCGGAAGGTCTTCCTGGCCGAGGTGCACCCCCATCGCCCCGCAGCTGAGCGCGAGGTCGCACCGGTCGTTGACGATCAGCGTCACGCCTTCCCGCTCGGCCAGCGCGACGCAGCGTTCGAGGTCGCGGAGCAGCTCTCCCAGAGGCGTCGATTTGTCCCGGACCTGAACCAGGCGGGCGCCTCCCCGCACCAGCTCCCGGACGATGCCGTAATGGCTGCTCCGGCGCGCCAGCGCCTTGTCGGTGATCGGGTAAACAGGCGGCATGTGAAACTTCATGGGTCTTCTCGGGCGGTTGGGTTGCGCGGGCGCGTCAAGGCGCGCCCGGGGCCGCAGCGCGGCCCCATTCCTCCAGGGAATGCGTGTGGATGCGGCCCGCCAGGAAATCCTCGTTGCACAGGATGCTCCGGTGCAGCGGGAGGGTTGTCTGGACGCCTTCCACCACGGTCATCTCGAGCGCACGCCGCATCCTCTGTATGGCCTCCTGGCGATCGCGGCCCCAGGTGATTACCTTCGCGATCAGGGAATCGTAGTGGGGCGTGACCACGTATTCGTTGTATGCGGCGGTGTCGACGCGCACGCCGATTCCGAAAGGGGGATGGAAGGTTTTCAGCGTGCCCGGGGAGGGGAAGAACGTGTCGGGGCTTTCCGCGTTGACCCGGCATTCCAGCGCATGGCCGCTGAACACGATGTCTTCCTGCGCGCGTCCGAGCATTTCGCCGCCGGCGATCCGGATCTGCTCCTTGACCAGGTCGAAGCCCGTGACCATTTCGGTGACGGGGTGCTCTACCTGCAGTCGTGTATTCATTTCCATGAAATAAAAGTTGCCGTCTTTGTCGTAAAGATACTCAATTGTTCCGGCTCCACGGTAATCCGCCGCGCGCACAGCCTTTATCGACGCATCGGTTAACTTTTTTCTTACCTCGTTGGAGATTGCCGCAGGACATTCCTCTATCATTTTTTGATTTTTGCGCTGAGTCGAGCAGTCGCGCTCGCCAAGACATACTATATTCCCGA
>CAZTHE010000151.1:5389-9284 GCA_964613495.1 uncultured Acidobacteriota bacterium | reverse complement strand
CCAGGTGGGGAGAATTATTTTCTCTTGACATCCCCTTTTATAGAACGGATTGCACAGATTGCACGGAATTGAAAATCAAAAAAAATCCGTGTAATC
The DNA here is from genome assembly GCA_964613495.1 of uncultured Acidobacteriota bacterium. Classification (GTDB taxonomy): domain Bacteria; phylum Acidobacteriota; class UBA6911; order UBA6911; family UBA6911; genus UBA6911. Next base: position 9,188 of record CAZTHE010000151.1, on the reverse strand, counting down.
CGTGCAATCCGTGGCCAGACGGGAAACGATCATTCAAGGAGTGTGAGATGAGTTCAGACTACAGGATGTTGATTGACGGCGAGTTGTGCGCCGCGTCGACCGGGGAGACGATGGACGTGGTCAACCCGGCAAACGGCAAGGTGATCGCGGCGGCCCCGAAGGGCAGCGCGGCGGAAGTCGAAAGGGCGGCGCAAGCGGCCTACCGGGCGGCCCCGGCCTGGGCGGAAGTCTCGCCGACGGACAGGGCGGCCCTCTTCTTCAAAATGGCGGAACTGCTCCGCGCCCGGCGCGAGGAATGGGCGAAACTCGAGACGATGCAGTACGGCGGTCCCATCTTCAAGACCTTCAACTTCGACATGACCTTCGACGCGCAGCACTTCGAATTCATGGCCGGGGTCGCGCGCGCCGTCACCGGCCGCACGCTGCCCGTCGGCCCGCAGGCCATGTCCATGACGATCCGGCAGCCGCTGGGCGTCGTCGGCCTGATCACGCCGTGGAATTTCCCGCTGGTCACCGCCATCTCCAAGATCACGCCGGCGCTCATGATGGGCAACACGGCCGTCGTGAAGCCCGCCTCCTGCGCGCCGCTGACCGTGCTGAAGCTCGGCGAGCTGGCGGTCGAGGCCGGCTTCCCCCCGGGCGTGCTGAACATCCTCTCGGGCCCGGGATCGACCGTGGGCGAGGCCATCGTCAACCATCCTCACGTCGCCAAGGTCAATTTCACCGGGGATTCCGAGACCGGCAAGCGCATCCTGGCGCTGGCCAGCGCCGCCGTGAAACCGGTCGCCTGCGAACTGGGGGGCAAGAACGCCTTCATCGTCATGGCCGACGCCGACATGAAGGCCGCGGTCGAAGGCGCCATCTGGGGTGGTTTTTTCAACAGCGGCCAGAACTGCGGCGCCTCGAGCCGGTACCTCGTCGACGAGAGGGTCTACGACGAATTCGTCGAAAAATTCGCCGCCGCGGCGAAACGGCTGCGCGTCGGCGACCCGCTCAACCCGGAGACCATGGTCGGACCCGTGGCCTACAAGGGGCACCGCGACAACATCGAGCGCTTCGTCGAGCGCGCGAAGAAATCGGGCGCGAAGCTGCTCGCAGGCGGCGAGCGGCCGAACACGCCCGAGACGAAGGACGGGTATTTCGTGGCGCCCACGATCTTCGGCGACTGCGACCCCAAGTCGGAGCTGATGCAGGAAGAGGTCTTCGGCCCCGTCGTCGCCGTCGCGCGGTTCAAGACGCCCGGGGAAGCGGTCGCCATCGCCAACGATTCCCGCTTCGGCCTGTGCGCGTCCATCTGGACGAAGGACATCCGGCAGGGCCTCGTCATGACCAAGCAGCTCAAGGTCGGGACGGTGTGGCTCAACCAGCACCTGTCGATCGTGTTCGAGTGCCCGTGGGGCGGATGCAAGGAGTCCGGCCACAGCAAGGAGAACTCGATCATGGCGCTGGACGAGTACAGCATGATGAAGAACGTCTGGATCGACCTCGTCGGCACGCCCGCCACCCCGTGGCAGGGCAAGCTCGGGTAAAAACCGTTTCGCGTTTCACGTTGCCCGTTTCCCGTTTCGCGTTGCACGCGCTGGTTGACAGCCACGGATCAACACGGATTTCACGGAGGAAAATCAACGCAAAAATCCGTGTAATCCGTGCAATCGGTGGATTCCCTCCCTGCCCGGGAAACGTCTTCATGTTATACTTATAAGGCAAAACGTATAACATTCGGAAGGGAGTGCCATGACGGTCACCGTTTCGTCAAAAGGCTGGGTCGTGATCCCGTCGGAACTGCGAAGGAAGCATCGGCTGAATCCGGGCGCGGAAGTGCAGATCGTGGACTACGGCGGGGTATTGGCGATCGTTCCGAGGCTGGAAGATCCGGTGCATCAGGCTGCGGGGATGCTCAGGGGAAAACAATCGCTGCGCCGTGCGTTGCTCGCCGAGCGCATGGCCGAACGCAAAATGGAGCGGCGGCGTGTCCGGTAGACCTCCCGATTTCGTCCTGGACAGCTATGCGGTCCTGGGATACCTGGAAGGCGAAGCGTCCCAACCCCGCGTCGTGCAACTGCTGGAGGACGCCGCGGCGGGACGGTGCTCCGTGTTCCTCTCGCTCATTAATCTGGGCGAAGTCCTGTATATCGCCGAACGCGAGAGGGGACGGATCGCCGCGGTCCGGACGCTGGCGGCCATCGAACAGCTGCCGATAGAGATCTCTCCGGCCTCCCGCGAAACCGTGTTCGCCGCGGCGCACATCAAGGCACGCTACGCCATTTCCTACGCCGATGCCTTCGCCGTAGCCGAAGCGATGGAGCGCCGGTGCACGCTGCTCACCGGCGATCCCGAATTCCGCAAAATCGCCGATGCCGGACTCGTCGCAATCGAGTGGCTGCCCCATGAATAGGAGCCGCGCATTAACACGGATTTCACGGATAATAATCAACTCAAAAATCGGTGTAATCCGTGAAATCCGTGGCTTCCCTCGGCGCCGGCAAAACGGGCCGCTGCCATGATTTAAATCATGTTCATTTGGCCGGGTTCGGACTAAAGTAAGAAGGTTATGCGAGGACGGAGTCCGGCCATGAATGAGCCCGGGGGACAGGGGAAAGTGCTGAGTCTGCGGGACGCCGTGCGGCGGCACGTGCGTCCGGGGATGAAGGTCCACCTGGCGGCCGGCATCGGCGGGCCGAGCGCCGCCATCTGCGAGATCATCCGCCAGTTCCACGGACGCAGTCCCGGGTTCACGCTGATCCAGAGCACCGTGACGGGGCACAGCCTCAACCTCGTCCACACGGGGCTGGCGAAGAGGCTCGTTTGCTCCGTGTGCGCCAACATCTCCGCCTCCGGGCGCCCCAGCAAGGTCATCCAGGACGCGGTCGAAAACGGGCGGGTCGAGCTCGAGAACTGGACGCTGAACTCGCTTCAGCAGCGGCTCATGGCCGGCGCACTCGGCGTGGCTTTCATGCCCACCCGCTCCGTCACCGGCACGAGCATCGCCGAGGACAATGCCGCGGATTTCAAGACGCTCGACGACCCGTTCGGTTCCGGCGCCAGAGTCGGGCTGGCGAGCGCCCTGGTGCCCGACATATCCATCGTCCACGGGTGCGTGGCCGACGCCGACGGCAACGCCATCCTGTGCGCCCCCTACGGAGAGGACCTGTGGGGCGCGCTGGCGAGCCGCGGCGGCGCCGTCGTCACGGTCGAGAAGATCGTTTCCGCCGATTTCATAAAACAATACGCCGCCCTGGTGAAGATCCCGTCCTACGCCGTCCGGGCCGTCGCCGTCGCGCCGCTGGGACTGCACCCGTTCTCCTTCGCCAATCCCGGCATCGCCGGCATCGAGCCGTACGAGAAGGACGTCGACTTCCTCGACATCCTCTACCTGGCCTCATCGAACCAACATGCCCTGGATCAATGGGTCCGCGAATGGATCCTCGACTGCGGGGACCACGAAGAATACCTGGCCAAACTGGGCGCCGACCGGATCGCCGATCTCAAGGAAAAGGCCGTGGCCGAAAGAGGCGCTTCGGCTCCGCCCGCGCTCCCGGAAGAAGAGGAGCCGGAGTTCGAACCCAGGGAGATGATGCTCGTCGCGCTCGCCCGCGAGATCCTCGACAGCGTGGAGAAGAACGGGCACAAGCTGGTGCTCGCCGGCGCGGGAGTGGCGGCGACGGCGGCCTTCCTCGCTTACTACCTGCGTCAGCCGGCCGAATTCACGCTGGGGACGGGCAACGGCCAGGTTGGCTACACGCCGGTCCCCGGGGAGCCCATCCTCGCGAGCGAAGCCGGCGTCCGGCGGTCCAGCCTG
>CAZTHE010000151.1:0-5379 GCA_964613495.1 uncultured Acidobacteriota bacterium | reverse complement strand
GCCTGCTGACCGACACGGTCACGATGCAGGGAGTCTTCGTGGGCGGCGAGAACAACCGGTGCCTGAGCATCCTCGGCGCGGGACAGATGGACCGCTACGGGAACATCAACTCGACCAAGACGTCGAAGGGGAAGTTCCTGGTGGGATCCGGCGGCGCCAACGACGCGCTGAACGCCCGCGAGGCGATCCTGTGCCTCGACCAGTCGAAGGACCGCTTCGTGGATAAGCTCGCCTACGTGACCGGCCGCGGCGACGCCGTCGGCACGGTGGTCTCGACGATGGGCATCTTCCGCAAGGAGAAACCCGAAGACGAACTGCGCCTCGCCGCGTGCCTGCCCGATCCCGCGGGGAGAAGCCTAGAGGAAAGAATCGCGGAAATCCGCAAAAACTGCGGCTGGGAGCTGAAAACCGCGCCGGCCGTAGAGGACGCGCCGAAACCGGGCGCGGAGGAGTTGCGCCTGCTTCGCTGGGTAAAAGTATGATTCCAGATTCCAGATTCCAGATTCCAGATTTGGGTGATCTTGAATCGGCTGTCTGGATCCCGGGACGGTTGTTTCAGGAAATGGGAGTAACGACGACGAATCTTTAATCTCGAATTGTTTCCCTGGCTGCGAATAACCGGGGAAACAAGGCATCGGCAATAATCGAAATCTTTTATCCGGAATCCGGAATCTGGAATCTGTAATCTGGAATTACACGGAGTGTCTATGAGCGGCGGACCATTGCAGGGCATACGGGTTGTGGAGTGCGGCGGGTATCTCAGCGCGCCGACGGCGTGCTACATGCTGGGAGACCTGGGCGCGGAGATCATCAAGATAGAAGACCGGGAGAAGGGAGACCCGTCGCGCGGCACCTCGGCCGTTTTCGGTTCGTCCATGACGCTGGCCAACGGGGAGAACATCCTGTTCGAAACGGCCAACCGGAACAAGAAGAGCATCACGCTCGACCTGAAGAAGGAAAAGGGCCGGCAGCTCCTCTACGAACTGGTCGAGAAGGCCGACGTTTTCTGCACCAACTTCACGCAGTCGGCGATCAAAAAGCTCAAGATCGATTTCGAGACGCTGAAGCGGTACAACCCGAAGCTGGTGTACGGCCTCGCGACCGGGTACGGGTTGAAGGGCCCGGAGAGCAGCCGGAGGGCGTTCGACAGCGTGGCGCAGGCGCGCTCGGGAATCATGTACGCCCTGGGCGGCGAGCCCGACACGCCGCCGGCGCAGATCGGCGGTCCCGTATTCGACCAGATGACGGGCACGCTGCTGGTCTACGCCGTCCTGGCGGCGCTGGTGGCGCGCGACCGGCAGGGCGTGGGGCAGCAGGTCGAGGTGTCGCTTCTCGGCTCGGGCATCCACCTGCAGGCGTACAACCTGAACACCGCCCTGCTGCGCGGGCGCCAGATCCCGCGGCCCTCGCGGAGGTCGCTGAAAAACCCCATGGCGAACCATTTCGAGTGCGCCGACGGGGAGTGGCTATTGCTGTCCGAGCCGCAGGCGGACCGTTTCTGGCCCGCCTTCTGCAACGCACTCGGCATCGGGCACCTCGAAAAAGACCCCAAATACTGCGACGCGGCAAAACGGCGCGAGAATTTCAGGGAACTGCTCGTCATCATCGAGGAGGTGTTCAGGACGAAGCCGAGGCCGGAGTGGATGCGGATCCTGGACGATAAGGGCGAGGGGATCGCCTATTCGCCCGTCCTGCGGCCCACGGACCTGGCCACGGACGCACAGGCGCTGGAGAACGGCTACATCGCCGAGATCGACCACCCGTCGCTCGGCAAAATCAAGATGGTGGGCAATCCCGTCAGCTTCAGCGCGACGCCCGTCACGGTGGACGGCTATGCGCCCGAGTTCGGCCAGAACACCGAGGAGGTGCTGCTCGAAGTCTGCGGCTACGACTGGGACAGGATTCAACAGCTGAAGGACGAAGAAGTAATCTAAAAAGTTTACCCGTTGGGCCACGGATTACACGGATTGCACAGATTTAAAACCAAAAAATAATCCGTGAAATCCGTGAAATCCGTGGCTTCAACCCGGCGGGAAACGGGCAACGGGAAACGGTCAATGGAAAAAGGTGAGGGAAATGGGAACGACGTTGAGGAACAAGCGGCTGGACGAGAAGGAATTTCTGAAGATGCGCGCACCTTTCCTTGCGCAGTGGAAGACGGGCAAAGAGGTGGACCTGGACGAGGCGGTCGAGTACCAGCGGAAACTGCCCGATTCCAAGAACTGGCACAAGCTGGCCCTGAAGCTGAAGGCCGAAGGCCGGACTGCCATCTTCCCGCGGGCGGGAACGGGGCTGCTGGAGGACCAGATCAGCCTGTCCAGGAAACTCGAAAGCTCCGGCGTGCCCTTCATCCCGGTGACCACGGACAGTTACACGCGCCAGCTCGATTTCGACAAAGTGGAGAGCATCCTGGACGAGATGCGCAGGACGGGCCGGAACCTCCTCAACGGCTATCCCATCATCAACTACGGCGTGGCCCAGACGCGGAAGATCATCGAGAGCGTCGAGGTAGGCGCTTTCAATCCCAGGCTCTCGCTCAAGTCCTATCCGCTGGCGACGGAGATTTCGTTCGCGGCCGGCATGTCGGCGATCGCGGCGTCCTCGTTCATTTCGTGGGCCGCCTATGAAAAGAACGCGACGCTCGAGCAGTCCCTGCGGACGTGCCAGTACGTCCACCGGCTGATCGGCTATTACGCCGACCGCGGCGCCGTCATCTCGACGGACAACCACGGCTGGATTCTCACGGGCATGCAGCCCATGACCGTAAACCTCGCGACGACGATTGTGGACGCCCTGATGGTGGCCGAGCAGGGCGGCAAGAGCATCACCTCGGTGGTGCATCTCATGGGCAACATGGCGCAGGACCTGGCGTGGATGCGGGTGACCCCGCGGCTGATGCGCGAATACCTCGACCGGTTCGGCTACGCCGACGTCGGCATCTGCGGCGTCTTCGCGCAGCACACGCCGCTGTTTCCGATGCCGCAGGGGATGGGCGGCGCCTTCGCCTTCCCCAACTACACGGCCGTCGTGGCGGCGCTGGGCAAGGCGGAGGCGGTCTCCATCCGGACAATCGACGAGGCCCTCGGCATCCCGACCGAAGAGTCGCACGCGCTCAGCTACGAGTCCACCAACTGGCTGCTCAACGTGATCCGGGGACAGAATATCGATTTCTCCATCAGGGGGATGGACGAGGAGGAGGCGATCGCCGAAGCCGAAATCCGCGCCCTGCTCGACAAGATCCTCGAAGTCGGCGACGGCGACGTCATCCCCGGCTGCATCAAATGCGTCGAAGAGGGGTTCCTCGATTCGAGCTTCAGCCCGAACCGGCAGGTCCGGGACCTGGTCGTGGGGGCCAAGGACATCCGTGGCGCGATCCGGTGGAAGGAATTCGGCAACCTGCCTTTTTCGGAGGAGATCAAGAAGTTTCACCGCGCCAAGGTGGCGGTGCGGGAGAAGGCCGAAGGCAGGAAAATGGATTACGACGCGCTCGTCCAGGACTTCTGGGCCTTCAGCAAAGGCCAGCTGACCGGAAAACCCTGACTGCGTTTTTATTTGCCACGGATTACACGGATTACACGGATAATAGTCAACTCAAAAATCGGTGTAATCCGTGAAATCCGTGGCTCCCAACCAGCGTGCGCAACGCGCAACGGGCAACGATTTTTCGATAGGAGTTATGCAATCATGGCGAATCCGACGGTGGTGACGGGGACGGTGGGGCGGGATGCCCACGTGATCGGGACGAAGATTCTTTCGCGCGCGCTGCGCGACGCGGGCTTCAACGTCGTGGAGCTCGGCATCCTGACTCCCCCGGAAGAATTCATCCAGGCGGCGATCGAGAACAAGGCCGACGCCATCCTCATGAGCTCGCTTTACGGGATGGGCGAGAACGACGTCCAGGGATTCAGGGACAAATGCGTCCAGGCCGGCATCGGCGACGTGCTGCTGTATATCGGGGGGAATCTCGGCGTGGGGAAGCACGATTTCAAGGACGACGAGATCAAGTTCAAGAAGCTGGGATTCGACCGCGTCTATCCGCCCGCGTCCGACGTCAAGGGGGCGATCGCGGATCTCCGGGCCGACCTGAAAGCCAGGGGGAAAGCGTAGCCGCCATGACCCGCACACGCATGCTGGAGGGATACCGCGCGCTGGACCTGACGGACGAGAAGGGATTCCTGTGCGGCAGGGTCCTGGCCGAGCTGGGCGTCGACGTCATCAAGGTCGAACGGCCCGGCGGCGACCCTTCCCGCCGGATCGGGCCGTTCTGGCACGACCAGGCCGACCCGGAAAAGAGCCTCTACTGGTTCGCCTACAACGGCAGCAAGCGCGGCATCACCCTCGACCTGGAAAGCGCCGAAGGGAAGGACCTGTTCCGCAGGCTCGTCGGGACGGCGCATTTCGTCCTCGAGTCGTTCGCGCCGGGCGACATGGACCGGCTGGGATTCGGCTTTGCCGGGCTGCGGAAGATCCGGAAGGACATCATCCTCACGTCCATCACCCCCTTCGGCCAGACGGGACCGTACAGCGGGTATCAGGCGACCGATCTCGTCGCCATGGGGATGGCGGGCGAGCTCTTCATGACGGGCGATTCCGACCGCCGGCCGGTGAACATCGGCGTGCCGCAGGCGTGCCTGCACGCGGGCGCCGACGCGGCCGTCGGCTCGATGCTGGCGCACCATCACCGCAGGATGACGGGAGAGGGCCAGCACGTCGACGTGTCGCTCGAGCAGAGCGCCGCGTGGTTCCTCGCGCAGACGGTGCCGCACTGGGAGCTGGACCATCTCATCCTGGGGCGCGTCGGGACGTTCCGGACCAGCAGCCGGGGGACGCTGCAGCGGCAGGTGTGGCCATGCAGCGACGGCTTCATCTTCTTCTTCATGATCGGCGGGAAGCAGGGGGCGAAGACCTGCCGGCAGCTGGTGAAATGGATGGACGAACTGGGCATGGCCAACGAGTTCCTGCTCGACTACGAGTGGGAGAAATTCGACATGGCCACGGCGACGCAGGACCTGATCGACACGATATCGGAGCCGATCGCCGAATTCTTCAGGACGGTGACCAAGAAACAGGCGCTGGACGCCGCGATGTCGCGCAACATCTCGATCTGCCCGCTCATGGGGAACCGCGACCTGCTCGACGACCCGCACCTCGCCGTGCGTGGATTCTGGCGGCCGATCGAGCACCCGGAGCTGGGCGCGGCGATCCCGTACCCGGCTCAATTCGCGCGCTCGTCGGAAAACGAGATGTCCACGCGCTGCAGGGCGCCCCGGATCGGCGAGCACAATCTCGAGGTCTACGCGGAACTGGGAGTATCGCCGGAAGAGGTCGCAGGGCTCAAAAGCGCAGGAATTATCTGAAGCAGACGTTTTGGCTGCCACG
>CAZTHE010000150.1:6318-9381 GCA_964613495.1 uncultured Acidobacteriota bacterium | reverse complement strand
AATAGTTCCGGCAAGCATTGGGCATGCTTTTCGAACCAGTGACTGTTGGGGTGTTAGTCATTCCCAGTACCGTGGAAATCGAGGCTACTCGGAGCCCGATCCGGAGGCGAGAGATTTGCTTTCGCCTCCGGATCGGGCTAGCGCCAAAGCAGCGCGAAGCGCTGCCGCCCATAAGCTCGCATGGTGTAAAGTGTAATTCGTGTGATTCGTGGCTAATGCCCTTACCCGGTTCGGGAGAAATATGAGCGTGGAGCTATTGCATGTGGCGCTGTACAAGCCCGAGATTCATCCCAATGCCGGCAACGTCGCCCGCCTGTGCGCGGCGAACGGACTGCCGCTGCACCTGGTCGGGAACCTCGGTTTCCGGATCGACGACCGCTCGGTGCGGCGGGCCGGGCTCGACTACTGGCCCTTCGTGGACCTGCGCCTGGAGGCCGACCTCGAGGCGCTCCGCGCCGGCCTGCCCGGGTCGAAGCTTTTCTTCTTCAGCGCGCGTGCGGGGCGGCTGTACACCGACGTGGAGTACCGCGCCGGAGACTGCCTCGTCTTCGGTCCGGAATCCGGCGGCTTCGGCGAAGAACTGCTCAGCGCACACGGCGACCGCACGCTGAAAATACCCATGCGGACTCCCCACGTGCGCAGCCTGAATCTCGCGACGGCCGCAGGCATCGCGGTCTACGAGGCGCTGCGCCAGCTGTCCCGAAAAGCCCCCGCCTGACCCGCATGCGGGACCGGGCGCTCGCCCCCGCGGGGGCGATTCGCGGCCAAACTTCAATTTCCACGACGACTCTTTGATGGATTGCGGGCTACTCGGTTTCTCCGTTTTCCCTGCCGGAGTAGGGGATTCCGAGCTGCCGGATCTTGCGGTAGAGGTTGCTGCGTTCGATCTGCAGGGCCTGTGCGGCGCGGCTGACGCTGCCGCCGCACTCGATCAGCTTCCGGGTGATGTATTCCCGCTCGAAGCGTTCCCGCGCCCCGTGAAGCGACGGCGTCCCTTCCTGCTCCGTCTGCGGCTGCAGCGTCCTCGCGAGGATCGACTCGGGCAGGTCGTAGATGTCGATGCGCGGCTGGTGCGTCATGATGACGATCCGCTCCATGATGTTGCGCAGTTCGCGCACGTTCCCCGGCCACGGGTAGCTTTCGAGCATCTCCATCGCCTTGGGCGTCAGGACCGGGGCCTTGCGGCCGTACTGCCGCGCGAAGTCCCCGAGGAAAAATGCCGTCAACGCGGCGATGTCCTCCCGGCGCTCCCGCAGGGGCGGGAGCTGGAAGGGCAGGACGTTGAGACGGTAGTACAGGTCTTCCCGGAAACGGCCGAGCTCGATCTCACGCTCGAGGTCCTTGTTCGTCGAGGCGATGACGCGCACGTCGACCTTGACGGAGCCGTTTCCGCCGACCGGCGTGAAGCGCTGCTCTTCGAGGACGCGGAGCACCTTCGCCTGGGTCTTGGGACTCATGTCCCCGACCTCGTCGAGGAACAGCGTGCCCGAGTCGGCCTGGGCGAACTTGCCCTCCTTGTCTTCCGAGGCGCCGGTAAACGATCCTTTGACGTGGCCGAACAGTTCGCTCTCGATGAGCTCTTCGGGGATGGCGGCGCAGTTCATCTCCACGAACGGCCCGTCGCGCCGCTGGCTCTTGAGGTGGAGCAGGTGGGCGACCAGCTCCTTGCCGGTGCCGTTTTCGCCGCAGATGAGCACGCGGCCGTTCGTCGGCGCCGCGAACTCGATCTGCTGCCGCAGCGCCTGCATCGGGACGGAGTCGCCGATCATCACGTGCCTTTGCTCGACCTGCTCGCGCAGCAGCCGGTTTTCCTCCTGCAGCCGGTGCTGCTGCAGCGCGTTCCTGACGGCCAGGAGGGTCTTGTCCAGGGACAGCGGTTTCTCCACGAAATCGCTGGCGCCCAGCTTCGTGGCGCGCACGGCGGTCTCGATCGAGCCGTGGCCGGAGATCATGATAACGACCGTCTCCGGGGACGCCTGCCGCAGCCGTGCGAGCACCTGCAGGCCGTCCATGCCCGGGAGCCAGACGTCGAGCAGCACGACGGGGAACGGTTTTTGCGCCAGGAGATCCAGCGCCTCTTCCCCGGTGGATACGGCTTCCGATCCGAATCCCGCGTCCTCCAGGATTCCCCGGATCGAGGTCTGGACCCCTTCCTCGTCATCGACGATGAGCACCGACGGTCGCGTCATAAGGGCTTATTGTGGTCCGAAATCGGCCGGCAAGGCAAAATAATTCGGGATGCGGGTCAACCTTCCGGTGTCGTCCGTCCGACAGATCCTTGCATATCACAGACAGGAATCCGGCCACAAATGCGGCGTGTCGAAGGTCCATCGGGGATACGCGGGCGTATCGTGCCGCAGGCATCCATCGGGGAAGCCGAGATTCGCCGTGCCGAAGGCGTCTATCGGGGAAATGCGGGTGTGCCGTGCCGGAGGCGTCCATCGGGGATACGCGGGCGTATCGTGCCGAAGGCACGTGGCAACATAGCCCGGGGTGACGGAGCCCGCGGAGCGGGCGACGGAACCCCGGGTATGGGACAGGAAAGGAGCCGAGTCCTGCAGGGACGGTACATTTTGTGTCGTCCCTGCGGGACTAGAGTCTTTTATGAGACCTAACCCGGGGTTCCGGCCGCTAGCGCGGCCTCCACCCCGGGCTATGTTGCGCCGCGCCTTTGGCGGCGCCGGTTATCCCGACACTGCGCCATCGGCGCCGGAACGGCCGCACATCGCACCGGGCGGATCAGGCCGCGGGGCAGGGAAGGTCGAGGATGATTCGGGAGCCGGCGGGGACATTGGGCTCGACGCGCACGTTTCCGGAATGGTCGGCGACGATCTGGCGCACGATCGCGAGCCCGAGCCCGGTGCCGCCCCTGCGCGTGGAGAAGTACGGGAGGAACAGGTTGTTCCGGTACTCCTCCGGGAATCCCCTTCCGTTGTCGGCGATCTCGACGTGCACGGTCCGCCGGGCTTCGTCGCGTGCGGTCCGCAGGCACAGCACCCTGTCGTCCGGATTCCGGGCCATCGCCTCCAGCGCGTTGTCCAGCAGGTTGATGAACACGCGCTT
>CAZTHE010000150.1:0-6308 GCA_964613495.1 uncultured Acidobacteriota bacterium | reverse complement strand
GCCGGATCGAGCAGGAGATCGGGGATGCCCGGGTCCAGTTCCTTGCGCACGGCCACGTCCTGGATCCGCCCGTCGTACAGGTGCAGCGTATTTTCCAGGATGAGGTTCACGCTTGCCTTCTCCGGCCGGACTTCGGGGAGGCGCGCGAACCGGGAGAATTCGTCCACGAGATTCTTGAGGGAATCCACCTCCTGGAGGATCACGCGGACGCACTCGGCGAGCAGCGCGTCGAATCTTTCCAGTTCCTCCTGCGGGGAGGGGGAGATCTGCCGGTAGCGTTTCAGGATGCGCTCCGCGGAAAGCCGGATGGGCGTGAGCGGGTTCTTGATTTCGTGCGCCATGCGCCGCGCGACTTCCTGCCAGGCCGACATTTTTTCCATCCGGAGCAGTTCCGTCATGTCGTCGAGCACGACGACCCAGCCCGTCCGCCGGAGCGCGTTGTCCTGGAGCGGGGTAACCGTGGCGGCGATCTGCAGGTTCTTGTCCGGGAACTCGAGTTCGATGTTCCGCACGACGGTTCCCAGCACGGCGGATTTTTCGAGCAGGGCCTGCAGCGAAGCGGCCGTCTGGGCGGGGACGACGTCCGCGAGGGGTGCGTCCCCGGAAAACTCGCCCGCCCGGAGCATGTCGATCGCGGCCCGGTTCATCGTCCGGACGCGGCCTCCGGTGTCCAGCGAGACCACGCCGGTGGCGATGGTCTGCAGGATCGTCTCGATATACCGCCGCCGGTCGGCGTGTTCGAGGCTCGTCTGGCGCAGCAGCTGCTGCGCCATCTCGATGCGCTTTTCGTTTTCCTGCAGGTCGTGCGTCATCCGGTTGAACGCGGCGACCAGGTCCTCCAGCTCGTCGAACGCCTGGCATTCCACCCGGTGCCCGAGGTTGCCGGAGGCGATTTCGGCGGCGCCCTGCGCGAGCGCCTGGATCGGCGTGGTGATCCGCTTGGCCAGGTACATGCCGAACCAGGAGAAGGCGAAGAGGATGAGGAGCGTGGCGAGGAAGAGGATCAGCAGCGTATTGAACCGCAGGGCCGATTTTTCGCTCTGCAGCTGCTGGTACTTCTCGTAGGCTTCCAGGACGGAGTCCGCCCGGTACCGGGCGCTCTGCGGGTGGACCGATTCCGTCAGGACCGTCCCGATGACGGCGCCGGCCGCGTCGCGGACCGGGGCCGTCGCCCAGCTGATCTCGTTGAGCGGGTCGCTCGGGGCGATGCGTTCGACCCGGAACCCCGGCTTTCCGCCGAGACCGTCCGCGATCAGGTCTTTCAGCAGGATCTGGTGCATCTTCGCAGCCTTGGGCGCCCCGGACTGCAGCGTCAGCCGTCCGCGGGTGTCGTACAGGCGCACGCTGTCTAGGGAATACTGGCGGCGGTATTCCCCGAGCCTCTGCTCCGCCGCGGGGGTTGCGCCGCGCTGCATCTCGCCGGCCGAATGGAGGCTGTCGGCGATGTTCGCGGCGTAATATTTCGCCCGCTCCTCGGCGTCGGCGTAGTACTGGTTGGCCAGCTGGCGGCTGTTTTCCATCATCTGCGCGGGCGGGGCGCCGAACCACTTCTCGATCGAGGAGCTGATCAGGCTGTACGCAAGGATGAAGAGCAGCAGCGCGGGCAGGAGGGAGAGCACGATGAACGTGCGCACCAGCTTGCTCTTGAAACCGCTGCCCAGCTGCCCGCGCCGCTTCTCGAAGTAGAGCTTGATCAGGTTGCGCCCCAGGATGGTCGCCAGGATCAGCAGCGCCAGCACGACCAGGGCGGTCGCGGTGTAGATGGTGAACGTCATCCGGACGAAGTTCTTGCCGCCGACCGACGTGCGCTGCAGAAACGTGTGCGTGGCCACGAGCGCCAGGGCGAGGAAGACGATGACGGCAAGGACGGTGCGCCGGGTCCTGTCCCCGTTCGGTTTGGGCGAATTGGTCGATCCGGGCCGGTCGGTCATAGCGCTGAAAGCTCAGAGGCGATCATTATAGACCATGGGAGCCGCGGCGGCCGCTTGAAAACGAAACGTCCTAGGAGGTAGCATAGGGGCGGGGCATGCCCGGGAGGCGTCCGCGGACGCCGTCCCGAGGACGTGCCGGGCGCGCAGTGAAGCGGCAACCGCCGGTGAGTTATCCGGAAAGAAAAGGGGAGCCATGGTTCGAGCCATATTGTCCGTTTTTGTCCTGATGATGGCCGCATCCGCGGCCGCGCAGACTCCGGCCGCCCCGGCGCGGGCGCCTGGGCTTTACATGACGTTTGAGACCTCGCTGGGGGACATCCACTGCAGGCTGTTCGAAAAGGAGGCGCCGCTCACGGTGAAGACCATCGTCGGGCTGGCGACGGGCAAGCTGTCCTACGTCGACCCGCGGACGAAACAGACGGTGACGGGGCAGCCCTTCTACGACGGCCTCACGTTCCACCGGGTCATCCCGAAGTTCATGATCCAGGGCGGCGACCCGCTGGGCACGGGGTACGGGGAGCCGGGCGGTGCCGGGTTCCCGTTCAAGGACGAGTTTTCCCCGTCGCTGCGCTTCAGCATCCCCGGCCGCCTCGCGATGGCCAACAGCGGTCCGAACACGAACGGAAGCCAGTTTTTCATCACGGAAGTCGCCCTCCCGGAGCTGGACGACAAGCACACGATCTTCGGCCAGTGCGAGGAGCTCTCGGTGATCAAGGCGATCGCGAGGACTCCGACGGAGGAGGAAAAGCCGGTGGCGCCGGTGCTGATCCGGCGGGTGAAGGTGGAGCGCGTCAGCCCGAGGCCGGCGGCGCCCAAGGACCCGGCCGCGGCTCCGGCGCCCAAGGCTCCGTAGGGATATGACGCACAGGGGCGGTTTCAAGAATCTCAAGCTGGGGAAGAACGTTCACCGCCAGGTGAAGCGCCGCGGCGCGCCCGCCCGCTCCCCTTCCCCAAAATCGTCACGGGACCGGAAGAAGTCTGCGGGAAACAGCGCCCCAACCGGGAACTGGGAACTCTGAACCGGGAACTCTATAAGGTCTTGCGGTTCGGCCCCGTGCGACATACAATCAGCAGGCTCCAAATGCGGAGAGGTGTCCGAGTGGTTGAAGGAGCACGCTTGGAAAGCGTGTGTAGGGGTAACCTTACCGCGGGTTCGAATCCCGCCCTCTCCGCCAAGTATCTAAGTAAATATTTGATAATAAAAGACTTGTCATTTGATTCGCGAACTTCTCCTTCTTTCTGTTTTCCTGCAATTTGGGTGAAATGCAAATCAACCCCCCCAGATTTGGCCTTTGGTTTGAATGCCCGGAGCTGAAGAATGTTGCTGACCATTGTTAACCTTCAAGACGCATCTCAGACAGCCAGTTATGAGCTATCCGGATTTCCAAGTCATCCGGATAGGTCTTTTCACGCTTAAGCTCTTTCACGATCTGGATTTTTTTCGTTCCGGCAAGATACTTCTCGAAGAAAGAAAAATTGGGGCTTCGCTCCGCATCGCCCCATTTCACTTCAAGCATCAACGCAGGCTTCTCGTTATTTGTAAGAAGGAAATCTATCTCCCTGCCATCCTTGTTTTTGAGGAAATACAGGTTCCATTTCTCACCCAGGCAATCTTCGCGGAAATGCATTTCCTTGAGCAATGCGCAGGCGACAAGGTTTTCAAGTCGCATGCCCGGCTCATCGTTAACCTGGCCGGTATCATAAAAATAATATTTGGGCGCTTTAAGAATGGATCTGGAGATGCTGCGATGAAAAGGGGGAACCTTAAAAACGACATAGAGCCTCTCCAATATCGTCAGCCAGCGCTTGATGGTTTTGTCCGAACATTGAAGATCTTCCGCCAAAGACCTATAGGATATTGGACTCCCAACTTGTTTCTTTAAAAGCTGGATGAGGGTTTCAATGGATATTATCTGCTGCACATTTTCGAGATCGATCAAATCCTGTTTCAGAATGATATCCAGATGACTCCTTTTCCAGCGATTGTAGTAGGATTCGTCATTCTCGAGGTAGGGTTCAGGAAATCCACCGAGCGTTAAAAGTCTGTCGAGTTTTTCCTCAAGCTTATCAGGTCCCAACCCTCTTTTTAATTCCTTGAGATCAAGGGGATGAAGCCGGAATTCAAAAAATCTTCCGGCAAGGGAATCCCCCACTTTTTTATAATCATCCAGTTTGGCGCTTCCGGTTACGATGAGAGACGGTGGAATTGTTTCGGTATCGTTTATGCCCTTCAGCCACGATTTCCAGTTCTTCATCTTATGGAGTTCGTCAAATATGACCAGCGGCTTAGCTCGGTCCCATGACTTCTCCATCAGACTCAGGCGGTGCTCGGGGTTATCGTAGTTGAAATAATCAAAGCTTTTCTCGATCATTTTCGCCAAAGTAGTTTTCCCAGTCTGACGAGGGCCGGTCAGCAGGACGATTTTTCTTTTAAGATCTTTCCGGACGAAATTTTCTATAGATCGCTTCATGCGGCTATTCTACCCTGCACTCCGGAATAGTCAAGGCTATTTCGGAGTGCGTACCGTAATGGCCAAATATGGGATTGTCTTATGCAGACTTGGAAGAGATTCCACGGATCCCATAATTGACCTCACACCCTCAGCCGGATGGATGTAGCAGGTCCATAGCATGAGTTATAGAAACCTCTTCTATAACTCACATTATAGCTGTATTATGAGTTATAGGCCAGCATTATTTAGCTCAAATGGTGGTCTCTCCTCCAATTTTCACAAGAACCCGAATTTTCAGCAAATGCTGAAAATGGCAATTTGGATGAAAATAGTCTTGGTCTTTTTCGACATTGGAGATATTGCAAATCGGAATGCGCATTGTCGCCCAGAGTTTCCGCAACTCTGCAAAACTGTGAGTGTCCAAGCATTCCACCATTCCACTGGCAGATACCATAAGGGTTGCACAAAAACCCGTTGCAATAAGGCGAAGGCCTGTCCAAAATCCGTTTCCCGCGCCTGGATTCCGCCGTAAAATCCGCCTGTAAGGAGTTCCCAAGCACCGAGGATTACAGATTGTCAGCAGCGGGATGATGCGTGAAACCAGGCGGCCCCGACGCCGGACGGACGGGCCTCGCACGGAAACGGCAGCCAATGAGCCCTAGCCATTAGGCGCTCGGGCGATCCTTAACCTGCGCACACGGCGTCGCAGCGGCCAATTTGAGCAAAATCGGGAACATTGTGCGGCGGCACAACAACTTTGGCGTCGCGCACCCTATTAACTCGCTTGAATTCACGGAGGGAAATCTACTACAGTAGGCACCGGAAATGCGCAAACACCCAGAAAGCTGCAGCGTTCTATTTTTTACAGTTTCGGGGAATATTGACGGCGTTGAAAACCGTTCCCTGAAATTGTCATGCTTCCGAACTGGAGCGCATCGCAGGCTATCCTATTGCGCTGGCAAATGTTCGCACCGAAGTATTGGGGATATTCGCTTTCGGCAACTGACGGACTGTAAAAATATGCGCCGTAGCTGCCAATAGCCGTAGGCGGATTTTTTATGTATTGCCAAAAACTGCAAAGAGAGAGAGCCTGAAATCGATAAGGCGGCCTGTCCTCCCGATTCCTGGACTCACCTGCCTTTTTATAAATATTCAAAACCTGCATCGAATCGATGCATATCCGCATTGGGAGCCGTTCGGCGATTCCTGGTTGAGGTCAGCGCAATATTGGGTTTGAATTATACAAACGTGTAAAACAGGAGGAAGAATATGCTTCGATGGATTTGCGTATTGATAGGTGCAATGAGTTTAATCGTAACGGCTGCGATTGCCCAGCCGGGACCGCCTGCCCAGCAGGCGATGTCGGTCGGTACGGGGCCTTACGCGGAGGCGATCGTGGAAGGGGATCCCGGTTTGCCGAATCATACAATTTATCGCCCCAAGGACTTGAGCCCCTTCGGCAAATCCAATCTTTTGCCGGTCATCGCCTGGGGCAATGGAGGGTGTTCCAGTTCGTCTCGAATGCACGCCAATTTCCTTGCGGAAGTGGCATCCCAGGGGTTCCTGGTTCTGGCCCTCGGCCCGTATGTCGCGGAATCCAATGCCGGACAGCGTGGCATGGGCGGCGGCGGCGGCACGAAATCCGCCCAGATGATTGAAGCCATCGACTGGGCAACGGCGGAAAACAACCGCCCCGGCAGTAAATATAGCGGGAAACTGGATCCGTCGAAGTTCGCCGTGGCCGGTATGAGTTGCGGAGGATTGCAGGCGCTGGAAGTGGCTCCGGATCCTCGCGTGAAGACGCTCCTGGTCATGAACAGCGGTCTTTTCGGTGCGGGAGGAATGGGAGCCCCGAAGGCAGGGATGCCCGGCGGTGGAGCCCCGAAGGCGGGGATGCCGGGCGGCGGAGCCCCGAAGGCGGGGA
>CAZTHE010000149.1:0-9493 GCA_964613495.1 uncultured Acidobacteriota bacterium | reverse complement strand
TCGGCAGTCGGCAGTCGGCAGTCGGCAGTCGGCAGTGTGACGAATCACAAAACCGCCATTTTTTCAACCTGGAACAGCCAATTCCCAACTATCGACTGCCAACTATCGACTACCAACTGCTTACTCCCCACTCCCTAACTATCAACCATCAACCAAAAACTGCCGACTGCCGACTGCCGACTGCCGACTGTTGTATACTTTCCGCCGCGACTGGAATCCTATATAGTGTCGCGATAACGGGGGGTGAGGAACGACCGATGGGACAGAGTGCGTACGACGAACTGAAATGGCGGGGACTGGTTTACGGCAATACGGAAAGCGTGCCGGAGATGCTGGCGGCCGGGCCGGTCGCGGTCTATAACGGTTTCGATGCCACGGCCGACAGCCTGCACGTCGGGCACATGGTTCCGCTCATGGCGCTGGCCCGCCTGCAGCGGTTCGGGCACATCCCCATCGCCGTCGCAGGAGGCGGCACGAGCATGATCGGCGATCCCAGCGGCAAGACGACGGAGCGCCAACTGCTGTCGCGCGAGGCCATCGAGGCCAACATCGCGACGGTCAAGCTGCAGCTTGCCCACTTCCTGGATTTCGAAACGAAAACGAACACGGCGCTGCTGGTGAACAACGCCGACTGGCTGCTGTCGCTGAACCTGGTGGATTTTCTGCGCGACATCGGCAAGCACTTCACCGTGAACTACATGATCGGCAAGGATTCGGTCAAGATGCGCCTCGACCGGGAGGACGGGATCTCCTTCACCGAATTCAGCTACATGCTGCTGCAGTCGTATGACTTCCTCCACCTGCACGACCATTTCCGTTGCACGCTGCAGACCGGGGGGAGCGACCAGTGGGGCAACATCACGGCCGGCGTCGAGCTGATCCGGCGCGTGCGGGGCAAATCGGCCGGCGCCCTCGTCTACCCGCTCATCACGAAGGCCGACGGCACGAAGTTCGGCAAGACCGAGTCGGGGTCCGTATGGCTGGCGGCCGAGCGGACGTCCCCATACCGGTTCTACCAGTTCTGGCTCAACACGGATGACCGCGACGTCGTCAACTACCTGAAGTTTTTCACCTGGCTGAATGAGCCGGATATCGGCGAGCTGGCCGGCTGCGTCGCCGAACGGCCCGAGCAGCGGGAGGCGCAGCGGAGGCTGGCCCGGGAGATGACCCGCATGGTCCACGACGCGACGGCCCTCGAGCGGGCGGAACAGGCGACCCAGGTCCTGTTCGGAGGGGAAATTTCGGGCCTGAGCGCGGCCGAGGTCGCCGACATCTTCGCCGACGTGCCTTCGGGCGAGGTCGCGAGGGAGAAGCTGCAGGGGGAAGGGCTGCCGGTGGCGGACCTGCTGCTCGAATGCGGCGTGGCCGCCTCCAAAGGCGAGGCCCGCCGCGCGATCGAATCCGGGGGCATTTACCTGAACAACCGCCGGGTTCCCGATACCGCCTCCAGGGCGACGCTGGCCGACGCGATCGACGGCCGGTTCGTCGTGGTGCGCCGCGGCAGGAAGAACTACTGGCTGGTCCGCATTCCGGAATAAATGACCGTTCGCGCAAGGCTCCCCGGCGGCGCGCTTTGCCGCCGGGGAACGGGAATTTCCAATGCTGTCTGGTGGACGGTTATTGCGGTGCGGATCAGTTTTCCAGAAGCTTTAATGCGGCGGGCGTCAATTCGAATTCGGCAGCCGCGTTTTGGGCGCCCTTGACCTTGAAGGGCTGCGCGATGTCGATCTTCTCGCTCAACTGAATCAACCCGGCGACCCGGGTCCCTTTTGCCAGCTTGCCGGCCTGGAGGTTCTTCAGGTTGACGGCCTGGCCCGGGAAGGTCTTCCCCCCCTGCTCCACGTCGAACTTCAGGTCCAGGGTCGTGTCCTTTTCCGAGATTCCCTGAACGTAAAAGACCGTCGCCATGTTGGCCTTGGCGCGCATGGCGTACTTGCTCTCTCCCGAGAACAGCAGGTCCACGGTTTTGTTATTCAAGAGCACGATATTGAGTACCAACCCGTCCATTTTTGCGTACCGGGTGAATTCCTTCATGGTTGCGGCGCTCTGCCCGGGATCCTGGGCGGTTTGGGCGGCTTCCTGGGATATTCCGAACGAGCCGAACAGGGCCAGCAACACTACGACAGACCAAAACTTTTTCATCACAGGCTTCTCTCCTTGACATCCTGCAAAACCAGGGGCCCTTCGGGGCCTCCGTTCAAACGAACAAAACCGCGTCACTGTAATACCAAATGGGACGGCAGGCAACCCCCAATTCCCCGCAATCGGGAAATGCCCGGTGCAACCGGCGGCCGGGCCGGCTTTCGGGTCAGGGATTTCGGAAGTGCGGAGCGCCGGCGGGAAAAGAGTGGGTGTCCACGGATGACGGACGGCAAAGCGCCGGGGAGAAGGGGTGGGTGTCCACGATTATCTCCACGGACGCCCATCAGCGGAGAGTGCGGCAGCCTCCAGGTGAGACCGGGCCGGTTGGGACGGATAAGCGCGTAATCTCGCGGCCAAAAATTTTGCGGTTGCGCTTTGTGACGGATTCACCAAAAACGGGCCATAATGCGCCATATATGCAAAGTAAATAGGTAATATGCGAAGAAAAAAACCTTGCTTGTCAATGTCCTTTCGGGTCATAGTAGGCCCAGCCAAGTAAGCCAAAAAGGGGATTTCCGTGAACAGCTGGAAATATGGCTTCTTTGCTCATATCTGCGATTAACGGCAATTGGGGGAGAGGTAGCGGCTCAGATCCTTTTTCGGCAAGAGCGAAAGGCGGAAGCGGATTGGCGCGACTCTTTTGAAGTTGTTTTATCCCGCAGATTGGTTGGCATTCAGAGATACCGTTTACCTGGCGAACGGGAAAGGGAGACTTCGACTTCCTACTCTATCAAAGGAGAAAGTATGACAGTGAAAAAACAACTGCTCGGAATGGTTGTGCTGATGCTGCTCGTTTTTTCAGCACAGGCATTCAGCCAATCGAACGCCACCATCACCGGTTTGGTTGCCGATGAATCCGGTGGCGTGCTGCCGGGCGCGAGCGTCACAGTAACGAACAATGCGACCGGTGTGTCGCAGAAAATCCTGACGAACAGCGCTGGGATCTACAACGTGCCCGGACTCCCGGGCGGGATGTATAAGGTCAGCGCTGAAATGACCGGGTTCCAGCCGCAGACGAAGACAGACGTGAGCCTCACGGCTGCGGCCCAGGTCAGGGTCAACTTCGTCATGAAAATCTCTCAAGTGACAGAGGTGATCGAGGTCAGCACCCAGGCGGAAAACCTCCTTCTGGAACAGAGCTCCTCGGTCGGCGTCATTCTTCCGGAAGAGAAACTGACGGAACTTCCTCTCGTCAACAGCAACGTGCTGGACCTCATCAAGGTGATGGGCGGCGTGAACATGACGGACAGCCCGACGTTCGGCGCCGACCTGACCACGTTTGCCGGCATCAGCGCGGCCAACGTCAACCTGCAGCGCGACGGCGTCACGGTGAATGACGTGCGCTGGGGCACGGGGCTGTCTTCGCCCGTGTACCTCAACCCCGAACTCATCGGCGAATTCAAGCTGGTCATCGCGCCGGTGGACGCCGAAATGGGACGCGGCAGCGGACAGGTCCAGGTCATCACCCGCTCCGGCGCCAACGACTTCCACGGAAGCGCCGTTTGGAATATCCAGAACACCGCGTTGGATGCCAACCACTGGTATCAGAACGTAGCAAACACGAAAACCAACTGGCGCAACCAGCAGCAGTACACGCTGAGCCTCGGCGGCCCGATCATCAAGAACAAGACGTTCTTCTTCGTGTCCTGGGACCATCAGATCGTGAGAATCCGCGAACACGACATCAACCCGCAGATTCTGACCAAGTGCGCCCAGAAGGGCATCTTCCGTTGGTTCTACGGCTTCGGGAGCGCCAACTACCAGGGCAGCGCTACGACGGGCTCGGCCCGCAACGCCCCTGTAACCCTGAACGTTGTGGACAGCCAGGGCCGCCCGCAACTGTATGATAGATTCGAAAGCATAAAGTCGGGCGGGACGCCGGTCTATCCGAGCGGAACTGTCGTTACCGTTCCCAGCTATATGCCGGCGGATGGTTCCATCCTTCCGGGAGAGCCCTCCACGCTGCAGGCCGCTAGCGTCTTCGGCCCCCTTCTGAGACCCGTCAGCGAACTCGGCGACGATTGCGAAAACGTCACGGTGGACGCGTTCAACGGCCTGGCCGACAATAGCTGGGTGGATTACGGATCGACGGGCAACACGTACGACTCGCTCCGTATCCCCGATCCCACGACGGCCGCTACTCAGTTGGACGGTCAGACGGTTTCGACGGTGAGACGGTTCCTGAGCTACACGCCTCAGACTCCGAACAACTGGGACGTCGGCGACGGCCTGAACACGGCCGGATTGAGATGGACCCGGTCGAACAAGGGCATCGACAACGTATACGGCCTGGGTGAAGGGCCGAACCGGAAGCAGCTCAGCTTCAGGATCGACCACAACTTCAACGCCAGCCACCGTCTCAGCGGCGGCTACAGCTGGGAAACCAACAACGGCGAAGACGCCCAGCCGATGTGGCCGACGAACAGCTACGGCGGAGTCATCACCCGCGATCCCAGAAACTACAACGTCAGCCTCACTTCGACTCTGAGGCCGACGCTGCTCAACGAATTCCGCTGGGGGTATTCCCGGACGGAATCCCTGGTGAAATCCCCGCTGTACAACGACGTGAACGACGGGATCACCAAACTGCGGCAGATCTATACGGACATCTACGATCCTAGCCAGATCCCCGGTTTCAATACCGAGGTCCCGATCATCATGGGTCTCGGCACCACCTACCAGATCTACGGCGGGAGCAACATGTACGGCAGCGGCCGGGGCAACTTCGGCACCTACTGGGGCGGCCACGACCCGCGCATGATCATCGCGGACACGATCACCTGGACGAAGGGCCGGCACTCCCTGAAGTTCGGCGGCGAGATCCAGAGAACCCAGTCCTGGCAGGAACAGAACGGGTCGATCAGTTTCGGCGACTCCAACATGTCCTTCCCGTACGTCAGAGGCGGCTCATCTCAAAATTATGGCAACCGGGGGATATTCTCGCAGGAAACGCTGCCGGACTATACGACCCAATACAACTATACATTGCCGGGCATGACGGGTACCGGCAGCGGCCACATCAACAACCTTTACAACCTGATGAATATCCATGCCGGTTCGATCGCCAGTGTCGGCCAATGGTATTTCATCAACAAGGCCGACCAGTTGGAATACAACAAGGTTGAAGAAGGCGATGATATGCAGGTCACCGACTTCCGGCAGAACCAGTTCAACCTGTTCTTCAAGGACGACTGGAAGGTCACCGACAACCTGACCCTGAACCTGGGCATGCGCTACGAATGGTACGGCGTGCCGTACCTCAAAAACGGCATGACGCCGGGAATCCTGGGCGGCGCGTATAACGCCTTCTCGGTTACGGGCGAGGGTTGGCAGGATTTCTGGACGGACACCTGGGAATTCAATCCCACGCCGGGCGAACCCTACACCGGGAGCTACAACGGCGATCCCTCCCAGAACGCCTTCATCGGGCCTGACTCCAGAAATCCCGGTCAGCAGGTCTACGACGACGACTGGAACAACTTCGGTCCCGCCGTCGGGTTTGCCTATCAGCTCCCGTGGTTCGGGAAGGGCAGGACCACTCTCCGGGGCGGCTACCAGGTCAACTTCCTGACTCTCGGAAGAGCCAATGTTTACAACGGCCCCGGTACGGTGAGAGACTACACCGACAGGGGGGCGGCCAGGACGGAAGGCGATGACAGATACATGAACATCGCCAGTATTCCCAGCCTGATTCCGGTTCCGTTGCCGGAATATATGAAAACCCCGGAGACGACGCGGTTGGAGGACAATGCGGAGTTTCCGCTCGGCCAGGGGCAGCAGGGGATGATCCTGTATGACCCGAACCTGGCTACGCCGTACGTTCACAACCTGACGCTGTCGCTGACGCGCAACATCGGCTCCAGTCTCACGGTGGACGTGAAGTATGTCGGCACTCTGAGCCGCAAAACAGTCAGCTCCATCAACCTGAACACACCCAACTACATGACCAACGGGCTGAAGGAGATGCTGGATTGCGCCCGGTACGAAGGCTACAACGACAATTCGTACTGCACTTACATTCGTCCCGGCGAAACCATGAACCAGATGGAAAAGCTGAATGCGATGTTGTACAACACCAGCATCAGTCCATACTCTGGTCCGGTGGGTTCTGCTCCGTGGTATGCTCCCACTAACGTCGTTACGGGTGCCGCCATGCTGAGAGCCCTGGACGTGGACTTCGGCAGGTATCCGTGGATCTGGAACGATCTGGCCAATGGCAACTACAACTCCGTCGCTTCGAGTCTGGGCCGGAAAAACATCCTTCCGGAGTTTAACTCACATCTCACTGGGCAATTTGATTTCCAGGACAATGTCTACAACGCAGGTACGTTGCTGCGGTACAACGGGTTCCCGGAAAACTGGATCTTCACGAGCCCGCAGTATTCATCGGTGACGATGAATATGAACATGAACCATGCAAACTACCACTCGATGCAGGCGCAGGTAACGCTGCGTCCGACGCACGGCCTCAGCCTGTCGGGTACCTATACCTGGAGCCGCAACCTGGGCTCCCTCGGGTTTGTCGACCCGAGAGACAGGGTTGACCAATACGGGCTGCTCCAGACCCATCGGTCGCATGCGTTCACTTCTTACGGGACGTATGACCTGCCGTTCGGGCCCAACCGGCAGCTGTTCTCCGACGTGAATCCCAGCGTGCTGGGAAGAATCATCGGCGGATGGCAGTTGAGCTGGATCCACACGATGCAGTCGGGCCGTCCGGCAAACATCAGCGTCACCCCCGGCATCTCTTCGTCGGGCGGTCGTCCTGATTACGTCGGATCCGAGCCGTTCGACACCAAGTCGGGACACGTCGTGTGGAATCCCAGCGACCGCTACGGGAACTACTTCAACTACGAGTATAAAATGGGGAAAGACCCGCAGTGCTACATGCTCCCATCCTCATTCCAGGGCTTCTGCGGTCTCTATGCGGTAAACGAATTAGTGGACGCGGGAACGCCCGGAGCTTTTCTCTATGACAGCAACGGCGGCCGCGATGCCGATCAGGCGGTCGATGACGCCGGCGATTGGTGGGGCAAGGCTTTGTTCCAGAACCCGATGCCGGGCACCCGGGGCAATTTCGCTTCGGGCCAGTTCACCACCCCGATGACGTGGAACACGGATATGGCGTTGACCAAGGCGATCCGGATCTCGGAAGGAAAGAGCTTCCAGCTGAGAATCGACGCTACCAACGTGTTCAACCATCCGTTCCCGTCCTCCGGCGTATTCACCTCGTCCGGAAGCCGCACGGCGGCGATCGGCGATTTTTCGGGCAACTTCACCATCATGAACCTTTCCTCGGTCAATGATCCGGGCCGCCTCGAAACCAAGGTGGGCGCCCGCACGTTCCAGGGGAAGCTCCGTTTCGACTTCTAATCCGGCCATCCGGGTCCGGCGGGCTACCGCCGGCCCCGGAAAACTGGAGCGAAGCTGCTTACAGGATGTACGAAAACTCCCCAGCCTCCGGGGCTGGGGAGTTTTTTTATGCGCGCACCGACAGGTCCTGTCTTTCCGCATGCCCGCGTCCTCACCCTCAGGCGTTGCGGCGAAAATTGCCTGCCTGCCGGATCCGAAGCCTCGCCGCCACATCGATAACAGCGGTCTGAGCATCGAGCCGCGAAAGGCATTGTCACTAAGACCTTAGTCTTACGGCAGATTCCGCTTGCCCTCGAAGGGAGCTGTCTTATAATTATTTTCATGGATTAGCTTGCGCGCCTGAAGGAGGAATTCATGATTGGGAACAGGGTTCGTTTTCTGGTTGCGGCAGTGCTTTGCCTTGGCCTGTGCGCCGCAGGTTTCGATGTGTCCTATGGCCAGGACAAGGACCTTACCGCCACAGAACTCGTGGCAAGACACCTCAAGGCCATCGGAAAGCCCGAAGCCATCGCGAAGGTAAAGTCGCGCGGCGTCTTCGGCGACGCGGCCGTTCAGTTCATTCAGGGCGGAACGGGCCAGTTGCTCGACGGGCAGTTCGCGCTGGGTTCCGAGGGGCGGAACCTGGGAATGCAGCTCAAGTTCGGCGACATCAACTATCCCGGCGAATACTTCGCCTACAACGGGAAGGAGACTTCCGTCGGACACATCAGCCCCGGGCAGAGATCTCCGATAGCGGATTTTGTTTTCCGGTACAACGCCCTTATGAAGGAGGGGCTCCTGGGCGGCACGATGTCGGTAGCCTGGCCTCTCTTAAACGTGCAGGAAAGGCAGCTGGAACTCGAGTGTTCGCAGGACAAGGTGGATGGCCGCAACTACTATGTCCTCGAGTACGGTCCGCAGAAGAACCTGGGCGGCTCGCTCAAGGTCAAACTGTATTTCGATCCCGAGACCTTCCTCCATGCCAGGACCGAGTACAGGGTGCGCATCAAAAACGACTCGTCCGCGCTGCCGAGCGTCAAGTCGATGGCGTCGGGATCGGCGTCGGATCGAAGCGGCAGCGGGGGGCGCCCGGGTGAACTGCTGGACACTCCGACGATTCAGACGAGCCAGGCCGATTCCATCTATACGCTGGTGGAAAAGTTTTCCAATTATTCCGTG
This sequence comes from uncultured Acidobacteriota bacterium, assembly GCA_964613495.1. Classification (GTDB taxonomy): domain Bacteria; phylum Acidobacteriota; class UBA6911; order UBA6911; family UBA6911; genus UBA6911. The sequence continues at coordinate 820 of CAZTHE010000149.1, read as the reverse complement.
GTGGACGGCATCGCGCTTCCCAAGGAATACTCCATCGAATATTCGGCGGAGGGAAGCGGCGTGGCCTTTATCGCCAGGTGGGCCGCAATGGTGAAATACTGGAAGCCCAACATGGCTATCGTCCCGGAGTTCTTCGTAGCGCAGAAATAGCATCTGAGTTCTGGCCGCGGATCGTGTCTTCGAACGACGCTCCGCGGCCTTTTTGTGTCTGCATCCCGCCTCCCTGATCGGCCATCCGAGATCCGAGATCTGGAATCCGGAATCTGGAATCCGGAATCTGAGATCCCATCTCACTCCCCTGCTTGACGGAAATACGATCCCGCCCTAACATGACACCATGACCGACGCGTACAGGCCCACCACCGGGATTCCCGAAGTCGACAAGGCGATAGGCGGCGTCATCGCGGGCGACAACCTCGTCTGGCAGATCGATTCCGGTGTGGCCGGGGACCAGTTCATCTCCAGCTTCGTCCGCTCCTGCGAACAGGGCGGCATTCCCGTCGTGTATGTCAGCTTCAACCGCTCGCCGCAGACGATCGCCTCCAAGTACGCCCGGTTGATGTCTCCCGGAAGGTTTTCGCTCATCGACTGCTTCTCGTCGGGGAAGGGGAATTCCGACGAGATGTTTCTCAAATTCTTCGACGATCCGGCGCGCAACGCCGTGCACGCCCCGGTGCATATCGCCGACCCTTCGGATCCTTCGCGGCTGGAGAAGGCCCTGATCGAGGTCGGCACGCGAGGCGGCCAGTCCGCGAACTACGTGTTCGATTCGCTTACGGGGATGCTGGATCTCTGGGGCGACGAGAACCGGGTCGTGCGG
>CAZTHE010000148.1:0-9589 GCA_964613495.1 uncultured Acidobacteriota bacterium | reverse complement strand
TGACGATGTTCATCGGAAGAAGATCAAGGAGCGCGCCTGGCCCTCGACGGAAAGGCTGATCGTTTTCGACGAACTGCACAAATATGCCCGCTGGCGGAAATGCTGCCTGATCGTGTCGGAAGCGTTTTGTCCATCAAGAGTTTAAGCGAAGACCTTCAGGTCGATTTTAAAACCGCCGCCCGCTGGATATCGATTCTCGAGAATCATTATTATGTATACGGGATACCGCCCTTCGGCAGGGCGCATAGATCGGCATCCGCCAATATTCAGATGCTGCCGTTTGACACATTCTGCGAGATGGAATCTCTGGTATAAAAATCATGCTTGTGAAGCCGGATTGTATGTATTGGGACAAACGGAACTTGCGGAGCAATATCATAGCGGCTCATTAGCCTGGATTAGGCGTCTTCCGTGATAAGCGCGCCGCTGGAAGACGATATGAATACATCCCCCGGATGGCGAGACGAGCGGCAGAATATATTGCTTTGCCGCCTCTCGCTCAAATGAAGTATGATCCTGACATCATGATACTTTTGGCCGGCACGACACAAACCGAGACAATACTCCGGGCTATGAGCTGCGGAACCGGCAAAAGGAAGGAATTTAAGTCCTTCTTGCCGCTGGATAGCTCTATAAAAAGCTGAACTGGGAGAAGCTTCCGATGCTTGCCAGGCTGGATAATTCGCTTTTATCGCTGATTGAAGCATTCAACCAGGACTCCGATATTTACCGCTTCGTTACGCTGCTTTCGCCTACTTGACCCAAGTGAGTCAGCCAGGGCGCCCGGGCGGTGCAAAATGGAATCCTGAAAAGCTTTCCCCATGCGGATCTGGGCCTTTTGGTGATTTGGATTTCCATGATGAGCGGCGATACCTGCGAGGCTGCGCAAACGGCGGCCGGAAAATTTGCGGATAAAAGAGTAAAACAATTTTATGATCCGCGGCAGCTGGCCGGCCGCGCCTTTGCGAAGAGCCTGGGACATGACGATAGAGTAGCCTGGGACATATATTTATTTTATCCACCGGGGGCACAATGGAGAGATCTGCCCCCGCAGCCGGAAGAATTTATGCACCAGCTCCGCGACGGCTGGGCAGACCAACGCCGTCTTTTCGAGGATGAGCAGCTAAGGGCAAAACTGACGGAAACAATGAAATTGTTGTTCCCATAATTGGGGCTCCTGTGGCATTGAGCGAATCGTTAGGGTCGACTTTTGCATTTGCGTCGCTGATCTTATTGGTGGCCGCGGCCTGTGGAACTCATCCGGCCGGTGGTCCTGAAGCCGAAAAAGCCAAAGCGCTTCCCGGGCAAATCCAGGAGGCAAATGAGCCGCAATCGGCGCCATTGCCTGCCCGACGGGTTGAGTCTGGATTCAGCGAGCTCAAACCGACAAAAAGTCCGTCTCCCGATCCTTTAATGGTCGAAACGCCAAGGAATCAGGGCTCCGGTACTATCCATTGGGGGCGAGAAGCTACGCTCGATGAGATTATGGCAATGGCGAAGAATGGCGAAATCCGGCAGATTGAGTGGCATGTGATGCCGAACGTCATTCGCGCCCAAGCCGCCGACGGCCGGCTTTTCCACATGAGAAATGAAAATAAGGCAATTGATATACGCAACACACTGATAGGCGCAGGCATTAACCTTGGCAGGGATGGCATCGTTTTCCGGCACGTCTTCTGAACCTGAGACGGCCCGGAATAGTCCTGGTTCAGGACTGAAAAGGCATTGAGCCGGCGGAAAGGATGGTTGGGCAAATCCCATGATGAAACTTGCGACGGATGCAGCTTTCGTATTGTCTGCTGTCCTTGTTGTCAGCCTTGCGGTCTGGAAATGGCATATCATCCGGGATCGCCATGTAATCCTGTCCACGATAGGGATCGCGTTGAAGAAGCGGAGTGCTTTCTGGATCGGGATCCTTGCGGGTGTTTTCTATATAGCCGTATTCCTGATCCTTGGCGGGAAAGGCGGCCGTGTCCATGTCTTATTCGGCCGGTTGGTATTCAACACTACGGCCGGCGATGTGCTGGCGGGGATTGGCCTGGCGTTCCTGGTGATGATTTCGGTGAGCCTGTTCGTCCATGCCATCCAGACGATGGGTTTAAGAGGCTCGGGGAAAGAAAGCGGGGTAGGACTGGCCGGCACATTCCTGGCGGTGTTGGCCGCTTTTTGTCCCTGATGAATGCCAATCATAACGGCTCTGGGCGGAGCCGCAGCGGCGCTGGTTCTGGTTCGTTTCTGGCACATATTCGTCATCTTTTCGGCAGTGGTGCTGATCCTGGGTATTCTGTTTACGGCAAAAAGCATGAAAGCCGCTGAAGGCTGAGTTTGAAAGTCCGCGACGCCCTAGTTCAGGGCGTTAGGCTTAGGGCCCGCGCAAAAATAACTTCACATTTTGCGGCCGACATATGGGCCAATAATATCATGTTAATACGGTATAATATATTGCATATATTAATTCGGCCGCCCTCCGGGGCGCGGCGGCGGGCGGGCATCTGCCGCGTTGCCGCTCCTCGACAATGAACCACATTGCCTGCGTCGCGGCGCCTTGCATCTGCCCGCCCGGCGCTCGCGCCAAAATGTGAATTTATTTTTGCGCGGGCCCTTAGCTCTAAAAAAGTAAGAACTCCTTCGCGAGCATGCGGGCGTCCTCAAGGCGAAATCGAGATCGTTTTACAAAGGAGACAAAATGAAAAGGATTGTGCCGGGAATCGTTGCAGTTTTGATGGCCATACCTTTGATGTTGTCCGCCGGTACGGCGAATGACGCTTTCCAGGACAAAAAGGGTCCGGCCGTTGAATCATCGGTTGCTTTGACGGTGCTCAACCCTCAAGGCCCTGTCAAAAAGAGCCGGGAACTGGCTCCCCGCCTGGAAACGCTAAAAGGCAAAAAGATCGCGTTGTGGCTGTCTGCTACCCCCGGTCAGGTGTATGCGGGCAAAGGCGCGGAGCTCTATGATCTGCTGGAGAAAATGCTCAAGGAAAAAATCTCCGGCATTCACATCGTGCCCTATATGGCCCTGCCAATGAAATTCGCGCCTGAAAACGATGTGGTCGCTGCAATCCTAAAAGCAAAACCGGATGCGGTTGTCGCAGCGTTCGGCGGCTGATGAGGATGCGTCGGCGCGATGGGTTCCATCGCAATCGCTCTCGAGGAAAAAGGCATTCCCACCGTGACTCTGTATAACGAACGTCACGAGAAACGGTTTATGGGAACCATCCTATCCAAAGGATATGTAGATTATCCGGCAATGAATTTTGAAGAATACGATACGTTTACCTCGGAAGGCATCAAAGCTCTTGCGCCTGAGGCTTTCAATTTTGTGGTGAAAGGGCTGACGACATGGAAACCGGAGTACATGAAGCTGGAAGGGGACAGATGGGTTCCTCAAGAAAGCGAATTTTCCTACTCTGCTGCCACATACCAGGAAGCTCAGGATCGGTTCAACAGCTCGTTCCTGAAAATGGGCTGGGGCGATGGATTGCCGCTGGTGCCGCCCACGCGCAGCCGTGTAAACGCATTGCTGGAGGGCACCCCGCTATCGGCGACAACCATAATAGGAACGTGGGGCCCTCCCCATGCCGATTTTACCGTTGAAAAGGTAGCCGTTGTCGCAGCTATGGCGGGCGCCAAGCCGGAATACATGCCGGTGATCATTGCCGCTTTGAAAGCCGTCACATCCGTCCGATGGGATGCCTATTTCCCTGTCATGCGAGCGCCGGTTCCACTGGTGATCGTCAACGGCCCCTATGCGAAGGAAATAGGGATCAACTCTTCCGCAAACGCGTTTGGTCCGAATCCCAAGTATCATGCCAACGCCGCCATCGGGCGGGCAATCAACCTTGCCCTGGCTGATATCCCCGGTAACGGCCGCGGCATAAAGCCGTCAAACCTCGCCGGCAATCCGGCCGCCTATGCCGGCATTGTTATCGCCGAAGCGGAAGACATCGAGTCGTTGGGCAAGGGATGGGAGCCGGTGAGCGCTCAACTGGGCTATCCCGCGGGCACAAATCTGGTAACGGTGCTTGGCATCGATGAAATGGATATGAGCGTGGCGGGAACCATTGCCAACCTCGCGTCCTGTATCGGCCCGCACAAGGATATTTGGCCCAGAGATCAGAGGATCTGGAACGATCAATATGCCGGCGTGCTCGCAATAACGGAGATGCAACTCGTGATCGATGGCTTGATGGGGAGCAAAACAAAAGCCGATCTTGCCGCGGAGCTTTGGCAGTCGGCCCGCATCCCGATGGACCGATTCCAAAAATTGATCCTGACGAATGAGTTTGGGGATCCCGCGCCGCCCAGCGAATTCATCCGATCTCTTATGGAAGATCCGGATAATGCGAAAAACGGCATGCCTGTGGCCGCCGGCCCGAACCGATTCCTGGTCGTCGTCACGGGTGGTCATTGAGGGTGAGCGGCCTTTTCGTGGCTCGGTTCGAGCCGCTGGATGAGCGTGCCGGTTTCGGCAAAGATTGAGCTTCCCGGATCGAAATAAAAGCTCAAAGCAATGAGCGGATCCTGCAGGATCCAGCCGGTAAGGCATAAAGGAACGTCCGGTATTGCCATTTGGGCATTATCGGCGCAGAGGCTTCCCCATTGAAATAGGAGCTTGTCCGCTATAAAGAGGCTTGCTCGATACCGGCGGCAACGCCATTGGGCGCAGGCGGAGTCCATCCTTTGGGTTCCTGGAGTTTGCGGCATTGGTTGCACAGCGATGCCGACTTGCCATGCACTAAGGGCATAGATAACAGGCTTGTTTCCCGCGGCGGGAATCGTGCTGCCTGTATCCCACGGCATCTCCAATCGCATCGATCGCCCTGGACATCTTTCCTTCCTTGGTTGCCTTCAGGATTGCCGCTTCGTCACGGCAGCCCGATGTCGGGCGGAACGCGATGGATAGGGCCCATCGGCTGCCGTTTCAGTGTGAGGCACGTCCATCCGGCGCCGGGGCCGATGGGTTTCACGCATCATTCCGTTGCTGCGCATGCCTGATAGGGCGGCGCTGCCGGGAAACCATCAAGGGACTAGCGGGCACGCGCGGCCTTGTAGATCAATATTCTGTTGTTTCTTGAGGAGCCGATTACCAATCCGACAATGGTTCCGGCCGCCAACCCAATCCCGGCTCCCGTGGCCGCAGTAACATCCCTGGTCATAAACCAGGTTTTGTCTGAATCTTCGCCTGCTGCGGCCCCCAATCCGGCGCCGGCAGCTCCTCCCACAGCGGCCCCTACAAGCGTTGCTTTCAGGACCGGTTTCCCCCGAAGGACATAAACGCGGGACACCCCGGCAGAAGGAATTTCCATATCTTTCCCGTCTGCGTTGATCCTGATTGCAGAATCAGTCGCTTGCTGAAATAGACCCTTCAGGCTTTTTCCCGAAAAGGTTTTTACCGTCAAAAGCTGCCCGGATGGGATTGACTGCAGGGCTCCCCAGTTGTTCTCGGCATCCCGGGCGACTGCCGCAGTTGGCAGCAACAAAGCCGCAACCAGCAATATTGCAGACATCTTTTTCATGGGATTCCTCCTCACAGTTTTGTCATTGCCAAAATCAGTTAATGCATCGAAGGGTCGTCACTATCCCGGCATGGTCCGACGCATACAGGCCGTGCGTGGGACTTGTGCCGGTGCGGATCATCGAAACAGCCTCGAATCCACGAAGGAAGACCAGGTCTATCCGTTCAATGGGATCGGAGACTTCGCCGGAATCTTCCCAAAATAGAGGCCACGTATACCCAAAGTCGTACACCGGATCATTTGCGTGCACGCCGCGCCAGGCGCCGGCGTAGCCCGAATTCAGGACTAGATCGTAACTGCCTGTTTCGTCTGGCGGGTACCCCTGGGTGGGTTCGGCATCAGAATTAAAATCGCCGGCCACGATGACCGGAAGGCGGGTCGAATAGAGATCATCGACCAGCTGTGCGGCCTGGGCCAACTGTAAATCCTGCGTTTCATGGACGCCCTCCAACGGGGCCTCGAGATGCGTATTTACGAATTTAAACCGGCAGCCGTTCTTTTTGACCTCGGCGGAAGCCCACCCTCGCAGGACCTCAATTTCGCCTCCCATGGCCGGGAAACTCATCAGCGCGTCATAGACGCGGGTTTCAGTCCCCAGGATTTTAAGTTGCGGGTTAACGCGTACGAGAATTATATCGTGATCGGAATAGGAGATAAGATCCGGGATCCGGATGTCCGTCAGGTTCTGTACCACGGCTACCTTGTAGTGCTCGCCTGCCCTCTGAAGCGCTTCCATGAGCAAATCCAGCTGGTCGAGCACCATCATCTTGCTTCGATATTTGAATTTCCATCTTGTTGCTTCCTGAAGCGCGACAAGGTCCGGTTTGTTTTTGCCGATTTCGGCGGCAATTTGCTTGGCGCGTCGCGGAATCCGGCTTTGAATAACGCTTTCCATAGTGGCCTGAACGGCGTCCTGGAGATGGTCCGCATCGGCCCCGGCAATGAGGCCGAGGTCCGCTCCGGGATACATGTTGCGAGACATCACTTTCACGGTTCCATCGAAATACCTGCAGTCATCCTGGGATTTTGCTTCAGGTATCGGCATGCACATCATGCAAAAGCACAAAATCACGATCTGTATTTTCACGGCGAATCCTCCTCTCAATGACAACGGGTTTTGTTCTTATCAACGAAACAGTACCTGCGGATACACGCCGCGTGCCAAAATCCCCGCGACGCCACCGATGGACTACTTTGCTGAGATAAAAGGGTTTATGCGATTCGGGGATTCAACCTGGTGTGCAGAGAGATGCGCAATTGCAGTTCGGGGTGGGAAAGGACCTGCACACACGGGACTAAATGCCAAATTCTTTTATCTTGTTCTGAAGGGTGCGGCGGCTTATTCCCAGCCGTTCCGCCGCTTTTGTGCGGTTTTGACCGGTAGCGCTCAGCGCGTCCAGAATCATCTGTTTCTCCGTTGCGCGGATCACCGCTCCGGTTCGGGATTTGTAGCCGGATCCATTAGCGGGGGCGATTCCGGATCTCATTTCCAGCGGCAAAAGACTGGAATCGAGCGTTGTTCCTTCGGACAGCACGAACAGCCGTTCGACAACGTTTTCAAGCTCGCGGATATTTCCGGGCCAGTCGTAGGCAACAAACGTGCTCCACATCGTCGCAGGCGCGTGGGTTTTCCGCCTGTATTTTGCTTCCAGACGACGAATGAAATACTCCGCCAATGGAACGATGTCTTCCCTCCTCTCACGTAACGGCGGGATACGAAGCGGCACGACATTCAATCGGAAGAAGAGATCGGGGCGGAATGAACCGTTTCGGCAGGCGGACTCAAGATCCTTGTTGGTAGCCGATACAATCCGCGTGTCGACGCGAATGGTTTTAACGCCTCCGACGCGCTCGAACATTTTGTCCTGGAGAAAAAACAGAAGCTTTGCCTGCAGGCCTGGCGGCAGTTCGCCAATTTCGTCCAGAAATATGGTCCCGCCGTTTGCCAGCTCAAAGCGGCCCGGTTTTGCAGTCACCGCGCCCGTAAAGGCGCCTTTCTCATGGCCGAAGAGATCGCTTTCCAGGAGAGCATCCGGAATAGCGGCGCAGTTGACTTTGATGAACGGCTGCGTGCGCCTGGGGCTTGCCAGATGGACGGCACGGGCGACCAATTCCTTGCCCACACCTGTTTCGCCCGTGATGAGAACGCTTGAGTCCGTCGGGGCCACTTTTTCTACGGAGCGTAGAACCTGCAAAATGGCCGGCGTCTGCCCGATGATTTCGGGAGCAAAACTCTTGGTTTCATCATAGAAAGGCGACAGCAGTTCCCTGTTTCCTCCGGATTCGCATAGCGCCTTTCTAACGGTTTGAAGGAGCTCGTCCGGGTCGAACGGTTTGGTAATGAAATCGAACGCCCCCTGTTTCATCGCGTTCACGGCCGCCTCCACCGTTCCAAAAGCGGACATCATGATGACCGGCACCGACGGATGGTTGCGCAGGCTGTGGCTCAGGATGTCCATCCCGCTCGAGCCGGGCATTTTTAGATCGGTGACAATAAGATCAAAGGACGCCGATTGCATCGCAGCCAACGCGGCGCCTGCATTTGCGGCCGTGCGAACTTCAGCATCCACATCCGTGAGTATGCCGCGCAAAACCTTTAATACATTCGGATCGTCGTCCACGACGAGTATGGCCGGCATCGATTTCTCCCGTCCTGCAAGCGTTCGCACCGATGGTTCAGCCAGCCTTTTGCCGGGCAATTGCCGGCGGCAGATAAACAGTGAAACATGCGTCTTCGGCCTTATTTGCGGCTTCTATGCTTCCGTCGTTCAGATCGATCAGCCTTTTACAAATTGCCAGGCCAAGTCCCATGCTGTTCGCCTTCGTGGAGACAAACGGCTGGAAAATACGAGGCAGAATTTCGAAAGGCACGCCATTGCCGGAATCCTGGATAGTGATTTTGACCCCGGGGGGGGAGCTGCTCTGTTTTTATCCGTATCGTTCCTGCCGGGCCGCACGCTTCGGCCGCGCTTTTTATGAGATTGACAAAAACCTGCCTGATCGTGGATGCATCGGCCATGCACATGGGCGCTCCCGGAGACAGCCCCAGTTCCATCCGCGGCGTACCGTCACCCGCTTGCATCAGCATAACGACTTTCTCGATTAGACGGTTGATGGAGACCGGTTCTCTCTCTATTTTGGCCGGACGCACGAGACAGCCGTAATTGTCCAAAATGCCATTCAGGCGCTCGACCTCCTCGGAAATGAGACTCAAATACTCACGAGCTTCTTCCGGCGCCATGACTCCCAATTTTGCGGACAAAAGACCGGCGGCCCCACGGATGGAACTGAGAGGATTTTTCAACTCGTGCGCGATTCCGGCCGACAGATCGTTCATCATGTCGAGTTTGGAGCGCATTCCTGCAAGAAGGTCGTAGGCAGCGCGGTGCTTGAATACGCCGATTGCGAGAACAGCCGAATAGACCAGCGATCCCAGATGCCCTAAGGAAGGAATCGGTACCGCAAAAATCTGCAACAGATCCGTCATGCCCGAAAAGCAGGCTATGACGGCAGCAACGAGGATATACCGCAACCGGTTTGCCTCGCCCGTTGAAGCTGCTTTCCGGATGCCTTGCACCAACATTACAATCGAGGCGGCAAACAGCGGGAACAATATAAGGATGAAAAGCACATTCCAGATCGGGCCGTCGACAAAAGCCCGCGTGGGAGCATGCACCAGCGCCGCAGGGGCGCTTAGGGCCCGCGAAAAAATAACTTCACATTATGGAAGGACAAATGGAGTAGTTCCAGTTTGGGCGAGACGTGTGATGTTTGACCGATAGATTATGAAATTGTCCGTTGGATATTTTGACGCCTTTATCATACTGCTTGTCGATCAGGCAGGCTTTTATTGTCAGGCCGGCTTCAGTTTTCGTAGAGGAGATGTAGTTCAAGACGGTTTCATAATTTACCAGGGGTTGGGCAGCCCAGTTCTTACTGATGAAAGAGAACATCCGGTGTTCAATAGGGTTCCACTTGGATGAACCCGGAGGATAATGGCAGACCTTGACCTTGATGCCGAACCGATTACATAAGGCATACTGGAGTTTGAATTTCCACAGACGGGTACGATA
>CAZTHE010000147.1:0-9663 GCA_964613495.1 uncultured Acidobacteriota bacterium | reverse complement strand
GAGGGGAATCCGCTGGCTGCAGGAGCATCAGCGGCCCGACGGAACATGGGACGAGTCGATCACCACCGGGACCGGGTTCCCGCAGGTGTTCTATATCCACTACCACCTCTACCGGGATTACTTCCCTATCCTGGCGCTCGGGACCTATGCGCGGCACATCGAATCCCTGCCGCCCTTGGATAGCGGCCGGTAGCGCCGAGAGCTCCGGCGCCCGGCCGGACGTCTTTCACCGGTGAGAAGATCGAGCGGGGGCCGGTATTCACTGTGCGGCGGCGGCATCCCCCGAATTTGCGGATGCCGTCCTACCGCGCGCGGATGAGGCGGAGCAGGCCGTCGAGGATGGTCATCGGGTGCGGCGGACACCCGGGAATGTAAAGGTCGATGGGCAGGACCGATTCGGCGCCGTTGTGGATTTCGGGATTATCGATGAAGGGCCCGCCCGATATCGCGCAGGCCCCCACGGCGATGACGATCTTGGGCGCCGGAACCGCCTCATAGGTTTTGGTCAACGCCAGCATCATGTTTCGGCTGACCGGGCCGGTGATCAGAATCCCGTCCGCGTGGCGCGGCGAGGCGACGAATTGAATTCCGAACCGGCCCAGGTCGAAAACGACCGTGCCGAGCACGTTGACGTCGGCTTCGCAGGCGTTGCATCCGCCGGCGCTCACCTCGCGCAGCCTGAGCGAATGCCCGAAGAGCCTCAGCGATTCTTCGCCAAGAGCCGCCGCAAGCGCGAGTTCGTTCCCCTCGAGCAGCAGATCCTTCCGGCCGCGCACCGCCATGCGATAGTCGGCGGTGTGCCGGATGGCCTCGCGGGGGCATGCGGCGGCGCATTCCGCACAGAAGAGACAACGACCCAGGTCCAACACCGGCCCGTTCCCGCCAGGACGAATCGCGTCTGTCGGGCACGCCTCGGCGCACAGCCGGCAGTCCGGAGCACAGAGCGATCGCTCGATCTCCGGGCGGCCGCTAAAACGGTCGGGCATGACGGGTTCTGTTTTAGGAAATGCAATGGTGCGCTTTTTCTGCTGAAACCGCGCCCCAAGAACATTCAGCATGGGCAACCTCAGAGATCGTGTCCGCAATACGACAGGTTAAAGCTCTTGTTGCAGAGCGGGAAATCGGAAACCTGCTGGCCCCGCAACGCCATGGCCAGGCCAAACCAGTTGTGAAACGAGGGATCGACGATCTTGTAGTGCGCGAGGCGCCCCTCCCGATCCGTAACGGCGACGTGACAGATTTCGCCGCGCCAGCCCTCCACCATCGATACCGTCAAACATCCGGGCCGCAGCTCGCCGATCGGCACCCGGATCGCGCCGTCCGGAATCCTGCCCGCCAGGTCGCGCAGGAACTGGATGGATCGTTGAATCTCCAGCCACCGCACGAGCGCGCGCGAAAAAACGTCTCCGGTATGCCAGGTCGAGACGGGGATCTGCGAAAAGCGGTAGACCCCGCTCGGGAAGTCCTGCCGGATGTCCCGGCGTTCGCCGCAGGCCCGGGCTATGGGCCCCACGATTCCCAGGTCGCGGCAGATCTTCGGCGTGATTTCGCCGATTCCCTCGAACCGCGCCAGCACGGACGGGGAATCGAACATCAGCTCGACCGCCACCGTCAGGTCCCTGGAGGTCCGGTCGAGGCGCTGCATCAACTCATCGCCGCGCTTCTCGTCCACGTCAAAGCCGACGCCTCCCGGGCGGATCAGCCCGCGGCCGAACCGGTTGCCGCAGACCAATGCGGTCATGTTGAGCAGATCGCCCCGGATGCGCCCGCAATAGGACATTGTCGGAAGATAACCCACGTCGCCGGCAAGGGCGCCCAGATCCCCGGTGTGATTGGCCAGCCGCTCCAGTTCGAGCGCGATGCCCCGCAGGAATGCGGCCCGGGCGGGGGCCGGACTGCCGGACAGGGAGCCCAGCGCATGGCAATACGCCGTGGCGTGGCCGATGGTCGTGTCTCCGGCGGTCGTTTCCATCAGGCGAATCCTGCGCTTTTCCGGCCCCTGCACCATGGCTCGCTCTATTCCGCGATGCTGGTAGCCCAACGAGATTTCCAGATGGTAGACGTTTTCCCCGTGGCACTGGAAACGGAAATGGCCCGGCTCGATGATGCCCGCGTGGACCGGGCCGACGGCCACCTCGTGGATTTCGGCGCCGTGCACCTGGAAGTAGTCGGTCACGCCCATCGGACCGGTCCCGGCGCCGGAAACCGCCTTGCCCGTCCGATAGGATGAATGAAAACGGACCGGCTTCAGCCAGGGATGCCCCGACGGGGTAATTCCCCACTGCTCGGCGATTTCCCTTTCGAACCAGTGCGCCTGCGGGCAGTCGGGCGTCAGCGACGGGTACGAATCATCCACTTCGGTGGAAACCAGAGCCAGCGTGCCGGATTCGTCGTGCGCAAGCACCGCGTACAGCCGGATGGAGTTCGCGCCCGGCTGACCGAAGAAGGCGGCGATTCGGGATCCCGCGGCAACCTCCGCAATCACGGACGCGCGGAAGTCCTCCACGGACGTCACGGGAATATCGGCCGTCGGAACGGCCTCGGCATTTCTGGCGGTGTGCAGCGATGTCCCGGTCATCCGTTGACTCCCAATACGCCGGCGGCCTGTTCCAGGATGCGCAACAGCGGCGCGGGCATCCAGAGGCCGAGCACCAGCAGGACCGCCAGAGGAGCGAAGGCCAGAAACATTTCGACGGCTCCCGCCCGCTCCGCTTCGACAACCGGCGATGGTCGGCCCCACGCCATGGCGATGGCGTGCCCCAGCGCCCCGACGAACACCACGCTTCCGCCCGCCAGGAACAGCACCAGCGCGAGAATCGCACGCCCGTCGACGGCGGCCTTCAGAATCTGAAATTCGCTCATGAACATCGCGAACGGCGCGACCCCGATCAGCACCAGGATGCTGCCGAACAGACCGGCGCCCCAGACAGGCGCCGAGCGCAGCGACCCGGACATCTTTTGCATGTCGTGCGTGCCGTAGGTCTGTCCCAGTCGGCCCGCGGCGAAGAACGACAGCGTTTTGCAGATCGAGTGGTTCAGCGTATGGAAGAGGGCCGCGAAAATGCCCAATCCCCCGAGCCCGAACCCGAGGGTGATGATGCCGATGTGCTCGACGCTGTGATAGGCGAGCAGGCGTTTTACATCGTGCTGGAAAATGATGAAGGCGGCCGCGACGATAATCGAAACCAACCCGAACAGGGTCAGGAGCTGAAGGCTCCAGCCCGTATTCCCGGTGGTGGTTTCCACGATCGGGACATACCGCAGGACGCAATACAGGGCCGCGTTGAGCATGAAGCCGGAAAAGATGGCGGATACCGGGGCCGGCGCCTGGCTGTGCGCATCCGGCAGCCAGCTATGCATCGGAGCCAGGCCCGCTTTCGTGCCGTATCCGACCAGCAGGCACAGGAACCCCGTCTTCAACAGCATGGGATTCAGGGCGCCAGCGGACTGCCGAAGCCTTGTCCAGAGGAGCGTATCGAAAGGGTTCAGGTGAAGTCCGTTCGCGGACGCGGCCACCATCAGCGTGCCGAGGAACGCGAATGCCACGCCGATCGAGCAGATGATCAGGTATTTCCACATCGCCTCCAGCGATGCCGGCCGGACGGGGATGCAGATCAGGAATGCGGTCAGGAGCGTGGTGGCTTCGATGCCCACCCACATGATGCCCAGGTTGTTCGAAATCAGCACCAGCGTCATCGCCGCCAGCGCGCCGCACCACAATCCCGCGAACTGGCGGATCCCCCGGCGCCTGACGTGCCCGGCGTCCGTCTCGGCCAGGAAATAGCCCCAGGCATAGACGGAACTGGCCACGAAGACCATCATCATCACGCACAGATGATAGGCGGACAGGGCGTCCACGTAAAACCAGCCCGACACGGCGAACGCCGGCCCCCCGGCGAACACGCGCACTGCGACCGCCAGCGCGACCAGGGCCGATGCACAGACCGTCGTGCACGCGGCGGCCAGGATTGCCCGGGGCGAAGGCAGCGCCATGCAGACGGTTCCGCCCAAAACGGGGAGGAGAATCAGGAATCCATACAGCAGGTCGTTAAGATCCATCGAACCCTAGCCTTTGAGCGAGCTGAGCTGGTCCGCATCGATATGATCGAACTCGCGGTTGATATGATGGATGGCGATGCCCATTACGAACACCGCCACGAAGGCGTCGAGCAACACCCCGAACTCCACGAGGAAGGGGATCTCCCCCGCGGCCGCGATGCCGAACATGTAGATCCCGTTTTCGAATACCAGATACCCGATGACCTGGGTCAGGGCCTTGCGCCGGCTGATTACGAGGAACAGGCCCGTGAATGCCGTCGACAGCGCCACCGGGATGACGAACGGCGACGGCGCGGACGGCAGCATCGGGAAACGGGCCGCGATCCACATGGAGGCCGCCAGCATCAGGAGCCCGACGACGATCGAAGCGGCATAGCCGACGAACGGCTCGATCTCGCGGCGGACTTTGGCCTCGCGGATATCGCGCGACAGCAGGAAGGGAAAAACGAACCCCTTCAAGCCCATGCTCACCACGCCGAGAACGACGAGGCGGGCCGAAACTGCATCGGCCCGGGCAATCAGCGTAAAAATCCCGAGCAGAATCCCCTGGAACGCGACCATGCGAATGCACCCGCCCAACTCGCTCGATCCGAGCAGCGCCAGGTCGGAGAGGAAAATGAGG
The DNA here is from genome assembly GCA_964613495.1 of uncultured Acidobacteriota bacterium. GTDB lineage: Bacteria > Acidobacteriota > UBA6911 > UBA6911 > UBA6911 > UBA6911. The sequence goes on along the minus strand of CAZTHE010000147.1, from coordinate 4,982 downwards.
ACGGTTGCCATTTCGAGCCATTGCTCCATATCCGGTCACCTCAGAACGAGAATCAGCCCGATCACGGCGATCACGCACGCCCACACGAGCAGCTGCGGCACGCGCAGCAGGCGGAGCCGGGCCATGACCGATTCGACCACGCCGATCAGAGCGGCGAGGAGAACCATCCCGGCCATCGCGGCCGCCACGTCGAGCCAGGGATTGCCGGTGCGGACCGGCAGGGCGATGCCGATCAGCAGGGCGCTCATCACCCACAGCTTCAGCGCCGCGGAATACAGGATGAACGCCAGGTCGGGCCCGGAATGGTCGAGTACCATCGCCTCGTGAATCATGGTGAGCTCGAGGTGCGTGTTCGGGTCGTCCACCGGGATGCGCGCGTTCTCGGCCAGCAGGACCACCATCATCGAAACGACGATCATGGCCAGCGCCGCGCCCTCCGTCGCCCAGATCCCCGCGGAGACTCCCGGCAGCATCGTCGAAAGCGAGAATCCGGCGGTCTTGCAGGATATCGCCCCGAGACCGAGCAGAAGCGAAGGCTCCGCCAGCGCGGAAAACTGCACCTCGCGGCTCGCCCCCATTCCCTCGAAGGCGGATCCGGTATCCAGCGCGGCTACGACCGTGAAAAACCGCATCAGGCCGAGGCCGTAGGCCAGCAGGAGCAGGTCGCCGGCAAAATGAAGCGGGGCCGGAATGTTGCCGAAAGGGACGACCGAGAGCGCCACCAGCACGGATGCCAGTCCTATCACGGGCCCTGCCCGGAAAACCCACGTCGTGGTCCGGCTGTACACCGCGCCCTTGCGGAGCAGACGGAACAGGTCGTAGTAAGCCTGCAGGAGAGGCTGCCCCGTTCTTCCCGCAAACAGGGCCTTGACCCTGTTGATGACCCCGAGAAGAAACGGCGCGAGCAGCAGGGCGAGCACGGGGTGAACGGCGGACAGTGCATTCATTGGCGAACCCATTTCAACGCAGTTTCCAGGCAAAAAGGATGACGAGCGTCAACACGATGTAGAGCACGTAGAGATGAATGCGTCCGTGCTGCATGACGCGCAGCTTCGAAAGAAAATTCCCGACCGCTCCGAAGATGGGCCGGTATACCCTCTCCTTCGACGTATCCAGCGCCTCCGTTTCGAAGGAGGCAATCGCCGGGAAATATCCCCTGGGCGCCTTCAGGTGTTTCCACCCGCTCTGGAATACATTGAAGAAATCCAGAATGGGCTGCGCGAACGAGGAGGCCGTGTACTGCATCCGCGCCGTGGGCGCGGCATAGCCGCAGTCCCAGGTTCCCGTCACTCCCGCCTCGCGGCCGGAAAGCAGGCGGCGGCGAAGCAGGGCGATCAGGCCTGCCAGGACCAGGATCGCCAGGGCGCCGGCGGCGACGGAGCGCAAATATCCGGAGGCGGCGAGCGCTTCGTTCCCGATGGCTGCCGGATCGAGGCCGAAGGGAGCGGCGGGGGCGATCAGGCCCGCAACCACGGGCGGGAGGGCTCTTACGATCAGGAAGCCCAGAAGCCCGACGGCGAAACAGCCCGCGGCAAGAATCGCCATCGAGGCGAGCATGCTCCCGCCGGACTCCCGGGCACGGCCGGGACTCTCGGAGCGCGCCTCGCCCAGGAATACCATGCCGAATGCCTTGGTAAAGCAGGCCGTTGCCAGCCCCCCGATCAGGGCCAGCCCGGCGATCACGGCAAACAGCGCCACCGCGACGGCGCCGCCCATCGACGCCGCGCCCTTGAAGGAACCCATATAAATGAGGAACTCGCTCACGAAGCCGTTGAGCGGCGGCAATCCCGAGATGGCTACCGCGCCGACCAGGAAGGCCGCGGCGGTCCAGGGCATGCGCCTCAGGAGGCCCCCGAGGCGGTCGATTTCCAGCGTGTGCGCCCCGTGCGCGACCGAGCCGGCGCCCATGAACAGCAGGCCCTTGAACAGGGCGTGGTTTACGACGTGAAGCAGGCCGCCGGCGAATCCGAAGAACGCCAGCATCGGTGACCCGGCGCCGAGGCCGATCACGCCCACGCCCAGACCCATCACGATGATTCCGATGTTCTCGACGCTGTGATAGGCGAGGAGCCTTTTGAGGTCGTGCTGGGCCAGGGCGAAAAGGACTCCCAGCACTCCCGAGAGCAACCCGATCGCGATGAGGGCCCATCCCCACCACAGCGGCGCCGGACCGAGAAAAGCCAGCATCCGCAGGATGCCGTAAATGCCGGTCTTGATCATGACCCCCGACATCAGGGCCGACACGTGGCTGGGCGCGGCCGGGTGCGCTTCGGGGAGCCAGACGTGCGATGGCACGATCCCGGCCTTCGTGCCGAAACCGACGAGGGCCAGGACGAAACACACTCCCGCCGTCTGCGGCGTGAGGCCGCCGAGCCGGCCGAATTCCAGCGAATTCGCCTCCTGCCCGAGAAGAAGGAACATCACGACCAGAAACGCCGTGCCGATGTGCGTGGCGATCATGTACGTCCACGACGCCTTGCGGACCTCACTCTTCTCGTTCTCGAAGGCAACCAGCAGGAAGGACGAAAGCGACATCGTTTCCCACGCCACGAGGAAGAGCAGGGCATCCCGCGCCAGGACGACCACGATCATGCTCGCGACCAGGACGTTGAACTGGAACCATGAAGCTCCCAACGGTTTCCGGTCGCGGTAGGCTTTGAGATACCCGAACCCGTATACCGCGGAGAGCGCGCCGAGCCCGAGGATCGGCAGCAGAAAAAATGCGGACAGGCCGTCCATCCCGACCGAAAGCGCTCCCAGCGGCATGCTCCAGGCGGCCCGGATCGGATCGGGGACGGCGCCGGACAATACCCGAGCCACCGGGACGAGTCCTGCCGCGCAGGCGAGGATGGGACCCGCGACCCCGAATCCGGAAGCGAGGCCGGGATTCCGCCGGAAAATCAGTGCGGCGACGCCACAGAGGAGAAGAAGGACGACGGCCGTCAGAATCCATTGCATCGAGATATGCCTTCTCCCGTCATGCCGGCGGGGCCGCCAGGTTCTGCATCGCGCGCCGGGCTTCGGCCAGGATTTCGTCGCGGGGCGCCTGCCGCTTCAGGACATCCCTGAAATCCCCGCTGTTGAGAATGAAGGCCAGGCGCGAGAGCAGATGGAGGTGAGAACGGACCGTAAGGCTGACCAGAGTGAACAGGACGGTGACCGGCCGGCCATCCAGCGCCGCGAAATCCACCGGGTTTTCGAGAAAGCAAAGCGTGATCGTCGGATGCTCCACGTTCAGGACGATCGGGTTGCGGGCGTGCGGGATGGCGATGCCCTCGCCGATGCCCGTCGAACCCAGCTCCTCGCGCGCCAGCAGGACCTGCAGCAGGAACTCGCGGTCCACGTGGTCGGGAAGCCGCAGCAGTTCGACGACGCTTCGCAGGACCGAATCCCGGTCGGTTCCGGCCACCCGGTAGTGGATGCCGCCGGCCGCCAGAGCCTGGACCGGATCCGGCAGGTGTTCCTCCCCGGTCTCGGGTTCGCGCAGAATACCGGGAGAGAGGCTCGTCCTGCCCGCCGCGGCCCATTCGAGCAGCTCGGTCCGGTTAAAACGGAATTGCTTGTTGATGCGATAGGCAGGCAATCCCTTCTGCTCCACCCACCGGTAAATCGTCTTTTCGGATACGCCGAACAGCTCTGCCGCATCCCGCACAGTCAGCTTCATAGATGAAACCCGCGGTCATTGACGACACGACCTGGACAATAAAGGACAGAATTATACAGTCGGAGATTCCTGTGTCAATAGCAGGGTCTTCAATGGTGATGCCGTCTGTCATGCAGACATTCAACGCCCCGGCAGGGACCGTGCCGGACGCACATGCCGCGCGCGGCTTCTGAGGCGGGCCGGGGCCCGCTGGACGACGCCTCGCCGCGAAAACGAAGATGAGGGGCAGGGGCCGACCTGTCGCGGCACAATTTGCGCGTTACGATATGATATTTCTCAACATCTGCCTGTAATAGTAGTCTTCCGAAGTCTGAAAGAACATATCGACGTTATCGAGATCGACATTGGGCGGGATGTCGCAGCCGGAGGAAATCACGAAATTATTGTACTTGCTGCAGCCGCGGAGAACCCTCAGCGTCTCGAGTCTCACGTGTTCGGTGGAATTGCAGTCGAATACCTTGGAAGGGCTGATATTCCCGAGGACTAGATAATTCCTCGGCATTTTATCGAGGATATAGCCAAGATCCACGGATTCCCCGAAATGGTACGCGAAACACCCCGTGTCCGTTATTTCGTTTATCAGCTTGGGAACGGCGCTTCCGCAATTGTGGTAGACGAACAGGTAATGCTTGTCCTGCACGGCGTCGACGATCTCGCGGACGTACTCCATGGAGAACTCCCTCATGAGATCGGGAGAGAGCAGTCCCGCGAGAGGTTCCGCGAGCACGATCCCTGCCGCGCCGATTTTCTTGAATTCGAGCGCATAGCCCTTTAGAAAATCGGTGGCCTTCCGGAGGACCGCGTGGACCAGGTCCGGGGATTCATAGCAGTGCAGCATCACGTCGTTCACATTCATCAGCCTGCCGGTAAGGGAAAAGGGCCCGATGCATTGGGCAAAAATCGGCCGGTCATGAATCAGCATGAGGGCCTTCTTGGTCGTCTCAAAGTAGATCCCCGTACGTCCGGCGCCGAGTTGCGGGACCTGCAGCCTGTCGGCCGCCTCCTCATCCGCGATCAGTTTCCCGATGATCGTCGGGATCTCGTCGGCGGGGTACGCCGCATAGGCCCCGAAGGCTTCCGCTTCCACCGACAGGTCCATGTAACCGAAGGAGGCCGGCATATCGTATTTGTCCGCGATCAGCCTCATGCCGATTGCCAGGTGATTGGGGTCCTTCATGACCTCCCTCACGGTTCTGAGAATGAATTGCACCGCAGGATACGTGAGTATCGGGAGAGCCTTCTTTCTCTCCGTGTAGATGATCTGTTCCATCCAGTTGTACATGTTCATATGGGACGCCCCCTGTTCCCGCATTCCGGA
>CAZTHE010000146.1:0-9725 GCA_964613495.1 uncultured Acidobacteriota bacterium | reverse complement strand
GGCCCCGCCGAAAATCTCGTCCACGAACTCGAAGCTTCCGCCGCGCGGCAGGGGCTCCATCTTGATCCAGCAGTCGCCGAACTGCCCGTGGCCGCCCGTCTGCTTCTTGTGCCGGCCCTGGACGTCGGCTTTGCCGCGGATCGTTTCGCGGTAGGGCACCTTGGGGGTCTTGAGAAGCACCTCGACTCCGTAGCGCTTGCGCAACTTGGAGACCGTCACCTCGACGTGGAGCTGGTCGGAGCCGGAAAGCAGAAGCTGTTTGGTCTGGGGATCCCGGGTGTACTTGATCGCCGCGTCCTCCTCGAGGATGCGCGCCAGCGCGTTGCTGATCTTGTCTTCGTCGCCGCGGCTCTTGGGCTCGATGGCGAAGGTGATGGACGGCTCCGGGATGGACACGCTGGAGAATACGACCGGCTTCGCAGGATCGCAGAGGGTGTCGCCCGTCGTCGTTTCCTTGAGTTTCGTCACCGCGAAGAAGTCCCCGGCGTGGGCCTCGCCGATCGGGATCATGGTCTTGCCCTGGGGAATCTGCAGCGGCCCGAATTTCTCGCTCTTTCCCTTCGTCTGGTTGTTGTAGGTGCTGTCGGACCGCATGACGCCGGAGTACAGCTTGATGAGGCTGATGCGCCCGGCGAAGGGGTCCGCGATCGTCTTGAAGACGTACGCGGCGTACGGTTCCTTGCCCGAGATGGTGCGCTCGACGGGCTCGTTGGTCTTGGGATCCGTGCCGGACACCCTGGCGACCGCCGCCGGAGACGGAAACAAATCCGTGACCGCATCGAGGAGCTGCGCGATGCCGATATTGAGCGTCGCGCTCGAGTAGAGAACGGGGAAGAGGCTGCGCTGCAGGACGCTGGCCTTCAGCCCCTCCACGAGTTCGTCGTGGTCCAGCGTGCCCTCGGCGAAGAACTTCTCCATCAGGGCGTCGCTGCTTTCCGCGACCGTCTCGATCAGCTTCTCCCTCATCTGGGCCAGTTCGTCCTTGTATTGCGCCGGGACGTCCTCTTCCTGAAATTTGCCCGACCCGTCGCGCGGGTAGCGGTAGGCCTTGCCGGTCACGACGTTGATGACTCCGGCGAAATCGCGCTCGACTCCCATCGGGATCTGCAGGGGGACGGCCCCTCGGCCGAAGGCCTCTTCCAGGGAGGCCAGGCTCCGTTCGCTGCTCGCGTTGTCCCGGTCGAGCTTGTTGACGACGATCATCCGGGGCAGGGAATACTCGTCGCAGAATTCCCAGACCTTTTCCGTCTGCACCTCGACGCCCGCCACGGCGTCGACCACGACCACGGCGGCGTCCGCAGCCCTCACCGAGAGGCGCGTTTCCGCCAGGAACGGCCGGTAACCCGGGGTGTCCAGGATGTTGATTTTCTTCTTGTTCCACTCGCAGTGTGCGAGCGCGCAGCTGATGCTGATCTTGCGCTCGATTTCCTCGTCCTCCCAGTCGGTGACGGTGTTCCCGTCCTCGACGCGGGCCAGGCGGTTGACGGCGCCCGAGTCGAATAAGATTGCGGAGGTCAAAGAGGTCTTGCCGGCGGCCCCGTGGCCGACGAAGCAGACGTTGCGGATGGAATCACTTTCGAAAACCCTCATCACTGCGCTCCTTTCAGGAGTAATAAGCGGGCCAGGCCGAAAAGAAAGAGAGTCTACCACACCCCGCCCCGATGCCGCAATCGCGCCGCGCTCAAAAATTGACGCGGCCTCCGTTGTTCAGGCCGGGCAGGGCGGAACGGCCTTGTTGATTCCCGGTTTCAGAATCTGTATCCTGCATTTCATACGGGGGGAATATGCGTTCGATATTGGGATTGTCCGTGGCCCTTGCACTCGTCCTCTGCGCCTGCGACCCGCGCGCCTCTTCGGAAACCGCGACGGTGAGCGGAGAACGGGCGATGGAACACGTGCGGGCGCAGGTAGCCCTCGGGCCGCGCCCGCCAGGGTCGGCCGCGCAGCAGCGCTGCCGGGACTACATCGAGCAGCAGATGCGCGGCTTCGGGTATGAAGTCGAAAAGGACACCTTTGTCGCGGATACGCCCTACGGGCCGATCCGGATGCAGAACCTGATCGCGCGCAGAGGGGAGCCCGGGGAGGGCGTGATCGTACTGGCGAGCCACTACGATACCAAGCGGATGGAGGGAAGCGACTTCGTCGGGGCGAACGACGCCGGCAGCAGCACCGCCCTCCTGATCGAGCTGGCCCGGGTGCTGGCGGCCGGCCAGGGCCCGCACGAGTACTGGTTCGTGTTCACCGACGGAGAAGAAGCCTTCGTGGAATGGAGCACCTTCGACAGCACTTACGGCAGCCGGCATCTCGCGAAACGATGGAAGGCCGAAGGCGTGGTGCCGAGAATCCGCGCGCTGATTTTGCTCGACATGATCGGCGACAGGGACCTCGACATTTTCTACGAGACGAATTCCACCAGGCGCCTGATGGACCTGGTGTGGGACACGGCGAAAAGAATCGGCCTGGAGTCCATCCTGTCTTCCTACAAGACGGCCGTGGAGGACGACCACCTGCCGTTCCTGGATGCCGGCATCCCGAGCGTCGACATCATCGACCTCAACTACGGGCCCGCGAACTCCTACTTCCACACCGCCGGGGACACGCTGGACAAGATCAGTGCGGAAAGCATGCAAAAAGTCGGAAGGCTGGTGCTCGCCGTCCTCGCCGAACTGCAGAAATAATCGGGGACGTCCCAGGCGTTGCCGTGTTTTCGGACTGCTTCCGGCCGGTGCACGCTGCCGCAAAAACAGGGGAACGGGTGGGACGTCCCCGATTTCAGGCGGAGCAGGATCGGGAGAACAACGATTTCAGGGAATGGAGGGTGAATGCCAGGGCGGGCGAGAGGGGCGCCATGTCGGTGGAGCTGCGAATCCCGATGCCCAGAAAGGCCACCTCGATGTCCGGAACTTCCCGCCGCCAGTAGCCGATGAGCATCGATAGCGGGATGGAGTGGGTCGAGTGGCATACGGAGTCGAGCCGTTCGGGGGGATAGAAGGCCCAGGCACCTTCCTCGAGCGTTTCGTCGAACACCGCGTCGATCAGCAGGACGGTGCCGCCGGCCGTCTGGCGCACCCAGCGCATGGCGTTTTCCACCGCGGTTCCCACCGCGTGCGCCTGGAATCCCTCCGCACGGAGGGATTCCAGCCGTTCCGCCAGCAGGTGCCCGATGCCGTCATCCCCGCGCAGGGGATTGCCCATCCCCAGGACCAGCAGGGGACGCGATTTCAGGATCTGCAGGAGCCTTTGTCTGCTCAAAATCCATAAATCCCGGATCCCGGAATTTCGAAGCCTATTCCGAGACCAGCTTCAGGGCGTCGCGCGTGAAATTCGCGACCTCGAATTCCTCGTCGAGATAGAGGGCATCCTTCGGACAGACTTCGGCGCAGCGGGCGCAATGAATGCAGCGGTCCAGATACAGGATCAGCTGGTATCGTTTCACCGGTTTCTTCCCTTCTTCCGGCGGGGGATCCGAAGGGCTGGGAGGCTTCAGCACGATTTCCATGGCCTCGGCCGTGCAGTCGCGCACGCAGGCCTTGCACCCGACGCACAGGCCGGGCCGCATGCGCGGCGTGCCCCGGAATCCCGCGGCCACGCGGGCCTTCTCGAAGGGATACCCGCGCGTCGCCGGCTTCTCGGTCAGATTCCCCAGAAGCCCTGGAATAAAAACACCGACTACCATAGTTACAAAACTCCATTTCCTTTAAGGATCAGCACGATCAGTAGCTGGACCAGGCTGAGGGGCGCGAGGTATTTCCAGCTGAAAGTCACGATCTGATCCAGGCGGATCCGGGCGAATCCTGCCCGCACCACGCTGAGCAGGAACACGACGAAGATTGTTTTGATGAGCAGCCACAGCCCGCCCAGCCAGATCCCGCCCGGGAAGCCGCCCAGGAACAGCGCCGCGATGAATGCCGACCCGACCAGCATCAGGATGTCCTTCTGAATCCGGAACAGGGCCAGCTTTTTCCCGCTGTATTCCGTAAGGGGGCCGCCGACGACTTCGGTTTCCGCTTCGGGGATGTCGAACGGGACGCGCTCGAGCTTGGCCTGCAGCGTCAGGATCGCGACGACGAACGCCAGCACCTGTACCAGGATGATCCACCAGGCGCCGCTGGTCCAGGGGTATACCGCGACCTTCTGGATCTGCCAGCTCCCGGCGACCACCGCGGGCGTCAGCATGGCGAGGAAGAACGGGACCTCGTATGCGAACAGCTGCGTGAGGACGCGCGTCGCACCCATCAGGCTGTACGGGCTGACCGAGAACCATCCGGCCAGAAACAGGACCAGCGAAGGGATGGAGAGCAGGTAGAGCACGACGACCAGGTCGCCCTCGAACGAGTTGTAGGGCGTGAACATCCAGACGGGGATGTAGAGCCCCGCCGTCACCACCGCCGCGAGTCCCAGGATCGGCATGAAGCTGAACATGAACCGGTCGGCGGCGGCAGGCACGATATCTTCCTTGAAGAAGAGCTTGAAGATATCGGCCACCGGCTGAAGGATCCCCTGGTAGCCCGTATAGAGCGGCCCGCGGCGGTTCTGCAGGCGCGCGTACAGCTTTCGGTCCATCCACTCCAGGTAGGTCGAAAAGACGAACTGGAAGGCGAAGCCGGGGAACACCAGGATATACAGAATCGGATTAAGAACTTCCATGAACTCCCCCCAGGATCAGAAACGGATCCCCTTGTTCTTGCGGTACCAATCGATGCCGTGGCGGCGCAGGTCCTCCCACGAGGTGACCCGCGTGCCCTTCTTCCGGTCGCGGAGCACGATGGCCATGCGGTCTGTGCAGGAAAAGCACGGGTCGATGGAAGCGATCGCGATCGGGATGTCGGCCACGAACGCGCCCACGACAGACTCCGTGGCCGCTTCGAGGTTCGCCAGCGTGGGGGCCCGGACCTTGACCCGTTCGGGCTTTTCCGTCCCGTTGCCGCGGACATAATGGACGTCCTCGCCGCGCGGGGCCTCGTAGCGGCTGAGGGCGAATCCGACCGGCGCCTTGCGCGGCACCTTTGGGGCGACGATATCGCCCTCGGGAAGGTTCGCCATCAGCTGTTCGATGATCTTGCACGATTCGATCATCTCCAGGACGCGGACGACGACCCGGCCGTAGATGTCGCAGGAGTCGCTCGTGATCACCTTGAATTCGACTTCGCCGTAGCAGGCATAGGGCGCATCCCTCCGGAGGTCCGTGTCGAGCCCGCTGGCCCGGGCAAACGGCCCGAGGACGCACATTTCCTCCGCGCGTTTCACCGGCAGCGTCCCCACGCCCTTGATGCGTCCCACGAAACTGGGTTCGTTGGTCCCGATGTGGGCGTAGTACTCCAGGCGCTGCTTGAGCACGGCCATTTTTCCCGCTATTTTCCCGCGCTGTTCGTCGCTGATGTCGCGCCGCACGCCCCCGATGGTATTGATGGCGTAATTGACCCGGTTCCCGCTGACCTCCTCGAGGATATCCATGACGAGTTCCCGGTCGCGCCAAACCAGCATGAACAGCGAGTCGAAGCCCACTTCGTGGGCCGCAACCCCGAGCCAGAGCAGGTGGCTGTGGAGACGCTCCAGTTCGCACACGAGCATGCGCAGGTAGAGGCCCCGGCGGGGCACCTCCAGGTTCATGAGGTCTTCGACGCCCTGCGCAAATGCCGTCGTGTGGGAATGCGAGCAGATCCCGCAAACACGTTCGAGGAGATAGATGCACTGGTAGTAATTGCGCGCCTCGCACGCCTTTTCGATGCCGCGGTGGTTGTACCCGATGTTCATCCGGGCGCCCACGATCTCTTCGCCGCTGATGTCGAAGTCGAACTTGGCGGGCTCCTTCAGGAACGGATGCTGGGGGCCGATGGGCAGGCGGAAAGTGGTGTCGTCCATTATTTTGCCTCCTTTGCGGGTGCTTCTTCGCGATTGATCTGAACGTCCTTTCTCAGGGGGTAGACGCCTTCGGGCCAGTCTTCGGGCACGGCCTGGCGCCTCAGATCGGGATGCCCGACCGGGTGGATGCCGAAGAGGTCCTTGAGTTCCCGTTCGTACACCATCGCCCCGGGCACCAGCCTGGCCAGGGACGGGACTTCCGGCCTGTCGTGATCGATCCGCACCTGGAGCACGACGACTCTGGGGCCGTCGGTAAACACGTAGTTCCCCAGGAAGGCTTCGCGCACGTCTTCGCCGATGATCACCGCCAGCTGAATGATCGAGAGCTTGTCGCGCAGCGTCTCGACCGCGGGAATCAACTGATCCGGGGTCATTTCGACCCAGAGGTACGCTTTGGACCCGACTGTGACCCGTGAATTCGGGAATGCTTCCTTCACGCTGGTTTCAAAATCCGCCGTCATGTTCGCTTTCCCCCCCTAGGCCGTTTTAGTCTGAAGACTGCCCAATAGCTTGGCCACCCCGTCGATCACCGCCTCCGGGCGGACCGGACACCCCGGGATGTAGGCCGATACCGGGATCACCCGGTCGATGCCCTCCAAAACATTATAACATCCGCGAAACGCGCCGCCACTGCAGGCGCAGGCGCCGACAGCCACGACGAATTTCGGCTCCGGCATCTGTTCGTAGATGCGCTTCAACCGGTTTGCGATCTGCTTCGTGACCGGCCCGCTGCACACGAGAACGTCTGCGTGCCGCGGCGTGGCCTTGAGCAGGATCCCGAACCGTTCCAGGTCGTAATGGGGCATCAGGGCCGCGAGGATTTCGATGTCGCACCCGTTGCAGGCCCCCGAGTTGAAATGCAAAATCCAGGGGGATTTCACCCTGGCCCAAGTCTTCAGATTTTCCAGCATAAGCCCTCTGCGTTTTGAGAAGAAACGCCCGTTTAAAGTTGTTCCCGAAGAGCCGAAACCCGCCTAGTCAAAATCCGCGAACAGGCAGGAAATGGAAGCCCCGATCGCCACCAGGTAGACGAAGGCGCGGTACGCGCCGGACCCGCCGGGCACGGTGGCGATGGTCAGGACCGCCACGTGCATGATGGTGAAAAAGATGGCCGCGACGTAGAACTTCCGGTATCCGAAGTGAAGCTTTTCCGCGGGGAAGTTTTCGCCGCACGCGTACGGTTCGTATTTGCCCGGCGTCGGCGTCCCCTTTTCCTCCACCAGGCGGCCCAGCCCGTAGACGGCCGCGCAGAGCAGCAGGCAGATCAGGAAAGCCAGGGGCGGTGACAGAAGTATCGAAAGATCCATCGCTTATCCTTTCAGTTTAGACAAAAGCCGGATATCCAGCGAGCCGTATATTTTCTGCGCCCGGACGGCCAGCGAGAGGATGATGGCCGCCAGCACCGTTTCGACGATGATGAAGGTGACCAGCAGCGCCTGTATGAACCCGATGTCCTGGCGGTAGATCCCGGCCGACAGAAAGATGAGGGTGACGCCCTTCGCCACCACTTCCACTCCCACGATCAGGCGGAGGAGGTTGCGGTAGAGGATCAGCATGTAGACGCCGACCAGGGCCAGCAGGATGCCGCAGCCCAGCAGCAGGAGGAACTCGTTATTCATGTTTTTTCTCCTTCGCCGTGAGGCGGAACAGGGCGAGAATCCCGAACACGCCGGCCAGGATCAGGCTGACCTGGCCGTAGATGTCGGCACTCCGTATCTCCCAAAAGACTCTCTGGAAAGTCCCGGACGGCTGGGGGACGACGGTGGCCGGCAGCGCATGCGCCAGCCACTGGATGATAAAATAGGCCACACCGATGAAGATCAACACGAACAGCGGGACGAAACAGGTCGGGAAACGATTCTCGACGGCCCGGTCGGAGTTCCGCGTCAGGCTGACGGTGGAGATGAAGAGCACGGTGATCAGCCCGGCGCAGACGCTCAATTCGAAGACCCCGGCGATGTTGGCGCCATACCGGAACAGCACGAGCGCCAGGATAGCGGAAATGGCCGCCAGCGAGACCGCGACGTACAGGAGATCTTTGAATACGCAGCACCCGACGGCGAGCAGCACCATCAATCCCAGAAGTACCCAAAGCAGCATTTCAGTTGCCTCCCAATAGGATCAGGGCCGCCGGTTCCACGATGCCGCTGGTCACGGAGTGGAAGAAGACGCCGGTCAGGAGACAGGCGGCGGCCAGGAGAATCACGGCACACGACATGGCAAAGGGAGCTTCGCGGACGTCCCGCCACTTTTCGTTGAGCTTCCCGAAAAACACCTTGCGCTGGATGACGAGAAAGTACCCGAGCGTGAATACGCTGACCAGGATCGCGAGCACGGCGACGAGCATCTTTCCCGCGGCCAGGGCGCCGAGGATGATGAACAGCTTGCTGAAGAACCCGTTGAACGGAGGCACGCCGGCGATCGAGAGGGTCCCGAAAACGCTCGTGATGCCGGTCACCGGCATCCGGTTTTCCAGCCCGCCCATCTCCTCGATGTCGCGGGTGTGCAGCCGGTACTGGACCGCGCCGCTGTTCAGGAACAGGAGAGATTTGAAGAGGGCGTGGTTGAAGACGTGGAACAGCGCCCCCATGAGGCCGAGCAGGTTGCCCAGTCCCAGGCCGATCAGGATGTAGCCGATCTGGCTGATGCTCGAGTAGGCCAGCATGCGCTTGAAGTCGCGCTGAAAGTAGGCGAGCAACGCGCCCGCGACCATCGACAGCGTCCCGAGGATCAGGAAGACCCCCTGGATTCGGCCGATGCCGGGGTAGATGTGCAGGAAGATGCGGGCCAGGGCGTAGATCCCGGCCACCTTGATCACCACACCGCTCAGCATCGCCGAAATCGGCGCCGGTGCGGACGGGTGGGCGTCGGGCAGCCACGCGTGGAACGGCATCACGGCGGCCTTCAGGCCGAAGCCCCCGATGAAGAGCGCACCCGCCAGAAGGAAGATGGCCGGCAGGCCTTCTCCCTGGACCGAGAGCGCCGCCCGCAGCACGCCGAAGTCGAGCGAACCGGTGCTCATATAGACCAGCGCGATGCCGACCAGGATCATCGAGGTGGCCACGGCGGAGAGCAGCAGGTACTTGATCGCGGACTCGATCCCGTCGTGCTCGAGCCCGAACGCGACCAGCACGTAGGATGCGATCGAGGCCACCTCGAGGAAGACGTACAGGCTGAACAGGTCGTGCGTCAGCAGCATCGCGTTCAGTCCGCCCATCATGATCAGCAGCAGGGCGTAAAACTTCGCAGGGCCTCCGAGATGGGAGACGTAGGCCGTCGCGTAGAGCATGCACGCAAAACCGACCGCGTTCACCACAACGAGGAAGAGGAGGCTGACGCTATCCAGGGAGAACGCGGCCCCGTACCATTCGAACTCGAGTCCGGTTCCGACTGCGGGGATCAGCCGCAGCGTAAAATAAAGCAGAAGTCCCGTCGCCGCGACGGCCAGGGTGTTTGCGGCCCATCTGCCGATACGGGATACCCACGGCATGAGCAGGACCGCGATCGGCGGCACCAGCAGGATCCAGCCAATGTATGCTTCCATCATCGACCTCTGAATCAGGATTTAAAATTCCGAACTCGGTTGCCGGGTGGGGGATCGGAACGAGTTCCGCCCCGGGCTCCGGCTCCGAACGCTCCGGGTCTCCCGGCTCAGCCCAGGAGGACGGAGCCAAACAGGTAAAACAGTACAAACAGGAATCCCAGGACGGCCCAGCACAGATAGTTGCCGTATAAGCCGTTGTGGGCGCCGCTCAGCATCGGCTGCATGAGCCAGCGGCCGCTGTCGACGACAAACTGCGCCACCACGTCGATCAGCCGCTCGACGTACCGGAACACGATCCGGGTGATGAAGTCGACCACCT
>CAZTHE010000145.1:1097-9810 GCA_964613495.1 uncultured Acidobacteriota bacterium | reverse complement strand
TCTTGCGGAATGCGGAAATATTTTGCCGAGATGCGGCGGGCGTCACAATTCGGGCGGAGATTGAGAGCTGTCTTGCGGATTTTCCGAACCAGCCGCCGGCCACGAATTGCACGAATTTTGGCGGGCGTGTCGGGATTGGCCTCCGGTTCCAGCGGGTGCCGGCTTATCGTTTTCCCGGTGTCGGGCGGGACACACAATTCCGGTCCGAAAGGCGGCCGGATGATGTAGAATCGCCCCCGTCGGCCATAAAACCACTGCGATCGAGGCATGTAACGGAAAGGGAGTCTACGGAAACATTTCCCGTTTGGGGATATGTTCGAGAGATCTTCAACTTTGGAAAAACGGAGGGCGGAATGACAAGACGAAGCGTTTTCACTGTTGCGGTGGCGGTCCTGTGTGCGGTGCTCGCGGTCTCCGTGCTGCTGTGCTTCGGCCAGGGCCAGGGCGCGAAACCGGCGGGAAAGGATTTCGTTCCTTCTCCCGTGTTCTCGCCCGTCTATCCCCCGCTGCCGCACCATTTCAGGGACGTGCACACCATCCAGATCCTGTGCCAGGCCCCGAAGGGCGCGATCCCCCGGGCGTTGCCGGAGCCGCTCGAATCGACCGGCAGCGATCAGTTCGTCCTGCTCCTGGCCTGGACGCCGGACGTGGAGGACATGGGATTCAACGTGCACGAGATCGCGATCAACGCCTTGGTGAAATGGAAGGACAGGGTCGGCAACACGACCCTGATCGAATACATCGACAGCGACATGGGCCTCATCGCCGGCCGCGAAGTCTACGGCTGGCCGAAGAAGATGGCCGACATCACCTGGACCAAAACGCAGACCGGATGGATCGTCGTGGCGAACAAGATGCGGGACCAGGGGAGCATCCCGCTGATGAAGATCGAATACAAGGCGTCGGCGTCCACGCCCAGGGTCGAGTGGCCGAACATGGGCCCCTCGCTCCTGGTGCGGCGCATCCCCAACGCTTCGGCGACGACGAAGGCGTTCTACCAGATGGTGTGCGTCGGCTGCGGCACGCCGGAGGCGCCCGAAGGCGCGCCGCTGGTGGCCCCGACCGGGGCGAAGGACACGAAGGGGACGGCCACGGTCCAGTTCTTCGACGGCCCGCACGACCCGCTGACGTTCCTCGGTCCGGTCAAGGTGCTCGACGCGAAGATGAGCATCCTCGAAGGCCGCATGCCCTTCGGCCTCGGCCTTGGGGAAGTGCTGGACGAATGGAGAGACTGACCGCCTAGGCGCAGACGTCATCCCCGCGCGGGCCGGCGCGCCGTGCTTCCGGTCCGCGCGGGGGAACGGAACCGGCGCGGCCTTTTATCCGAGTCTGCCCTTGCCCTGCATGACCCCGGCCACGTTCTTCAGGCCCATGTCCTCAAGAGTCTTCCGGGTGGGCCAGCCGTTGGCCGTATTGAATCCTTCGAACGCGTAGAACTTCGTCTTCCACTCCTCGAACCGCTTGCGGTCCAGCTTGCGTCCTTCTCCGGTCGCGTAAGACCACTTCTGCTTTCCGGAATCGTACATGGGCAGCAGGTCCCCCGCGGCGCCCTGTTCGTAGACATAGTCGGGAAAGACTTCCATGTCCCGGTGCCGGCCCTGGAGAGTCCAGATCGCCCGGTCCAGGGTGAAAATCTTGCGGCCGATCTCCATCCCGTCGGCGAAGGTGAGGTTTTTGCCGGTAATGGCGTTGAAGAAGCGGGGTTCCGCCTGCGGCGTCGGTCCCCGGTGGTCGGCCGTGTTGTTGGTGAAACACATCGGCCAGAGCCAGCCGCAGAAGCCGTTCGACCCGATCCAGAATTTTTCATAGTGTTTTACCCAGGCAATCTGCTTGACCTTGTGTTCCGAGTAGATGCCGGTGGGACCGTCGCCGTAGTCCAGCATGAAAGCGTCGCCCTGGTAGGGGACCATGGCGTCGGCCGTGAATTGGGCGGCCTGTTCCGCCGTCAGGTAGGGTTCCTTGCCGGCCATCTGGAACGCCACGGGAGTCCAGTGCAGCGGATAGTTGGCGATGTTGTGCAGCATGAGGTCGCGCTCCCCCATCAGCGACCCGAATCCCCACTCGGCTTCCGTCCGGGGATCGTAATGCATCGACGTGCCCCAGTAGGCCAGGTTCAGTTTCCCGCTGGAGTAATCGGCGTCATACGTCCCCCATTTTTTGGCCGCCCGCGCGAGGCCGTCGGCCAGGTCGTTGCCGATTCCCTGCCGCGTGCTGATCTGCCGCATGAACATCTCGAGGAATCCCATGGTGCCGAACTGGTCCATCGGCAGATCGGTATCGATTTTCTTTCCCTTACCGAGAATGCCTCTCTTGTAGAGGTCCTGGACGTAGCCCTGCATGGTCATGAAGTGCCAGTGGCCGAGGCCGTATTTCTGCATCAGGTCGTTGCCCTGGCGCGTGAGCTTCAGCGTGGCGTTTTCCAGGCGGACGCCCGCCGTGCCGGCGCAGACGGATTCGTTGCTGTCGCCGCTGGCGAGGCGCTGCCTGCAGCCGCGCGGACAGGACGCGCAGGCGGCGGCGCGCGCCGGGACGAGCGGGACGGCGTTCGCTCCGAAATAGGGATTGTTCGTGACGTTGGCGCCGGCGGGGGACCCGTTGACCCAGAAGAACATGCCGCCGACCATGTCCTTGTTCCGCGGATCGTCCACGTTGTACAGGAACTGCCGGAACCACAGGCGGGCTTCCATGAAGGCTTTGGGATCGGCGATGGGGACACTTCCCGTGCCGAGGAAGCTTATGGCCTTGAGGTTTTTCGAGCCGAAGACGCCGCCGAAACCGCCGAGGGCGGCCTGGGAGCCGGGGCCGTGAAGCAGCGCCCCCAGGCGGCTTTTGTTTTCGCCCGCCACGCCGCAGCAGACGACGGCCGGAAGCTGCGTCGTGAACCCGTCTTCCAGCTGCTCCCATTCGCCGCGCTTCAGGCCGGGGAGGACGCGCCGGCAGATCTCCTCCTGGGTATCCCACGTGTCCATGCCCCAGATTCCGCCGGCGCTCTCGATCTTCACCTTGTCGTTGACGACGTTGATCCAGACGGGGGCGTCGGCCGCGCCCTCGACGACGATGCCGTCCCAGCCGGCGAATTTCATCTGGGCGGTGAAGCGCCCGCCGAAGTTGCTGTGCCCGAACCATTCGATCGGGTACAGCAGCGGCGACAATCCCTGGACCTCGCAGCGGCCCGAACCCGGCATGAAAGTCCCGGCGAACGGGTGTGCCATCATGATGACGAGGTTGCGCGGATCGTAGGCCGGGAACGGGAGCCGGTCGCCGACCAGATCGAAAAATATGGCGGACCCCATCCCGTGCCCGCCGCCATATGCCTCGTATTTCTCCGTGGGAATGATTCCCACCGATTTGTCCGTGAGGTTCACCCTCAGAATTTTTCCCGTGTATCCGCCCGTCATCGCAGATCCCTCCTGGTGCTCCGCCCCGGGGTTGCCGTACATCGAGGTTTTCGCATTGCCCCTCCCGGGGCCTTTCCGGATCCATGTCGCGTGCTTCCCGACCCGTAGGACAAGACTCTACTACAAAACTCCGGCGCATCGAAACAAAGTTACCGATTGCCATCCGGGCTTGATCACATGGTAGTTTCCATCGTTGTGAATGGCGCCTTCGGCGGATACGGCCGTGCTTGTGTTCCAGGGAAACTGACCGGCAGGGACCGCGGGCGGGCTAGGGATTCGGGCTTTGCCTCATCGCGCCTCCGCGCAGGAAGAGACACAATAAAACCAGGATGACGAGATACGCTCCGACCGCAATCAGAAAAACCATATTTCCGGCCTCGAAGAATAGGGGATTTATTCGAGAATCCTTTCGCCGGAATGGTTAAGGCAAAAACCATACCATTTGCCCCAAAAAACAAGAACGCCGACAATACATTGAATATAAATGCTTTAACACAATTCAGCTATAGCGGGTGCAGATTGCCCCCGAGGAAAAACGGGCCCTGGCAAGGGAAATATTCCCTGTTCCTGCACACGGGATTGGTGCTTAAAAGATGCAGGAGCTTCGCCCGCATGTGCCGGCTGAAGCCGGCACCCACTTGTCGGAACGACGGTTTGTCGACACGGGGGAATAGCAGCAAGGCCAGCCTGCGAGCCCGGCGCAGGCAAAGGCGATTCCGACAAGTGGGCAGGACGTCAGTGAATGGTGGGGCCTTTCTCCTTGTCCCGTTCGACCTTGCGCCGCACGTCGCCGTAGTACACCTCGAACTGGCGCTTCAGCTGTTCGCGGCGGTGCTGCTCGTTGTACCGGCGATAGCGCTCGCCCCAGTCGCTTCCCTTCAGGTAGACATAGCCGATGACCATGCCGCCCAGATGGGCGATGCTGGCAATTCCCGAGTCGGTGCCCCCGATGGACGACAGGAAGGCGAAGGCGCCCATGATGAGGACCATCCACTTGACCTTGACCGGCAGCAGGAAGTTTAGATAGACGATGCGGTTCGGCCAGGTCATGCCGTAGGCCAGGAGGAGGCCGTAGATCGCGCCCGAGGCGCCGATGATGACCGACCAGCTGTTCATGGCGACCAGCCAGGAACAGACTCCCGCCCCGATGCCCGTGATGAAGTAGTAGAGCAGGAACCGGCGCGTCCCCCAGAAGCGTTCCAGTTCGTTGCCGAACATGAACAGCGTCAGCATGTTGAAAAATATGTGGAAGACGCCTCCGTGCAGGAACATGTAGGTCCCCAGCTGCCAGAGCATCTTCTCCTGGGTGACGCGGATGGGAATCAGGCCGAAATAGAGGTCGATGAGGTGGCTGCCGAACAGGTGCGACACGACCTGCAGCACGTAGACCGCACTGTTGACGAGGATCAGGGTTTTAACCGTTCGGGTTACGGGGCCGCCGAAAAAATAGGTATGCATCAGTCGTAATGCTAGGAGAATCGCGCCGCAAATTCAATGCCCGGGACCGGGGATTCTTCCTCCGCTTCTTGGCATTTCATTCCCGGGGCACGGCTGATAGAATACTGCCTCCTGAAAACATGGAAACGAGGGACGATTCATGAGACCAAGCGGGCGCGACAACGACTCCATGCGGGAAGTCCGCATCGAACTGGATTACACCAAACATGCGGCCGGTTCCGTACATATTTCCGTCGGGGACACGCGGGTCCTGTGCACCTGCACGATCGAGGACAAGGTCCCTCCCTTCCTCAACCACATGAACCAGGGGTGGGTCACGGCAGAGTACGGCATGATCCCCAGCGCCACCAACACCCGTTCCGCGCGCGAGGCGGCGCGCGGCAAGCAGACCGGCAGGACGGTGGAGATCCAGCGACTGATCGGCCGGTGTTTGCGCTCCGTGGTCAGCCTGTCGTTTCTCGGGACGCGGACGCTGCTGATCGACTGCGACGTGATCCAGGCGGACGGGGGCACGCGGACCGCGTCCATCACCGGCGGGTACCTGGCCTTGTCGCTCGCCGTCATCAAGCTGATGGAAAAGAAGCTGCTCCCATTCTCCCCCCTGCAGGACTATGTCGCGGCCGTGAGCGTCGGCATCGTGGACGGCGCGCCCTGCCTGGACCTGGACTACCGGGAGGACTCCCGCGCCGAGGTGGACATGAACCTCGTGATGACGGGCAAGGGCAACTATGTCGAGATCCAGGGAACGGCCGAGAAGACCCCCTTCTCGGCGGATCAGCTGGCCAACCTGCAGCAACTGGGGGCGCTCGGCATACGGCAGCTCGTCGAGCGGCAGAAGGCGATCCTCGGGGAACGCGCCGACCTGAAGAAACTCTTTCCCCTGCTGAAATAGCCGCGCGCCCGTCCCGGAGGCCCCGAAATACGATGACGCATCCACTCTTCCCCACCCTCGTCCTGGCCACGCGCAACCCGGGCAAGCTGCGCGAATTCCAGAGCCTGCTCGAGCCGCTGGGCGGCGACGTCCTCAGCCTGGCGGACATGTCCGTCGTCGAAGAATTCGAGGAAACCGGGACGACGTTCGCGGAAAACGCGCGGATTAAAGCAATTTCCTATTCCCGGCTGGTCCCGTTCCCCATCGTCGCCGACGATTCCGGGCTGGAGGTGGCGGCGCTGGGAGGGCGTCCGGGCGTCCACTCGGCGCGCTACGCCGGCGCCGGGGCATCGGACGCGGCACGGGTCGAAAAGCTCCTGGAGGAGCTCGCGCGGACCGGCGGAGGCCGCGATGCGCGTTTCGTCTGCAGCCTGGCCGTGGCGCGCGGCGGCGTCCTGCTCTACGAATCCGAAGGGCAGTGTCCCGGCGTCATCTGCGGCGCCCCGCGCGGGACCCACGGGTTCGGCTATGACCCGGTCTTCCTCCTGCCGGACATCGGAAAGACGCTCGCCGAACTGACCGACGCGGAGAAGAACCGGCTCAGCCACCGCGCCCGCGCCGTCGCCGCCCTGCTGCGGCAGCTGCTGTAGCCGGTCCGTGGTTGTTCTGGCGGCCCCGAAAGAATTAAGTTACAATGACGGCTCTCCGACGGTCGGGGCATAGCGCAGCCTGGTAGCGCGCCTGCCTTGGGCGCAGGAGGTCCCCGGTTCAAATCCGGGTGCCCCGACCACTCCTCGCAAAAACCGGGACGTCCCGCCCGTTCACCTGTTTTTGAGCGCACGGAGTGGCCGATACCGCCGCGGAGGATTCGGTTAACGGGTGGGACATCCCTGATTTGGAGCGGAACCGTGGCCCGTCAATACATTTACGTGATGAAGGATTTGCGCAAGGTCTACCCGCCGAACCGCGAAGTCCTCAAAGGCATCTGGCTGTCCTTCTTCCCCGGCGCGAAAATCGGCCTGATCGGCTCCAACGGCGCCGGCAAAAGCACCCTGTTGAAGATCATGGCCGGAGAGCTCAAGGAATTTCTCGGCGAGGCGTGGCCCGCCGAAGGGACCCGCGTCGGCTATCTGCCGCAGGAGCCGCGGCTCGATCCATCCAAAAACGTGCTCGGCAACGTCGAAGGGGGCGTCCGCGCGACCCGAGAACTGCTCGAGGCGTTCGACCGGGTCAACGCCCGTTTCGCCGAGGAGCTGTCGCCGGAGGAGATGGACAAGCTGCTCGCGGAGCAGGCCCGGCTCCAGGACGCGATCGACGCGTGCAACGGCTGGGACATCGACCGCACGCTCGACATCGCGATGGATGCGCTCCGCCTTCCCCCGGGCGAGGCCGACGTCACGAGACTGTCCGGCGGCGAGCGCCGACGCGTCGCGCTCTGCCGGCTCCTGCTCGAGCGGCCCGACCTGCTGCTGCTCGACGAGCCCACGAACCACCTCGACGCCGAATCGGTCGCGTGGCTCGAGCGCTTCCTGAAGGACTACCCGGGGACCGTGGTCGCCATCACGCACGACCGCTATTTCCTCGATAACGTCGCCGGCTGGATCCTCGAGCTGGACCGCGGCGAAGGGATCCCGTGGGAGGGCAATTACTCCTCCTGGCTGGATCAGAAAAGAGCGCGGCTCGAGGCCGAGGAAAAGCAGGAATCCGCCCGCCGGCGCACGCTCGAGCGGGAACTCGAGTGGGTGCGCATGTCGCCGCGCGCCCGCCAGGCCAAGGGAAAGGCGCGCCTGAACGCCTACGAACAGCTGCTGGCCGAAGAACAGGAAGCGGACAAACGCGCCCAGGCGACCGAACTGCACATCCCGCCCGGGCCGAGACTCGGCGACCTCGTGGTGGAAGCCGCCGGCCTTCGAAAGGGCTACGGGGACAACCTCCTGATCGACGACCTCTCCTTCAAGCTGCCCCCCGGCGGCATCGTGGGCGTCATCGGCGCCAACGGCGCGGGCAAGACGACGCTGTTCCGCATGATCACGGGAGAGGAGCGGCCCGACGGCGGGACGCTCCGCCTCGGCGACACCGTCAGGATCGCCTACGTCGACCAGAGCCGGGACGCCCTGAGCGGCGACCGGCAGGTGTGGGAGGAAATCAGCGACGGGCGCGACGTCGTCGTCCTGGGAAAGCGCGAAGTCCCCGCCAGGTCTTACGCGGCGGCCTTCAACTTCAAAGGCTCCGATCAGCAGAAGCGCGTCAAGGACCTTTCCGGGGGCGAGCGGAACCGCGTCCACCTGGCCAAGGTCCTCAAGAGCGGCGGCAACCTGCTGCTGCTCGACGAACCCACGAACGACCTCGACGTGGACACGCTGCGCTCCCTCGAAGACGCCCTGCTGTCGTTCGCCGGCTGCGCCGTCGTCATCAGCCACGACCGGTGGTTCCTCGACCGGATCGCCACTCACATCCTGGCCTTCGAGGGAGACTCGAAAGTCGTGTGGTTCGAGGGGAACTACCAGGACTACGAGGCGGACCGCAAGCGCCGGCTGGGCGCCCTGGCCGACCAGCCGCACCGGATCAGGTATAGGCCGCTGACGAGGTAGTCGGCAGTCGGCGGTCGGCAGTAAATGTCGTGTTTCCCCGATGGAAGCAGTCGGTAGTCGGCAGTCGGTAGTCGGCAGTGAATGTCGTGTTTCCCCGATGGAAGCGGTTGGGGGTTGGGTTACGGGGTTGCAGGATGGAAGGGTTTGCACGTTGGAACGTTGGAACGTTGGAAGGTTGGAACGTTGGAAGGTTGGAAGGTTGGAACGTTGGAAGGTTGGAAGGTTGGAAGGTTGGAAGGTTGGAACGTTAAACGTTGAACGTTGAACGTAGAACGGGGGTGGTTGGCGGCCGGGAGTTTCAGGTTGATAAAATAGCACTTCTGTGGCTCACCAACTACCGACTACCGACTACCGACTACCGACTACCGACTACCGACTACCGACTACCGACTACC
>CAZTHE010000145.1:0-997 GCA_964613495.1 uncultured Acidobacteriota bacterium | reverse complement strand
GACTGCCGACTGCCGACTGCTTTGCGGCCTTGGGAGTGCCGTAGGAACTTGCGTTCGACACTTCCAGGAAGACGATCGGCTTCTCGGGACTCACGTTCTTCACGCTGACCGGGCAGTGGACCAGGTTCGGCGGCATCGTGACGCATCCCGGTTCGGTGAGAACGTGCTTCTCCCCGTTGATCGTGTATTCCACGACGGCGTCGAAATCGGTGATGTCCAGCGGGTTCCCCCCGATAAAACAGAGCGTCTCCTCGAAATCGTGGGAGTGCGGCTTGTCGAACGTGATGGGCTTCGCCAGGCAGTGGTAGCACATGCTGATGTTGCCCTGCAGTTTCCCGTCGCGCGCCACGATCGACGTCCCGGTGTAATGCGCGATCTTGTAATACAGCTCCGTGGTCAGCACGTACCGGCCGTATTTCGAACCGTCCTTCTTTACCGCCGCGTCCTGGGAGCGCGCCATATACGCACCCCATAAAAGAACGCCGGCCATACAGACCGCAATCGCCCAACCCCTGGTTGCCCGTGTCATCGCTCTTCCTCCCCCGCCCGCCGCGGACCGAGGCGCTGTGCCGCCTCTGCGCGCGGGCGCCGGTTCCGCTGTTTCCCGATGAAAGTCCCGTGTATGGCCGGGCATTTTATATCAAAAGGCGGCTTTTTAATGCCAAAATCCTCTTCACGAGGGGATAGTCGGCAGTCGGCAGTCGGCGGTGGATGTCGTGTTTCCCCGATGGAAGCAGTCGGCAGTCGGCAGTCGGTAGTCGGCAGTGAATGTCGTGTTTCCCCGATGGAAGCGGTTGGGGGTTGGGTTACGGGGTTGCAGGATGGAAGGGTTTGCACGTTGGAACGTTGGAAGGTTGGAAGGTTGGAAGGTTAAACGTTGAACGTTGAACGGGGGTGGTTGGCGGCCGGGAGTTTCAGGTTGATAAAATAGTGCTTTTGTGGTTCGTCACACTGCCGACTGCCGACTGCCGACTGCCGACTGCCGACTGCCGACTGC
>CAZTHE010000144.1:0-9840 GCA_964613495.1 uncultured Acidobacteriota bacterium | reverse complement strand
AGTTGAATTTGATGGCGCCGAGACTCAGGCGGGGACATTCATTCACGCAGCAGCCGCAATACCAGCATTCGTCCGGATGCAGGGTGATTGGGGGCTTGCCCGGTTCGGGATTCGGTATATACACGTCGATCTGGCAGACATTCACGCATGTATTGCATCCGTTGCAGATCTCGGGATTGCGAATGACCGGCCTGTTCGGCGTGGCGATATTGGGAACGACGTATACTTTATCCCTTTCATCGGCCGCCCCTTTGAGGATGTCCCCGGATCCTTCGAGCGCGATCGCGGCGCCGGCGGCCGTGCTTGCCTTTAAGAAATCCCTGCGCTGAATTGCCGAAGCTTTTTTCCCCTTCTTCATAGCAGCGAACCTCTCTCTCAAACTTGCCGGCTCCTTGTGCCGGATCCATGCGAATTGCCATCAGGCGCCTGCCATTGGCGTCATGCCGCAGCCCATGGAGGCCAACCATGCTTTCGATTTGCAGGCTTCAGCGAAACTCATTCGACGAAACGACTGCAAACCGCAAAGGTTCCAATTCCACCGAATATCCTTTGCCATTCGAGGAGGAATCGAAGGGTATGTTTTTGGACTTCAGTCCCTGCGGGATCCGACCCGCATCCTGACGAAGATCCCGATTCACGACAGCATCCGTCTCTACGCGGAGAACAAGACGAATTCCAGATGACATGGTGATGGCAACTCTACCGTAACATCAGGCCCCATAGCCACAACATTTGTACCGGCAGCACAGGCGATCGGAGAATAAAGGATCCATTACCCTCCACATGGCCCCTATAGTAACCCTTGTTGCCGCCACGGCCATCAAAAATGTCACAGATCTGTGACAAGATCGTGCTAGAGTCTTGATTCCAGAGGCACTCTAAGCGGTTAACCCGCATTATTCATGATGGTTCGTCGCGAGGCGGTGCAGACGGGCGTGGCTGCAAGGCGCGCGAAGGGAGGATTCCGGAGGCGGTCCTGCAGCGAAGCTGCAGGCCTCGACCAGTACGTCGAGGAACCGAGCGCGCGCATGAAAAGCATGCGGACGCCGCAGACATGCCCGGATCCGCCGCCGCAGCAGAAGCTTCATGAATAATGCGGGTTAAGGGACCGGGCCGCGCGGAGTACGGTCCCGTTGTCGTCTACGTCCGGCCCGGGCGGGAAGAAGCGGACCGGCAGTGAAGGGAGGCAACCTCAATGAAGAGAGCCAGTCTGATAGCAGCATTCGTTATTCTCACAGCCGGGATCTGCCTCGCGCAGGCTCCGGCGCCTGTCGTAACTGAGGGTGGATTGGTGCGGGGCGCCGTTGAGGACGGGCTGAAGGTTTACAGAGGCATTACGTTTGCCGCACCCCCTGTCGGCGACCTCCGTTGGCGCGCGCCTCAGCCGGTGCTTAAATGGGACGGTGTGAGGGAAACCGTCAAGTTCGCTCCCGCGTGCATACAGGGCATGACGATGGGACCCGGCGGCGGCGGCCCGGCGCCAAGCGAGGACTGCCTCTATTTAAACATCTGGAGTCCGGCGAAATCGCCCCGTGATCGCGTTCCCGTTCTCGTGTGGATCTACGGTGGAGGATTCGCCATGGGCTCCACCTCCGAACCCACCTACAACGGAGAGAAACTCGCAAGGAAGGGAGTGGTGCTTGTGAGTATTGCCTACCGCGTGGGGCAAATGGGTTTCTTCGCGCACCCGGAGCTGAGTGCCGAGTCCGGAAACCGGGTATCGGGCAACTACGGACTGCTGGACATGATAGCCGGCCTCAAATGGATCCAGAAAAACATCGCCGCATTCGGCGGCGACCCCCGCCGCGTGACCATCTTCGGAGAGTCAGCCGGAGGAATCGCGGTCAGCATGCTGTGTGCGTCGCCGCTGGCCAAAGGATTGTTCCAGGGTGCGATTTCGCAGAGCGGCGGATCGTTCGGCCCGCCGAGGCCCGATCCCATGCCGGGAGAGAACATGAAACGGCTGGCCGATGCGGAGCGTTCGGGACAGGCGGCCCTAAAGGAAGCCGGAGTGGCATCCATTGCGGAGGCGCGAAAGCTCCCTCCCGATAGGCTTTCCGGAGGCGGTGGCCGGGGCCCGGCCGCTCGTGGCGGTGGCGGCCCGGCCGGCTTGAGTTATTGGCCGATCATCGACGGGTGGGTGATTCCTGACGATCAATACAAGCTCTATGAAGCGAAGCGGTACAACGACGTTCCGGTCCTGATCGGCTACAATTCCGACGAGGGCTTGAGCTTCTCTCCTCCCCGGACGCCGGAAGACTACATGGCCAATGTGAAGTCGCGGTTCGGCCCTTTCGCCGACAAACTCACTGCAGCCTATCCCCCGGGAACGGGAACGGTGGCCAAGACTGCACGCGACCTGATGCGCGACGCGGCATTCGGGTGGCATACCTGGATCTGGGCGCGGTTGCAGTCGAAAACGGGCAAGTCCAAGGTTTTTTATTATTATTTCGATCAACACCCGGATTATCCGGCCGATTCGCCGCAGGCCGGTCGAGGGTCACCGCATGGGCAGGAAGTAGCCTACGTATTCCAGAACCTGAATCCGAAGCAGCAGCCCGCCGGGTCGGACGAGGCGATTTCGGAAGCCATGGCCACCTACTGGACGAACTTCGCCAAGTTCGGCGATCCCAGCGGCCCGGGCCTTCCCAAATGGCCGGCGTTCAACGACGCCAACCCCGTGCTGATGTACTTTGCCCGGACGCCTCATACCGGGCCGGTTCCCGGCGCCGATGCGCTCAAGACTATGGATCAGTATTTTGCCTGGCGACGGACTCCGGAAGGCGAAGCTTTTGTGAAACAGGGCGTGCAGCGATGATGTCGGCGACCCCGCGAGTCGCACTGGTTCCCGGGGCATTCGTGCGTTGATGCAGCAAGGGCATCCGGCTTCGCCGGCGGATCGAACGCTTCTATCGATTCCGGCCGCGACCCGGAGAGCGGGCGCAGTTCGCCCCGGTTTGCGGTGATACCGGCCGAATTGTATGTATGGCGACTGGCCGGCTATTTCAGGGCATCCAGCCAGTCATATAAAGCCTTTTTAAAAGCCGCGTATTGCTCGCGGCGTATGCTGTGTCCGGCGCCCTTGATGTATACCCACTGGAACGGCGCTTTGGATTTCCAGAGTTTGGCCGCGTTTTCAGCCGTTTCCCTGGACACGATGCCCGTTTCCGCGATGATGAGCAAGGTAGGACACTGAATCCTGGTGACGATCTCCTCGTAAGGGCGTGAAGGCATGCCGATTCTGTCAAAAAGAGCCCTGTCCCATAGTTTTCTGGAATTTGCCCAGGGGATTACGTCGTCCTCCGGCCAGGCCGGGTTATCCTTGCGGCATCTGGCCTTTATTTCTTCCAGCGGCAGTTTGGCTACTTCCGTTTGATAGGCCCGTATTTCCTCGTGGTTCTTTTTAACTGCTTCCTCCGTTCCCGGCTTTGGCGGAAACATTCCCCAGGCCGGGTCTTCCAGGATAACGGCTTTAGGAAGGGCAGGGTATTCCATCGCCACGTTGCACGTCGTCCCCGCGCCCATGGAATGTCCCATGATGATCGGCTCCTTCAGCCCCAGCTCCCTGACCAGGCCGGCCGCCTGTTTTGTGTGGTTTTCGAAGGAAAATTCCGGGCCCAGCCTGTCGGAAAGTCCGTGCCCCTGCGCATCCGGCATGATGACGTCATATCGTTCCGCCAGTTCCCGCGCCGTCCGCCCCCAGCAGAGAGCGTCGTCCGTGGCGCCGTGCAGCAGCACAAAAGGCGGTTTCTTTCCGCCGGAACGATAGTAGTGGATTCTGATGCCGTCGATTATTGCATCGCCTTGCTGGTATTCCATATTCATCTCCCTTCAGCTTCTTTGTCCGAGATTCTCGATATCCGCCGGGAAACCCTTGAATTGTATGGTTCATAGCATGCCGCGTTTCGAGTATACAGCGGGCCGGCGTTTTGCGGCCATTACTCATTCCAAAAGCGTCCGGATGCTGCCTGGCAGCACCAGTGGACCGGCGGGAAGGGGCGGCTTTCGTTTCCTGATAATGAAGAGTGTCCGCATTTACCACATCCCTTTCCGCTTTACATTTTCCCTGCATCCGTCAAAGAGTGTCTCCTACACTCTTTGGCTTCCATGTGCTTGCCGGCTTTCCAAACGTCATCCGCATGTTTTTGGAAAACAAGCTCGACTGTTTAAATATCATAAAAGGAAGATGAACCATGAAAACCCGCTCTGAAAAAATGTCGTATTCCGTCCCCTGTATTTAATGCTTTCACTTTTAATTGCACTGCCTTGCGCCCAAAGCATACTCGCCCAGGCTCCGAAAATGGACAGGGGACCTATGCCCCCAATGCCTCTCCAGATCAAACCGGATCCAAGAGTGCAGCAGCGCAAATATCACTTCGCGGAAACAAACGAAGACATCAGCTATGTTCTTTACGTGTCTTCCAAGGTAACGAAGGACCGGAATAATCCATTGATCGTAGCCCTGCACGGTTTGGGTGGAGACGGCAACTTCCTGGATTGCTGATCCGGGGCGCCTTTCGCGCGGTCCCTTCCAGGGGAAGGATCACGTGCGTCACTTCTCCCTTTTGCGGATAGGTGAAACAAAGGCGCTTTTTCAGAACAGGCGCCCCCATCCATGGATTCCCGCCAAACTCCGGCATCCGATAATGCCATTCTGTAAACCCCCTTGGCCTTTCTGTCGGGATTTTACTATGGATAGGATCTAAAAACGGCGCCCGGCGACAATCGGCCAGGTGCCGCGTGCGAGGGTTCAAAGGGTGGGTGTCCACGGCTCCATTCGCCCGATTTGCGTTCAAGGACGAATTCGCCTTGCGCGATTTTGCACAGGATTTCGGACGGCCGGAGCAGCAGGATGTAATCGCATCTCCGGAATGCCGACATCAGCCGCTCCACGGCCTCCCGGCATCGCTCCGGCAAGTCGACGCAGGCATCGCGCACTTCCCCCCCATCGATCCATGGAAGCGAGCCGCCTGCGTCGAGAACTCCGGGGAGATAGGAAGGATCCATTGGCTGCCGTTTTTGCCTGCAGCCCAACCATTCCTGTGCCGCGGTACCCGCCTGCAAGCCCCGACGCAGTTGCTGAGCCATGAATGCGGATCTTTGGCGGCGGGACCGGCGCGGCAGAGGGCCGATGATGTCAGCCGGCTCCAGGATGCCGCGGCCGGCCCCGTCGTGCCGTTGGTGCCGCGATCGGCATCCCCGGCACACTGACGGATGACGGAAATTTCTCACTTGGCCCGGCCCTCTTTATCGGCCTTGATGTTGATATTGCCCGTGACGATCCCCACGCCGCCGAAGTCTGCCAGCCCATAGACAAGCGAATCATACACAAATTTTGCCTGTTGCTCTCCGGTGCAGATGCTTAATATCTGGCAAAGCGCTTGGGCCTCTGGAATTTGGAGCCCGTCAGGAGGAATTGGATAAAATGTAATGAACATGTCCTCTTCGTGGCCGGGACCCCCGTCCACGATGCCGCCGACTCTAAACCAGCCTTCGACATTCTGATAGGGGGGCTGAAAGTCCGGAATGTCCACCCCCGGATAGGACCCGTCGAATATCTCTTCCCCGGCCAGTACCTTGCTCCAGTAATACACCACCGGGCGGCCGACGACTTCTGCGGCACTGCCGTTGTATGTGCCGAAAAACAGTTCCTGCACTTCGGTTTCCGCCCAGGAACCGGCCCAGGGTCCGGAAAAGCTGTAATAGTCAAAATAGCCTTTGTCCGGTTCCTGGAAATTGAAATGGAAAGAGGTCTGGTCGATGACTCCCGGAAATAAAAGCTCATTACAGGCCGAATAAGCCCCGTGAGCCTTCTGTTTCGGTCCATCCTTTGCGTACACTGAAGCAGTAGCGGCCCACAGCAGAGCCGCCAAAAACATCGAAAACGTCAACCGCAAAAGTTGCCTTGCCATTTTTAGCCTCCTTTGTCGCCCGCGACGATTCTTCGGGCCGGTGTTGGTTTCTTCCACTCTCAGTCCTACATGCGCGAATCCGGGCTAAAAAGGTGAACGGCATCCCGAAAATTACCAATCGTGAAGCCAGGGCCGAGTCGACTTGTCCGGCTAAAATGTTGTATAATAGGGATTATAAGGAAAGCCTTCTCACCCGCCCGGGGGGGGCAGCCATAGTGACGCGATCCTCGATTCAGGATGTCTCCAGCCTGTTGCGCGCATGGCGCAGCGGCGACGACGTCGCCCTGGACATGCTCATGCCCCGGGTCTACGACGAGCTGCGCCGGCTGGCTCATCTTTACATGCGGCGCGAGCGCGCCGGCCACAGTATGCAGACCACGGCCCTGGTCAACGAGGCCTTCATCCGGCTCGTCGATGCGCGAGAGGTGGACTGGCGGGACCGGGCGCATTTCTTTGCCATCTCCTCCAACCTGATGCGCCGCATCCTGGTCGATATCGCGCGCAAACGGGGATTCCAAAAACGCGGGGCCGTCGCAAGGAACGTATCCTTTGACGAGAACCTGGCCCTTCCGCCTCCGCCCGACACCGACCTCGACAAACTCGATGACGCCCTGACCGCTCTCTCCGAATTCGATCCCAGAAAAGCGAAGGTGGTGGAGATGCGCTTTTTCGGCGGCCTTACCGCGGAGGAGACCGCGGAGGTGCTGAAGGTGTCGCCCGATACGGTGAAACGGGACTGGCGGCTCGCAAAAGTCTGGCTTCTGAAAGAGCTGCGGGATCACGGAAACGATGAAACCTGACCGGTGGCGGGAGATTGAAGATCTATACAACGCGGCGCTCGAACTGGAGCCGGACCGGCGGCAGGCGTTTCTCGAAGAGGCCCGGTGCGGAGATGAATCGATCCGCAGAGAGGTCCGGCGGCTCCTCGAGTTGCAGCCCGAAGCGGAAGGCTTTATCGAGTCCCCCGCGATGGAGATGGTTGCAGGCACTATCGGCCCGGGCTCGGAGCCGACAGAAAGCCCGCCTTCCATAATCGGCACCGGCGTTTCCCATTACCGCATCATCGAGAAGATCGGCGAAGGAGGGATGGGTGTCGTCTACAAGGCCCGGGACGAAAAACTCGGCCGCATCGTCGCCCTGAAGTTTCTGCCCGAGAAGGCCTCGCCCGATGCGTCGCTGAAGGAACGGTTTCGCCGGGAGGCGGAAGCGGCTTCCGCATTGAATCATCCCAACGTGTGCACGGTCCATGAGATCGACGAGCACGAGGGCCGAAGTTTCATTGTCATGGAGTATCTGGAGGGCCGGACACTCAGGCAGCGCATCTCGGAAAAGCCTCTCGAGCCGGAGGAGCTCCTCGATATCTCGATTCAGATCGCGGACGGACTCGACGCGGCTCATTCGGAGCGAATCATCCACCGGGATTTAAAGCCGGCCAATATTTTCATCACCCGGCGGGGCCATGTGAAAATACTCGATTTCGGGGTAGCCAAGCTGTTGCCGGAAAAATCCCCGAAAACTCCCGCCGACCCAACGGTCACAAGCCCCGGTTCGGCAATCGGGACTTTCGCCTATATGTCGCCCGAACAGGTGTTGGGCAAAGAGCTCGATATCCGCACCGACCTGTTTTCGTTCGGGGTGGTTCTTTACGAAATGGGGACCGGCCGGTTGCCCTTTAGAGGAGCGACGTCGGTTGAAACCTTTAACGCCATTCTCAATTCGGCTCCGGTCGAGCCCGTGCGAATCAACCCGAACCTGCCCGCCGAATTGGAGCGAATCATCCACAGGGCCCTCGAGAAAGACCGCACCCTGCGGTACCAGCACGCTTCGGAAATGCGGGCCGAATTGCAGAGGCTGAAAAGGGATTCCGATCAAAACCGCAAAGGGTTTACTCCGGGGATTCAAGCCGGCAGTATCGCAGGGAAGAAAAGGCGAAAGCCTGTCGTCATCGGCGCCCTGGCCCTGATCGCCGTTCTGGTTCTGGCGGCCGGCATATACTTTTATGCCTACCGTACGCCAAAGCTGACGGCGAAAGATTCCGTTGTCGTAGCCGACTTCGCGAACACGACGGGGGATCCGGTATTTGACGGAACTCTTCGACTGGGCCTTTCCTTTCAGCTCCGGCAGTCTCCCTACTTCAGGATTCTTTCAGGGGATTCGATCACGCAGACGCTGGGGCTGATGAAGAAGCCGGCCGATACCCCGCTCACGCACGATGTCGCCCGGGAACTCTGCCAGCGCGCCGGCGCAACGGTGATGATCGAGGGAACGATCGCGGCCCTCGGCAGTCAATACGTCCTGGGCCTGAGCGCTCTGAACTGCGGCACCGGCGATACCTTTGCGCAGGAACTGGTCACGGCCGGCGGGAAGGATCAGGTTTTGGATGCGCTGGGGGATGCCGCATCACGCCTGCGATCGAAACTGGGAGAATCCCGCGCCTCTGTAAAAAGCTATGACGTACCCCTTGCGCAGTCGACGACATCTTCGCTCGAAGCCCTGAAAGCGGGCAGCCGGGGTTATCTGGCATTCCTGAAATATGACATTCCCTCGGCCATCGCCCATTTTGAGCATGCCGTCAGTCTGGATCCCGGTTTTGCCGCGGCCCATGCACTGCTGGCGGAAGTGCAGGATATAACCGGAGACACCGCCCGGGCATTTGAGAATACCAAAAAGGCATATGAGTTGTCCGGCCGCGTCACCGAAAATGAACGATACTACATTTCATTGGCCTATTGCTCGCGGGTGACAGGAGATTATGACAAAGCGCTTCTTATTGCCCGCCAGTGGGCCAATGATTATCCCCGGAATCCGGCCATCCTGATGACCGTGGGCAGGGCCTTCGGCCGTCTCGGCCGGTATGAGGAAGCCCTGGCGGCAACGCTCGAATCGATCCGTATCGAGCCAACGGTCACGTCGTATCTGCTGGCGGCGTACTATCCTATCGAGCTGAATCGTTTTGACCAGGCGCGCGACCTGATCCGGCAGGCCCGCGCCCGCAACATGGATCATCCACAGTTCAAATATTATTTGTGGCTGATGTCGTTCCTGGAGAATGACCCGGCGGGGATGGCATCGAACCGGGAATCGCCGATCGAAATCGAAGGCATCCAGGCCTTCGGCCAGGGACGCCTGTCCGCGTTGCGCGCTTTCAACCGGCGTCAAATGGATTCGCATGTCCGGGCCGGGCGAAACGATTCAGCGGCGCTGATGGAGGCAGAAACCGCACTGTTGGAGGCTCTTGTAGGGAATGCCGGAGAGGCGACAAGAGCCGCGGATGCGGCATGCAAGATGTCCACGGACCGTCAGACACGGGAGTTGGCGGCGCTTTCTCTGGCGCTGGCGGGTGATATGGCGAGAGCCCGGGATCTGGCGGACGACCTGAAGCGGCGATTCCCCGAATCCACGACAGTCCGGTTTTATTGCCTGCCCGCGATAGAAGCCGCGGTCTCGCTGCACGGCCGGAATCCGCGGAAGGCGATCGAAAGCCTCCGGCCTACATCCCCTTATGAGTTGGTGTCCAACATCCGCATGGTCGGCATGATCCCCGTGCTGCTTCGCGGAGAAGCTTTTCTTGCTATGAAGCAGGGCGCGCCGGCGATCGTGGAATTTGAAAAGATGCTGGCCCATCCTTTGACGGCCGGAGGAGCGGGAATGCCGGCTCGTCTCGGCCTCGGCCGCGCGTATCGCCTTCAAGGCGATAGCGCCGGGGCGCGCAAGGCCTATAAGGATTTCCTGGATGCCTGGCAAAATGCCGACCGGGACATCCCGATCCTGAAGGAAGCGGCGGCCGAGTACCGGTCCCTGGCGAGCGCTGAAAAACCCGGATCACGGCTGTCCCGTCAAGGCCGAAAATCGGCCCTTTGAGCCTGCATGTCCTTAGAAGCTTCATGAACAAGGCGACTTAAACGGCGGCCGGCTCTTTTATCCCCGG
>CAZTHE010000143.1:0-9893 GCA_964613495.1 uncultured Acidobacteriota bacterium | reverse complement strand
GGCAGCGGTACTGGGGCGAACCGATCCCGATCCTGCACGAAACGGATGCGGACGGAAAGCCGGCGGGCCTGATCCGGGCGGTGGACGCGGACGAACTGCCGGTCCTGCTGCCCGAGATGGAGGACTTCAAACCGACCGGGCGGCCGGGCGGTCCGCTCGAAAAGGCGTCCCATTGGATCCGGGTCGAGAAGGACGGGCGCCGATACCTGCGGGAAACCAACACGATGCCGCAATGGGCCGGCTCCTGCTGGTACTACCTGCGCTTTTGCGACCCGGGGAACGGCGGCCGGGCGTGGGACCCGGAGAAGGAAAAATACTGGATGCCGGTCGACCTGTATGTCGGCGGAGCCGAGCACGCCGTGCTGCACCTGCTGTATTCCCGCTTCTGGCACAAGGTTCTTTTCGACCGCGGCTACGTCTCGACGGTGGAGCCGTTTCGGCGGCTGGTGAACCAGGGCATGATCCTGTCGGTCACGTATCGGACGGCCGAGGGCCGGGTCGTGCCGTACAACCGTATCCGGTTCGAGGAGGGGAAGGCGCTGCACGCGGAGACCGGGGAAGAACTGGCCGGGGAGACGGAGAAAATGTCCAAGTCGCGCGGCAACGTGATCGCCGTCGACGTGCCGGTCGAGCGGTATGGCGCGGACACGACCCGGCTGTACGAGATGTTCATGGGGCCGCTGGAAAGCACGAAACCCTGGAGCATGCAGGGCGTGGAGGGGATCAGCCGGTTTCTCAACCGCGCCTGGCGCATGATCGTCGACGAGGCGGCCGATGCGCCGCAGCGGAATCCGAAAGTCGCCGGCGTGCCGCCCGGCGAGGAGCAACTGCGCGTGATGCACAGGACGATCCGGTCGGTGACCCAGGACATGCAGAACCTGGGCTTCAACACGGCGATCAGCCGCCTGATGGAATTCGTCAACTATTTCACGGGCCAGGAGAGCCGGCCGCAGGCGTGCATGGAAAATTTCGTGCTGCTGCTGGCGCCGATGGCACCGCACATCTGCGAAGAGCTGTGGCGGGTGCTGGGGCATGCGGAATCCCTGGCGTATGCGCCGTGGCCCGTCTTCGACGAGCGGTATGTGCGCGAGGACACCGTCGAAATCCCCGTCCAGATCAACGGCAGGATCCGCGGGAGGGTCACGGCGGCGGCAGGCGCGACGGGCAAGGAACTCGAGCAGGCCGCGCTGGAGGACCCGCGCGTCAGGAAATACCTGGAAGGGCTCACGATCCGCAAGGTGATCGTCGTGCCGGGGAAACTCATCAATATCGTCGCGGGTTAGCGTCCCGCCAGGGGAAAGGATTGTGCATGAATCAGGCCGGCGTCCAGGAATTATCCTATAAACCGCTGCTGGACCTCAGGCAGACGGAACGCGCGATTCGCGTCATCAAGGAGTTTTTTCAGATCAACCTCGCCGAGAGCCTGAATCTTCTCCGGGTGAGCGCGCCGCTGTTCGTGCTGGGCGGCACGGGCATCAACGACGACCTGAACGGGATCGAGAAACCGATTTCCTTCGCCGTCAAGGCGATCCCGGACGGCCGGGCCGAGATCGTGCAGTCGCTGGCGAAATGGAAGCGCATGGCGCTCGCCGATTACGGATTCCGGCCCGGAGAGGGGATCTACACGGACATGAACGCGATCCGGCCCGACGAGACGCTGGATGCGATCCACTCCGTCTACGTCGACCAGTGGGACTGGGAACGGGTCATGCGCGGCGACGAAAGAAACCTGGACTTCCTGCGGGGTGTCGTGGAGCGGATCTACGGCGTGATTCTGCTAACCGAAAAGCACGTCGCGGAAAGGTTTCCGCAGATCCAACCGTTTCTTCCGCCGAGGATCGAGTTTGTGCAGGCGGGGGAGCTGGCGCGGCGCTGGCCGGACCTTGCGCCGCGCGAGCGCGAGGACGCGATCTGCCGCGAGGCCGGCGCGGTCTTCATCACCGGGATCGGGGCGCCGCTGGCCGACGGCCGGCCGCACGACGGGCGCGCCCCGGATTACGACGACTGGTCGACGGCCACCGGGGAAGGCCGCGGGTTGAACGGCGACATTTTCGTCTGGAACCCGGTGCTCGGCAGGGGATTCGAGCTTTCCTCGATGGGCATCCGCGTGGATCCCGAGTCGCTGGCCCGGCAGCTGGAGATGACGGGGTGCAGGGAGCGGTCGGAACTCATGTTCCACCGGCGGCTGCTGAATGGCGAGCTGCCCCAGACGATCGGCGGCGGCATCGGCCAGTCGCGCCTCTGCATGCTGTTCCTGCAGAAGTCGCATGTCGGCGAAGTGCAATGCAGCGTGTGGCCCCAGGCCATGCGCGACGAGCTCCGCCGTAAAAACGTGGTGCTCCTGTAAGTTCCCGGCACGCGGCAATCCGGGACACCCACCCTTTTCCCGGCCACCCGATCCGGGACACCCACTATTTTCCGTGGTCCGGCTTTCGTGGACACCCGCTTTTCGCGGTTGCGGGACGGTGGGTGTCCAGGACTTTTTGGATGCCCGGATTCGGTGGGTGTCCCCGTCTTTTGGATGCCCGGATTCGGTGGGTGTCCAGGACTCTCCGTCCAGGACTTTCCCGGTGGGTGTCCGGGAATTTCAGGGGCTTCCGTTTACGAGCCTCCCGGCAAGACTTCCTGAACGGCCTTCGCGAAGCCAGGATTTCAGGCACTTCAAAAAATCAACCGAAAAATTCAAATAATTGGATACAGGCCCAGCCAAGCCTGGTGCAGAAAATCATTAAGTATATTATAATAAATAATTTATAATGACATGAACGGCACTTCAGCTCTGGCATAAAATGTGCTTTAGTAGTGGAAGCACGTTACCCAGGCTCGGGCCCGGGAAGTGTGGTTCAAGTGCTTGAGAGATATCGCGGACCCCTTCCGTGATGCCAGGGACATCCTAAGCAGTTGAACTACGGTTCTGGACCGGGCCTGGTAACGCCCTCGTCGCGGAATAAAATTATCCCCGGGCAGTCCGGCTATCAGGTTGGTTCGCTGGCAGAGGTGGAGGGGAAAGCCCGCCTATTTCATTTCGGGAACGATGTTTATATAGGCGTCTTCTCTCAGCTGGGTGATGAATCTTTCCATTTCCGGGCCCCGCTTCCTGTTGTAAATCCGGCCCTGGATCTCCCTCCGGACGTCATCGAGCGGGCGCACGGTGGACACGGCGCGCGTATCCACGCGGTAAATGATAAAGCCCTCCCGGATCTTCTGCGGTTTCGATACCTCGCCCTGCTTCAGACCGGCGATGGCGCTGACCGTTTCCGCGTTGAGCTTGGACAGAAGGTACGTGCCGATGCCGCCGCCCTTGTTTGCGGTCGATCCCTTGGAATATTGAATCGCGAGATCGGCAAACGACTCCCCCTTCCGGATCCGGTCGTAGAGCTCCTGAATGCGGGTTCCCGCTTCGCTTTCGTTCCCGTCCGCGGTCAGCAGGATTTCACTCAGGGACACTTCCTCGGGGCTGGAAAAATCCGCCTGGTGCTCTTTGTAATACTTCTCGATTTCGGTAGACAGCATCGCAATCCGGGAATCCACAAAATAATAGACCACGTCCTGGACGATGATCTGCCGCTTGATGGTTTCCCGGTACTCCCTCAGGCTCTGGCCTTCCTGCTCGAAAGCCTTTTCCAGCTCTTCCGTGTCCTTGAAATTGTTCTCCTTGACCAGCCTCTGGATCTCCGATGTGACCTTGGAATCGACGTCGGCGTTCATGCCCAATTCCACACCCTTCTGATACAACAGCTTTTCGTTGATGAGGCCATCGAGCACCTTCTGTTCCAGCTTTTCGATCTCCTGCTCGAGCTGTTGCCCCGTGTACTTTTCCGCAAGCTCCCTGCGGTATGTCGCCATTTCCCGGTTCAGCTCCGACATCGTAATGATGTCGTCGTTCACCTGAGCCACGATGCGGTCCACGGTCTCGGCCGGCGCGCCGGATACGGCAAACAGGATCGCCGCGATCGCCCACAGTAAGCTTTTCATCGAAGTCTCCTTTGCCGCAGGGCCTATACGGCCCCTCGAGTGCCGGCAGTGATTCATGATACCGGAAACCATTCCTTCTGTCAGCAGCCGCCGGCAAATATTGCGGCTCCCCCGGATGCCGGGGAATTTTCCCGCGGCCCCGCAGCGTCCGTCTACAGCCGGATCGCCTGCAGGATCCCGTCGATGGCGCTGAAGAGCTGCGGCGGAGGCATTTCCGGAACATCGAGCGTCAGCAGGCCCTGGGGCGAGAACGTCGCCTTTTTGTTCCGCGTTACGAGCGCCATCAGCTTCTCCGCGCTGACCCTGGAATGGTCCACGAAGCGGAAGAACACCTGGTTTTTGTTTTTCTCTACCGACTGGATCTGCAGCGCCAGCGTTTCCTGGCGGAGCCGGGCGTATCGGAAGAGGTTCTCCACCGGCTCCGGATAGGAGCCGAAGCGGTCCACCATCTCCTGCCGCAACGCGTCCAGTTCCTCGTCGGTCCCGGCCGACGAGATCCGCTTGTACATCCGCAGCCTCTGCCCGGAATCCTGGATATAGTCCTCCGGGATGCGGATGTCGAGGTTGAGATTGATGCTGGTGGAGATCTCTTCTTCGGTTTTCTCGCCGCGCAGCTCTTCGACCGTGCTTTCCAGCAATTGGCAATACAGGTCGAAGCCCACGGTTTCGATGTGGCCGTGCTGCTCGCCGCCGAGGAGGTTGCCGGCCCCGCGAATTTCCAGGTCGAGCGCCGCCACGCGGAACCCGGTGCCCAGGTCGCTGAATTCCCGGATCGCCGCCAGCCGCTTGCGCGCCACTTCGGTCAGCGTCTCGTCGGAAGGGACGAGCAGGTACGCGTAGGCGCGCCGGTCGCTGCGGCCCACCCGTCCGCGCAGCTGGTAGAGCTGCGACAGCCCGTAGACGTCCGCCCGATCCACGACGAGCGTGTTCGCCCTGGGGATATCCAGCCCGTTTTCGATGATCGTGGTGGCGACCAGGACGTCCAGCTCGTCCTGCACGAACCGCAGCATGACGCGCTCGAGCTCCTTCTCCTGCATCTGGCCGTGGGCGACTCCGATCCTCGCCTGCGGCACCAGCCGCTGCACGCGTGCGGCGGCCGTATGGATCGTTTCGACCCGGTTATGCACGAAATAGACCTGCCCGTTGCGCGCCAGCTCCATTTCGATGGCCGACCGGACCACGTCCGGGCTGTATTTGAGGACCGAGGTCTGGATGGCGAGCCGGTTCTTGGGAGGCGTCTCGATCGTGGACATGTCCCGCAGGCCGAGCAGCGCCATGTTCAGCGTCCTGGGGATCGGCGTCGCCGTGAGAGTCAGGACGTCGACGCGCGTTTTCAGCGCCTTGAGCCGCTCCTTGTGCGCGACCCCGAAACGCTGCTCCTCGTCGACCACGACGAGGCCCAGGTCCTTGAACGCGACGTCCTTGGACAGGAGCCGGTGCGTCCCGACGACGACGTCGACGCGGCCTATCTCCAGGTCCCCGATCACCTGCTTCAGCTCCTTCGGCGACCGGAAGCGGGACAGCAGCTGGATGCGCACGGGGAAGGCCGTAAAGCGCTGCCTCAGCGTATTGTAGTGCTGGAACGCGAGGACCGTCGTGGGGGCGAGCACGGCGACCTGCTTCCCGTCCATGACGGCCTTGAACGCCGCCCGCATGGCGACCTCCGTCTTCCCGTACCCGACATCGCCGCACAGCAGCCGGTCCATCGGGCGCGGCGCCTCCATGTCGCTCTTGACGGCGGCCAATGCGTCGGCCTGGTCGCGTGTCAGCTCGAACTCGAAGGCGTCCTCGAATTCCTGCTGCCATGCCGTGTCGACCGAAAAGGCGTACCCCGGGGCCATCTTGCGCTGCGCGTAGAGCTTGAGAAGCTCCTCCGCCATGTCCCGCATGGACTTTTTGATCCGCGACTTGGTGCGCGCCCAGCTCGTCCCGCCCAGCCGGTCCAGCGACGGGCGCGTTCCGCCCATGCTGCTGTATTTCTGGATCAGGTCGAGCCTCTCCACGGGGACATACAGCCTCGCCTCGTCCTGATAGGTCAGCAGGACGAACTCCTTGGCGCCCTCCTGCATGCCGATCGTCTTGAGGCCGTTGAACAGGCCGATGCCGTGATCGACGTGCACGACGTAGTCGCCGGGCTTGAGATCCCGGAAATCGGAGATGAAAAGGTGGCGCTGGCTCGATTTCGGCTTCTTCTGCCCCAGCCCGACGTCGGACTCGTCGAAGAGATCCTGCCCCGTCAGCACGCGCAGGTTGACGGCCGGCAGGTAGTACCCCGCCTGCAGGTCGCCGATCCCCAGGGTCACCCCGCCGGGCGCCGGCGCTCCCCCCGCCGGCTCCGCATCGCCGCCGCGGCAGAGATGCGCGGGGATCTCGTACTCCTTCAGGATATCGCGCATGCGCTCCGCGCGGCCGAGATTGGAAAACACGAAGGCGATCTTTTCGCCCGCTTCCCGGAACCTGGCGAGGTCGCCGACGAGCTCCCGGATGTTGCCGTGATATTTGCGCGCGGTCTGCGACGAGAAGTAGATCGGCGCGGCGTCTCCCCCGGCGACGTCGAGCTCCTCCACCTCGACGCGCGGAAAGCGGTCGAGCGACGCGCGCAGCTCGTCGGCCGTCAGGTAGATCCTGTCGGGCGCCAGGACCGGCTTGTGCGCCTCGACGCGGTCCAGGAACCGCTCGTAAAGCTCCGCATGCCGTTTTTCCAGCGCATTTTCGAGGACTTCCCGCTCCAGCGTGACGATGCGGAAGCCCCGGAGAAAATCGAAAAGCGTCTTGTCCAGCGGATCGGCGGCGGGCAGCAGGAACTCGAAAGCGGGGAATGTCTCGCCCTGCCGCGCCAGCGCGATTTCCTCCTCCAGGTGGGGCAAAAACGGCTCGCTCCAGATCGACGGGGCCGCCTCCGCCCAACGGCGCAGCATGTCGCGCCGGAAGCAGTATTCGCGCATCGGGACGATTTCGATCGACTTCGCGGAATCCACCGAGCGCTGGGAATCCGTGTCGAACACCCGGATGGACTCGACCTGGTCCCCGAAGAACTCCATGCGGACCGGCCTGTCCAGGTGCGGCGGGAAGACGTCGAGGATGCCGCCCCGCAGCGAGAATTCCCCCGGATCGGTCACGGGATCGTCTTCGACGTACCCCGATTCGAACAGGTGCTCGCGGATCATGTCGGGCGCCATCTCTTCGCCGACCTTCAGCATCAGGCAGTAATCGAGGAGGCGCTCCGGCGCGTGCAGGCGCACGGAGGCCGCCTGCACGGAGGTCACCAGAACGCCGGGATCGTCCTGCAGGATTTTCCAGATCGCGGTGGCGCGCGCGGCGGCGATTTCGGGATGCGGGGATAGGCCGCGGTAGGGGTCCACTTCGAGGGCCGGCAGGTGCGTGACTTCCACCGGCTTCGGGGAGAGCAGCCCGAGATAGAACCGGAGTTCCTGCGCGAGGCCGAGGGCCTCGGCCGGCGCCGTCGCGAGGACAAGGGACGGCCGGCTTTCGGCCATCACGGCCTTGGCGATCGTGAGGGCTTTCGCGCCGCCCGCCGTCCCGGATACGGTAACGACACGACTCCCCTCCTTCAGGCGCGCCTCCAGCTGGCGCAGCGCGCCGCTCTCCATCGCTTCTTCGAATGTCTTCCTAAGCCGAATCACCGGTCCTAATCCGTATCGCCTCTGGTTTCGAGTCCCGCAGTTCAGGCCGCATGGCCCGTTCGGGTTTCAGGGCCCGGTTCCCGCCCCGGGTCCGGCCGCACTCGCGGCCGCTGCCGCACGATTCGCCGCGCCTCCCGAAGCCGCCGCCGGCGCGGGACGCGTCAGGCGTTGAGGATCGCGTCGGCCACATCCGCGACCTCGCGCATGGAGGCGACGTCGTGCACCCGGACGATGTGCGCGCCGTAAAGTATCGAGGCGGCCACCGAGGCGCCGGTCCCCTGGACCAGCTCGCCGGCCGGCTTTTTCACGATCGCCCCGATAAACGATTTCCGGGACGTGCCCACGAGCACGGGATACCCCGCGCCCGCCAGCCGGCGCAGGTTCTTTATGATTTGCATGTTCTGGGCCGCCGTCTTCCCGAACCCGATCCCGGGGTCGAGGACGATCCGGTCGGCGGAGATGCCCGCGTCCCGGGCGCGCGCGGCGGCGTCCCGGGCCCACGCGTCGATCTCGGCCAGGATGTCGGGGCTGGGCGGAAGAGTCTGCATGGTCGCAGGGTCGCCCCTCATGTGCATCAGCACGACGGCCGCCCCGCACTCGGCCGCCGCGGCGCCGATGCCGGGGCTCTTCCGCAGCGACGAGATGTCGTTGATGATCGCGGCGCCGCAGCCCAGCGCGGCCCGGGCGACTTCCACCTTCGTCGTGTCCACGGAGACCGGGATGGGATACTTTTTCCCCGCCGCCAGGGACTCGAGCACCGGGATCACCCTCCGCAGCTCCTCTTCCGCGGAGACGCCCGCGGACCCGGGACGCGTGGACTCCCCGCCGACGTCCAGGATGTCGGCCCCTTCCTCCGCGATCTGCCACGCGCGGTCCCTCGCGACCGCCGGATCGAAGTAGCGCCCCTTGTCGGAAAAGGAGTCCGGCGTGGCGTTGAGGATCCCCATCACGAGCGTCCGCGCACCCAGCGGGAGTGTCCAGCCGCGTGCGCGGAGCGAACAGGCCTTTCGCGGGACGGAGTCTTCCATGGCGCTTCACTCCACAGATTTGCGGCAGCCGCGGGATGCACGAATATCCGCTCTTTCCGGACCGTTCGTCTCCCGGCA
This sequence comes from uncultured Acidobacteriota bacterium, assembly GCA_964613495.1. Lineage (GTDB taxonomy): Bacteria > Acidobacteriota > UBA6911 > UBA6911 > UBA6911 > UBA6911. The sequence continues at coordinate 1,168 of CAZTHE010000143.1, read as the reverse complement.
GGCTGAGTTTTTATGCCGGTGCAGGTTTGCCCTTGGGATTGATCAGCTGGGGCAGCGGAGAGGGTCCCGGCGCCTTGTCTTTCGCGGCAGGCTGTCCCTGGGAATCCGTATCCCGGGGGGCGGATTCCCTGGGCTTGATGGGCTCCCCTTTCATGATCGCCTCGATCTGCCAGCTGTCCAGAGTCTCGTATTCCAGCAGGGCCTCGGCCAGACGGACCAGGGCTTCCCGGTTCTCCTCCAGCGTCTTGCGCGCCCGCTCGTAGCACTCCTCGACGATGCGCTTGACCTCCTTGTCGATCCGGATGGCGGTGTCTTCGCTGTAGTCCCGGTGCTGCGCGATCTCGCGGCCGAGGAAGATCTGCTCCTCCTTCTTTCCGAAGGTCAGCGGCCCCATGACGGGGCTCATTCCCCACTCCGTGACCATTTTCCGCGCCTGATCCGTCGCGACCTCGATGTCGTGCGCGGCGCCGGTCGTTTCCGTGTTGAGGACGAGCTTTTCCGCGCACCGGCCGCCCATCAGGATCGCGATCTCGCCCTCGAAATATTCCTTCGAGTAATTGTGCTTGTCGGTTTCGGGGAGCTGCTGCGTCAGGCCCAGGGCCATGCCGCGCGGGATGATGGTGACCTTGTGCAGCGGGTCGCTCCCGGGGACCATGTAGGCGACCAGCGCGTGTCCCGCCTCGTGATAGGCGATGACCTTCTTTTCGCTTTCCAGGATGACCATGGACTTGCGTTCCTTGCCCATCAGGACCTTGTCCTTGGCCCCCTCGAAATCGCTCATCAGCACCATTTTCCGGTTATAGCGGGCCGCGTTGAGGGCGGCTTCGTTCACGAGGTTCGCCAGCGACGCGCCGGAGAAGCCGGGCGTCCCGCGGGCGATCACCGAAACGTCGACGTCGTCGGAAACGGGGATCTTGCGGGTGTGCACCTTCAGGATGCCTTCGCGTCCGCGTATGTCCGGCAGCGGCACGACCACCTGGCGGTCGAACCGGCCGGGCCTGAGGAGGGCGGGATCGAGCACGTCCGGGCGGTTGCTGGCGGCGATCAGGATGACGCCGTCGTTCGACTCGAACCCGTCCATCTCGACCAGCAGCTGGTTCAGCGTCTGTTCCCGCTCGTCGTGCCCGCCGCCGAGTCCCGCGCCGCGGTGGCGCCCGACGGCGTCGAT
>CAZTHE010000142.1:0-10126 GCA_964613495.1 uncultured Acidobacteriota bacterium | reverse complement strand
GCCGCAGCCCCCTGTCGCGCGCCATCGACGCCATCGACAGCGTCCCCTTGACCGGACGGATGGACCCGTCCAGCGACAGTTCCCCCATGAACAGGAACGCCGACAGGTTCTGCGCCTGCACCCGCCCCGATGCCCCCAGGATGCCCACGGCCATCGGCAGGTCGAAGGCGGACCCCTCCTTCTTCAGGTCCGCCGGCGCCAGGTTGATGGTGATGCGCTGCGCCGGCAGATCGTAGCCGCAGTTGCGCAGGGCGGACTTCACCCGCTCGCGGCTTTCCCGCACGGCCGTGTCGGGCAGCCCCACGGTCGTGAGGTTCAGTTTTTCCCCGGAACTCATGTCCACTTCCACGGACACCGGGTACGCCTTGATGCCGAAGACGGCCGCCGACTGCACTCGAAAAAGCATACTTCCGCCCCTCCGCTCATCCAACCGTCGTCTACAGATTTGAGCGAAAATATTTTGCGCTTTTTTTCGGGCAGGCAAAAAAGGCTGCCGGCGGCCCCGCGGATTCCAAAACTGCTATCTTGAAATCCGCGGGCCGCCGGCTCAATAGCGGCACATTCTCATAATCAGGCGGCGGTTCGGCTCACGCGTTCGCCGCGCCGGAACGAGTGCGCGCCAGCCACCAGCAGACGGCGGCCGCAATAAAGGACACCGGCGCCGCGACCATGAAGATGAACCGGAGGAACTCAAATTCGAAGAAAAAGATACCTCTTAAACGCAAACCAGGCACATCGAGCCCCCCGGGACCCATCGCAACAGCCCACAGCATCGACACCAGGAATACCGTGAGGCCGCACATGAGGGTGCCCGCCAGGATGGAGCGTCTGAACGCCCTGAGAAAAATCACGGTGGCCCCTGCCGCAATAAGGGCAAAGACAAGGGAAACCAGCAGGTAGGACGCCAGGGTAACGCCTTTTCCGAAATTATAGTAACCGTAATAGGTGCTCCAAGGGTATTGCCAATGGAGCAGGATCTGGGAAGAAACAAACGCGACGACGCCCGAGAGAATCGCACAGGCATTTGTTTTCATTTTTTTATCTCCGGTGCCACAATATTGTCCCAGGTGTTCGTTTTTGTCCACATTTCCGAATGACCGCCGGCCTCCGAAGTTGCGTTGAGATTCCTAACCCCCGGAGACCGGACCTTGCGCGTGGCAGGTATAAAGGTGGGAAGAATGGAGGTTGGGAATTTGATGACCATTCCTCCAAGAGGCTGCACCGGGTCCTTTTTCGAATACACGTTAAGATGCTTCCCGATTTCCGATTCGTTAAACGGGTAGTCGGGCCGGATGGGGGTGCCCATGGTCACGAGGGTATCGATCTTGTGCGGAAGCCCGTTCTTGAGCGCCTCCGCCACCACATTTCCCCCGTGACTGAGGGCGACAATATTGAGCTTTTCCCCCGGGGCGAACTGATGCGCTTCAATCATGGAATTGAGCTGTTTTGCGGCCTGGGATCGGGCTTGAGAGGATAATCCCATGTTATTGTTTGGCAAGAAGACGGCCGATTCTCCAAAAGTGTTTTCCACCGCTTTATGAAAGTCAGAGCCTCTCAGGCTTTGCAGATCATTCCACGTCCCGGCAACGAGGATGCTGAGGAAGCCGTCGGGATCGGAGTTCTTGAGCGGGTTGTTGAGCGCGTAGGCGTAGCCGTTCCAGTTCTGCGGATTGGCGATCACTTCCGCGAACTTTTTCGGCTCCAGCCGCTGCAGCGCCGGGATATTCAGCGGATCGTCGGAGGTGAAACGCCCCTGCGCTCCCGAATAGTAGCGCGCGAGGGAAAAATCGAGTCCCGTCTCGGCGTCGCGCTGCTTGCCGGCAAATTTGATTTTGTTGTCGCCCCCGGCAAAGCACGAAGACCGGCCGGCCACGCCCGCGGCGATCTCCTCGCCGAAGGGCGCATAGTCGCTGCAGCGGACCGGCTGTCCCTGCCTATCCGTTTCGAGCCGTGTCGACCCGACCTGATCCAGGGTGAAGTAACGCACGCCGGTGCTTCCCGGACCCGTGCCGTACTCCGCCGCAAGCTTTCCGAAGGCGTCGTAGACATACACGGCCGTTTCCGTGTCCGGGCCCGGGGCGCACTGGAGCGATCCCGGGCAGACGTGGACGCGCACCCGGCGCCCCTCCCCGTCATATTCGTAAGCGGCGGAAGGAAGGGACCCGCCGGCCGCGACGAGCCGGTCTTCGCCGTCGTAGGTCAGCGTGTAGCCGCCATACGATTTCAGGTTGCCCCTCGCGTCGTAGTTCTCCGTGCCGCGGATCCGGTTCGTGGAGGCATCGAAGGCTTCCGCCCCCGCGGGCGCCACGCCCTGGACCGGCAAACCGGCGGCGCCCGAGATCCAGCGGTTCCCGTAAGGGTCGTAGGCGAAATTCTGCCGCCAGCCGCCGGATTCCGAGGCCGCCGCGAGGCGGCCGACGGCGTCATAGGTGAATTTCTGCGCCCATTCCTGCGTGCCGCGGAGTATCTTCTGCCCCTGCAGGTCCCCGCCGTTCGAGGCGACGGTGGCGAGCGCGGCGCACCCCGGGTCGTCGCCTGGCTGGTAGCAGTTGATCAACGTCAGACTCCCGCCCGCCTGAATCCGCGTCGCCTGCAGCCGGCTGTTGTATTCCCTCGTCTCCAGGACGCCGTTTCCGAGCAGCATTTCCCGCACGGATCCGTGCGCGGCGTAGCGGATCTCGTTTCCCGCGCCGCCTGCATAGGGCTTGACGGTCCGGCCGATTTGCCCGGAAAGCCTCCTGGTGCGCCCCGCATCATCGAAATCCGCCGTGACCTTCCGCCCCCGCGGGTAGGTCTCGGCCGCCAGGGCGAAGGCGGCGTTGTACGCGTACCGGAATGAGTACGGCTGTCCGGCCGTAGACTGGCTGCTCGCCGTAACCTGCCCCGCCGTGTTGTACGTATAGTAGGTGGACGACGAGGCAGATCCCGCCATGGTCAGGCGTCCCCTCGCCGGGGAAGCGGGAGACCCGTTGCAGCCCCCGAAGCTGCCGTTCCAGATCCTGCCGTCATAGCAGAGGGTCACCGCCGGCGTGCCGTCGCTGTATTCCCGCGTTTTCAGGCGGTTCAGCGAGTCGTAGGTGAAGCTCACGAGAAGGGCGGGGGGGCCCGGGCTTTGCTTGCTCGTGACGTTGCCGTTGGCGTCGTAACCGTAGCTCAGCGGATTCGGCCCCAGCTCGGGATCCCGCGCCGTGGCCAGGCGTTCGAGCGAATCGTAGGTGAATTCCCGCGTCTGGCCGCCTGCGCACGGCGAGCCGACCGGATTGGCGTTCGGGCAGGACCCCGCCTGCCGGACGCCCGTCAGGTTGTCGAGCGCATCGTATTGATAGTAGGTTGCGTATTTCGCCGATGCCGGGTCCTCGCGCACGGCGATGAGCCGGCCGCGGACGTCGCGGTACAGCTGCCGGGCCCGGCCCGAGGCGTCCGCGATCTCCTCCAGACTCGAAAACACCGAGGCATCGTAGCGGTGGAAAACTGCCCCGGTAGCGCCCGGAGACGCGGCGCATTTTTCCGAGACCGCGGGCGCGGCCGCGCCGGAGAACCATTCCTCGGCGCACACCCGCCCCATCGTATCGAGGCGTTTGACCGTCCACCCGCGCGTCGGGGCATCGGCCTCGTCCAGGCGGTACGGATTGGACACCATGGTTTCGTTCCGGTTCAACCGGTACACGTAGCGCGTTTCCGTCCGGATCCCGGCCGTCTCGTCCGCCGCCGCGGCATACGGATCCCCGACGGCCGTTTCGAGTTGGCGCGCCAGCCGCACGCGGCCGAGCGGATCGTAATGCAGCACGGATACGTTGCGGAGATCGCCGAAAGTCTCGACGTCCTTCCGGGTGACGATCCACAGCATGGCGTCGTTGTAGGTGTGGACGGTTTTCCGGTAGTCCCCGTCGGTGATCTCCGTCGGACGGCCGTAGGCGTCATACGAATAGCTGGTCACGAGCGAATTCGGATCGGTCGCGGACACCAGCTTCCCGGAAAGGCAGTTGTAGCGATAGGTCCCGTTCAGGATGGGCCCGCCCGCATCCTCGCCCTGGTGAGACCCCGTCCGGTAGAGATCCGAGACCGCGCCGCCGTCCGGACCGCATCCCGAGACGCTTCCGTAGTCGTAGGTCGTGGCCGCGCCGCGGCCGTCGACCTCCCTTTTTAAGTTACCCCGGGCCGTGTATTCGAAAGTCTTCACGATCGCGTTGGCTGCCGTCAGTTCGGTCCCCGGGGCGATGGCGCCATGGCCGGGGCGGGTCGAGTCCCAGAGGTATTCCGCGGCAAGGTTGCCGACGGTCCGCGCGGGATTCGTCTCGGCATATACGAACCGGCGGCTGGATTTCACGGCGCCGTTTGCGTCCAGGATTTCCGTCGAGGCCGGAAGATTGCGCGGGACCGCGGGGCCGGCGAGCGAAGGATGGGAATAGGCGTTTGCGTCCGCGGCGCGGTTCGCCGCGTCGCTTGCGCCGTTCAGGTGCCTGGTCACGGTCTTGCGGATCAGCGGGAAGGAGGAAACCGGCGGCAGCGTGTTGCTGAAGGGCACCCAACCCCGCTCCTCCACGGACGTGACGTTCCCGTTCTTGTCCATGGTGTACGCCTTGACCGACACGCCGACCATGATTCCCGATGCGTTTGCCGTCATCGCATATTCCGTCCGGATCCACGGATTCGAGTTCAGCGGGCGGGCGGTCGTTTCCGCGGGGAGATTGACGCCCCAGCCGCGCAGGAGCATCGACCCGTCGGGATTGGTCACCCTCACGATCTGCCCGGCATCCTCCCGGGGGCTCAGCTTGTAGCCGACGGGCTGGAATTCGTGCCGGGTGATTCCCCCGTCGGGAGCCTTGTGGGTGCTTTGCGAGTAGGCTCCCGTGGAAACGGCGACATTGTAGCCGTAGTCCCATTTTTCGACAGTGGCGCCATTTGCCGTAACCGTCTTGGAGGTCACCGGGTTCGCCAGCACGTGAAAGTAGTTCGTCGGTGCGGAAACCGCATCAAGCCGGTAGCCATAGTCGACCCTTGCGCCCGTCGGAAGCGTCATGGTGCGGAGCTCCCGGTAATTGGATCCCGAGGTCGTAGTGCGCTCATAGCCGAACGCGTACGCCAGGCCGTTGGGCAGCTCCAGCCGGGTCGCCACGAGGGGCGGAGGCTGGAAACGGCAATTCAGGATCAGGGAGTTGTCGCAGATATAGGAATCGGGGATCACGGAACCGGCGCTGCCGTAATAGACTTTCCAGACGAGCCGGGTTCCGTCGTGGCCGGCCTGGCTCACCTCGTCCCGGTCGATCCCGAAATGGTCCAGCCGGATGGCCCGTCCGAACTCGTCCGCCATCACCTCGACCGTATGCGTCGGGTCCGCCGGATCGACTGTCTTCCTGACGGAGATGCTGTTGCCGTTCTTGTCCCTCAGATAAAACACCTTTGACGCGGCTTCATAGCGGACGGACGTGCCGTCCTGGCGGTACAGCGTCCAGGAGGAATTTTTCGGCCAGTAACCGCTGACGCCGGGGGCGTCCATCTCGAGCCGCAAGTAGGAGCCGTCGATGGTGTACCAGACGCTGGGTGCGTTTTCGTTCTCCAGCGTTGATATGCGGTAGATCCCCGCCGGGCAGGCTCCCGGCATCGTGCGGACGGGCTTGCTGAGCAGCATCGTGTGCCGGCTGCCGTCGGGATCGATCAGGCGCAGCTGAAAGAGTTCGACGTTCAGGTAATAGCCGCAGGGGTCCTTTTCGCCCGTGCTTTCGATGTATTCCATGGACAGTTCGGGCATCATGGTCAGCCGCCACCCGCCGGAAGGGGAGTGCCGCAGCCCATGAGTCTCGAACATCATCTCCACTTCCCAGTACTTGTTGTTGTAGACCAGCGTCAGCCCCGAGGAAAAACCGGCCGGCCCCGCGGGAAGCTGCGCGAGCGGGATGTGGAGCGACAGCGACCCGGTGGCCTTGTCGATGGACTCGATGCCGGAAATGGCGTAGGCGTGCGCGGGCTGAAATCCCAGGCCCGGCGAGATCAAGCGCTCATCCCCCCGCAGCGCGGCCGCCCCGGAGATCCAAACGGCCAGAATACCCATTATCACCGCGTGTTTCGTGTTCATGTCATTTCCCTCCGAACAGGCCGTCGTCGGCAGCGGCCGCGACGGAGGCCGCTTCCAGCTCGAGCCGGATTGTCGGTTCGTTGTTTTCCCAGCGCTCGATCCGGAACGGGATCCTCTCGCCCGCCACGTCCCGCCAGTCGCCGAGGGCCGTATATGTCGCGACACCGGGCGAAGTCGCATAGGCCACGACTCCGAGCAGCCGGGTGCCGCTGTCGAACCAGTAGGATTTGAGGACCGGCTCGTTGCTGCCGAGCGGGTCCGGGTATTCGAGCAGGACGACGTCCATGGCCGGATCGGCATCCCCGGAACCCTCCAGCCGGTATCCGGAACCCAGAGTGCGCATCGTGGCTCCGCCGTCCTGCAGGGCAAAGAACCCCTCCACCGAGTCCTCGAGCAGGCTGCGGGCGGCATCGGCAATCCCCTTCGCGCCCGCGGCCGCGGGACCGGGTTCGTTCCTGTCGAACACCATCGGGCGCCCTCCCCTGTCCAGCCGCAGCTTCATGGGGTATTGCCACACGATCCGGACCGGTTCCGAACGCATTCGGCCGCTCTCGGGGAACGCCAGAGTGCCCGAGGCCAGGATTCTCTCCTTTCCCGGCTTATGCAGACGCTGCCCCGGGGCAACGGCGTAAGGCTTCAATGCCGCCGGGATCCGGTTCAGGGCAATGGGTGGGTCGGCCGCAGGGGCGGCAGGCACCGGGGGGCAGAGCAACGGCAGCACCAGCGTCGCGCCCAGAAGCGCGCGCGCCGGCATCGGAGCCGGCCGCCTGGTCGGGCGATTGTCAATTGTCATGGTTCCCTCCTTTCGGGTCTCCCGGTGCGGCGCTCAAAACCCGCTCCAGCGCCTGGAGACCGATGAGCGCGGCGGAGCGATTCCCCTCCCCCCGGAGCAGGGGCGTGGCGGCGGGGACCGGGGTTCCGGTCCGGGTCAGGCGTTGCAGCGGATCATGCCCCGCCGCACCGGGCGAACCGGAAACGGCAGCCGGATCGCCGCGTTCGGACAGGACGACGGCCGTGCCGGGAAACGGCGCGGGTTTTCCGCCGACGACGGTTCCGGCCGCAGCCGCGAAGGGCACGGCCGGCAACGGAAGAAACTGGTGTTCCACGGCCAGCAGGTTTCCGTCGAGATAGATATATTCCTTCACGAGCAGGTCCCCGGCCGGCAGCACAGAAGCCGCCGGCAGCAGGAAACATCCGAAAATGAGCGCCGCATATGCGGCGCGGACAGGCGACAGGGACCGGAGAGGCCTGGGAACTTCGTCCATGATCGCCAAATCGTTCAGGGTCCGCATCTTCCCTCCTTGTACCAGGTGATCGATTGAGACTAAAGCACCGTGCGGCCGGCGTCCCGCTCACGGGCGCCGCCGGCCGCATGCATCACCCCGTCCAATGAACCCGGCCGTTTTTGAGCGAAAATATTTTCGGCCGGGGACGGAAAATTTTGGGAGGTCCGGTGTCCGGGAGATTCCGCAAAGCCGGAGAGATTGCTATAATCCACCCTTGCCGAAGCGAAGGGAGCGCATTTTATTCAGCAGATAGACGGAAACATACTGGGAATCAAGCAGTCCCAACGGAGTGCCCTGGAACGGACGTTCCGGCGGCGCGTCCCGCCCGAGCAGGTCGTTTCGCCCGAACTCGCCAGGCACCTCTGTTCCCTCTCGCGGGAACTGGGACGGCAGGTCGGCGTCCTGCTTTCCCGCGACGGGATCGTCCGCAGCGTGATCCTGGGAGACGCCACGCGCCTGGAGCTGCCCGACATCGGGAGGCTGCGCGGTTCCACGGGACGATTCCGCGGCCTGCGCCTCGTGCACACCCACCTGCGGGGCGAACCGCTCACCCAGGACGACCTGAACGACCTGGCGTTGCTGCGGCTGGACCTGGTCGCCATGATCCAGGCGGACGCCGGCGGCAACGCCGTCGGGATCGAAATCGCCCACATCCTCCCCGGCACGGGGGAAGGGCAGCAGGACGGCGAGCCCTTCCGCAGGATCCGGGCCAGGGACATCCACAGCCTCCGGTTCGATTTCGAGGAGGAGATCCGCGCGCTGGAAAGCGAATTAGCGCGCCTGACCGGGCGCCTCGCCGGCGAGACGCCCAAGGAGCGTGCGCTGATATTGTCGCTCACGCCCGGGGCGGCGGCGCTGTCGGAAATCACCGAGCTCGTGCGGGCGGCCGGCGTCGAGATCGCGGACGCAGTGCCGTTCTCCGGCGGCCGCATCCACCCGCGCACCGTAATCGGCAGCGGGCGCCTGCAGCGCGTGGCCCTGACCGCCATGAGGCGGGGGGCCGACGTTGCCATCTTCGACATCGACCTGAAGCCCGCGCAATCGCGCGCGTTCGAGGACATGACGGGATTGAAGGCCATCGACCGCACGCAGCTGATCCTGGACATTTTCGCCCAGCGGGCGCGCAGCCGCGACGGCAAGCTGCAGGTCGAACTGGCGCAGCTGAAATATTCGCTCCCGCGCCTGACGGAGGAGGACGCCGGGCTGTCGCGCCTGGTCGGCGGCATCGGGGGACGGGGCCCGGGGGAAACCGTCCTGGAGATCGGCCGCCGCCGGGCGCGCAGCAGGATCCGGCACCTGGAAAACGAAATTGCCAGGCTTTCCCGGCAGCGCGGGGTCCGGCGGCGCCGCCGCGCCCGGCAGGGGTTGCCGGTGCTTTCGATCATCGGCTACACCAACGCCGGCAAGAGCACCCTGCTCAACGCCCTGACGGAGAGCGAAATCGACACGGCCGACCAGATGTTCGTCACCCTCGACACGACGTCGCGCCGGCTCCGGTTCCCGAAGCAGGGCGACGTCATCGTCACCGACACGGTGGGCTTCATCCGCGACCTGCCGCCCGACCTGGTCGCCGCCTTCAAAGCCACGCTCGAAGAACTGGCCGAGGCCGATCTCCTGCTCCACGTGGTGGACGCGGCCGATCCGCAGATGGAGCGGAAGATGGACGCCGTCGGCCGGGTGCTCGCCGACCTGGACCTGCAGACGATCCCGCGGCTCGTGGTGCTCAACAAGGCCGACCGGGTGGAAAAGCCGATGCTCGACATCTACTGCCACCGCTATGACGGCGTCGCCGTCAGCGCCTTGAAGCGGGAAGGGCTCGACCGCCTGCTCGCGGCCGCCGACGCCCGCCTGGGACCGGAGTTGGGAAATTCGATTCCCGGGGTCCGCAACACGGAATGGCAGCCTCCCCGCTCCGCCCGTTGACGCGCCTGGCCTCGCGTTATTCATGATGGTTCGTCGCGAGGCTGTGAAGCCGGTTTGAAAAACCGATTCCCGATTCCAGATGCCGTTCTCCCAGACAGTCTCGAACAATCCTTTCGTCCAAGCCGGCCTACTCCTGCTCAAATCGGTGACCCGCGGGCTTGTCTTGAATCTGGAATCTGGAATCCATGCTTATTTCCGCCACAGCGGAAGCTTCATGGATAATGCGGGCCAGACCTCCCCTGTTTGCCGCACCAAACCGAATTTTACAGACCTCCCCCCAGGCGGGTTTGTGCTAGAATCGCTAAAATTTGGGTTGTGCAGCACCGGTTAACCCGTATCGGAGGGAAGGAACAACGTGAGACGAAAGCAACTACTAACAAGCTTCATACTGCTGATCATGGCAGCCGTGGTGTTTGCCGGGCTGACGCCGTCGCAGGCGCAGCAGCGCAAATCGAAAGCCGCGGCCAAGCCGAGGATCACGGTCCTGAATCCGGCCGTCGAGAGCCAGATGGTGGACCGCCTGCCGCTGTCTCCCCGCCTGAGCACGCTCGACGGGAAGACGATTTACCTGGTCGACATCAACTGGGGCGGTCCGGACGCCGCCTACAGCGTTTTCGAGGAGATCCAGTCCTGGTTCGCGCAGAACAAGCCGGGCACGAAGATCGTCATCAAGAGAAAAGCAGGATCCTACACCACGGACGATCCCGCCCTGTGGAAGGAAATCGCCAAGAACGGACATGCCGCCATCATCGGCATATCGGGTTGAGATGGCTGCACGTCGGCCGTGAGCCAACACTGCAGAACTCTCGAGAAGATGAACATCCCCACCGTGGGCGCCGCCGGT
>CAZTHE010000141.1:0-10364 GCA_964613495.1 uncultured Acidobacteriota bacterium | reverse complement strand
TATGCCGCCACACCGGGCGATCTTTTCGGCATACCCGTCCAGGATCTCCTTACGGACCCACCGCAGGTAGCCGGACCGGGCATCCCGCCTGATAACGACGGCTTTTCCCTTGTCGCTTCCCTGCAGTTCCCAGTCGCCGGGATTCGCTTCCAGCTCGGCTTCCAGTTTGTCCTGCTCGATCAGGGTGCCCCAGGGGACGTTGGTTTCGCGGAACTTCGTCTGCAGCAGGCCGAACAGCTCCTGGATCATGAAGAAGCTGTAGCTCTCCCGGTGGAGCGCGCGCTGCTGAGCGTTCTCGCCGGGCAGCCCGATGTATTCGTCCAGATTGAAGCTGACGATCCTCGATGGATCGATTCTGCCGGCGTTCGCCGCCTTGGCCAGATGCTTGTACAGCCCCGTCGGCGAATTGCCGGTGGCCAGGCCCAGGACATAGGACGGCCGGGACGCAAGCTGCCGGTTCCCGTCTTCGACGACGAGCCCGGCGGCCACTTCGCTCATGTGATCGAAATCCCTGGTAACATAGACTTTAAACGGCATGAATGGCCCCCTCGATGAACCGCCTGTCTTTTAGCCGATGCACATCCGCAAGCACCCGTGTCAGCCGCCCGGTCATCTCTTCCGTGGGACCCTCCACCATGACCCGGCACATGGACTGCGTGCCCGAATAGCGAATGAGCACTCTTCCCCTGTCGCCCAGTTCCGCCTCCGCCTCCCGGACGCTCTTCTGGAGTTCCGGAATGTTCTCGAGCGGAGGCTTGTCCTTGACGTCCACGTTGATGATCTTCTGCGGCGAGAGCGTCATGACCTTCGCCAGTTCGGAAAGACGCTGCCCGCTGCGCTTGAGGGCCCATAAAAGCTGCAGCGCGGTGATGATGCCGTCGCCGGTGGTGTGGTGGTTCAGGAAGATGACGTGCCCCGACTCCTCGCCGCCGAGCACGCCGCCCTTTTCCTGCATCATTTCCAGGACGTAGCGGTCGCCGACCTTGCTGACGCCCTCTCGGATGCCCAGCTTCTTCATCGCGCTGAAGAACCCGAAATTGCTCATGACGGTCGCCACGACGAGGTTGTTCTTGAGCAGGCCGAGTTCCTTGTACATGGCGGCGCAGACGGCCATGACGTGGTCGCCCGTGATCTGCTCCCCCTTTTCATCCACCGCGATGAGCCGGTCGCCGTCGCCGTCGAAGGCGAGCCCGACGTCGGCCCCTGTCTCTCGCACCCGGGCGCTCAAATCTTCGGTATGCTGCGAGCCGCAATGGTCGTTGATGTTGATCCCGTTGGGTTCGCAGTGGATCGCGGTCACGTCCGCGCCCAGTTCCGCGAAGATCGTGGGCGCGACCTTGTAGGTGGCTCCGTTGGCGCAGTCGAGGACGATCTTCATCCCTTCGAGCGTCTGGTCTTCCGGAAAGGTGTTCTTGCAGAACACGATGTACCGGCCGCTGGCATCCTCGATGCGCCGGGCCTTGCCGATTTCCCCGGCCGTCGGCCGGATGTCCTTGATGCGCCCGGAGGTGATGAGATCCTCTATCTCGTCTTCGTCGGCGTCGGGGAGCTTGAAGCCGTTGCGCGAAAAAATCTTGACTCCGTTGTCCTGGTAGGGATTGTGCGACGCGGAGATCACCATGCCCGCATCGGCCCGCATGCTGCGCGTGAGGAACGCGATGCCGGGCGTGCTGAGCGGCCCGACCAGAAGGACGTCCACCCCCATCGAGCAGATGCCCGCCGTCAGGGCCGATTCCAGCATATAGCCGCTGACGCGCGTGTCCTTCCCGATCGCGATCGTGTGCCTGTGCTTCGGCTGTTTTTTGCAGACATAGGCGGCGGCGCGCCCGATCTCGAGGGCCATTTCCGCCGTCATCGGATGAACATTGGCCACACCCCTTACACCGTCCGTACCGAACATGCGTCCCATTGTTTTCGTCCCCGCGCTAAATTTTTGTCCAGAGGGCCCCGGCCGAATCCACGATTTCCTGAAGCCATGCGGCGCCGGCCGTGCGCGCCTGGCGCGTGACGGCCGCGACGGCCCTGCAATGCCCCGAGGAAACGTCCGACTGAGCCCATTCCTTCAAAAACGATTCCCGGCCGGCGGCACCCGCGGCCGCCGGCGGACCTTCCGCCAGCCGGGAGTCCATTTCAGGCCAGCGGTCCGCCAGCGCCTGCTGCTGCGCCCGGATAGCGGGCGGCAGTTCCTCGCCGATTTCGGCCCTGGCGTTCTCGAGCGAGTAATTCATTTTATCGGCCAGTTCCTTCAGGCGTTTTAAACGTTCCTTGAGGCATTCTTCGATCCGGGCCAGGGCCCCGGCATGACAGGCTTCCCGGTAGGCGTCCCCCGACATGCTCCGCACCCGGACGTCGCGATACCACGCCTTCAGGGCCCACAAGTTGCCGACATAAATCAGGTTGTTGGCGACGACGCGGTTGATGCCCCGGTAGACTCCGGCGGCGAAGAGGCGCGGCGGCCGGGCCGGCCTCGTCTCCCCGAATATCTTCCCCTCTTCTTCGATGTCCTGCCGGCAGATGGTGCCGGCGGGAATGACGGTCCCGTAGGCGATTCGCGCGGGGCCGACCAGTCCGCCCTGCCCCCCGAGAAAAATGGGCTGCCGGTCCAGAAACACCCCGTGCGGCACGTCCCCGACGAGCGAGGCCGTGGCCTTGTCCTGGTGCGGCGTGAAGTTGAAGTGGATGTAGGAGGAGCCGATCTCGCTGTGGTTCTTCCGGCTCGTGCCGCCGGCCATCAGGGCGTCGCAGAAGTTGATCAGGCTTCCCGCGGTCACGTAGGACAGGAAGATCGTCTGCTTGAATCCCACGGCGTGGGCGCCGCCGGCCTCTTCCTCCATGAGCGTCCCCGGGCGGACGTGCGCCGCGCTGCCCATGTTCGCACCGTCGAGAAACGTGGCGCCGGAGAAATACCCGCCCTTCAACTCCACACGGTGGCCGAGCTGGCAACCCTCCACTGTCGCGGGAGCCTCCGCGCCGAGCACCGAACCGGGGCCGATGGATGTCCCGGAGCCGGCGATCCTGCATCCCGTATGGATCAGGACGCCGGGCGCGATGCGCTCCGGCAGGACGGAATCGTCCACCTCGACCGACCAGGGGCAGGGGATCCGCACCCCCCGGTCCAGGAGTCTCTGCACGGACTGCGCTAATTTCGGGGCATCACTCATTCTCATGCTCCTTTCCTCGTCCGGCCCGCATCCGCAAGCAGCGGCTATCCGCAAAGCAACACTGAAATATCGGCCGATCCCGGAAAATCGATGCTTTTTGTCCTCGAAAAAACGGGGCCTCGGCCCGGGAGGGCCACCCCGCCGGCGCCGTATTCTGCCACAAAACGGCATTCCCCGGCACCAAACAATTGTGACGGATTCGCAGGAATTTTTCCGGCCGTCACCTGGAGCGCTTCAAGCCGATTCGCGGACAGAGGCGCGCAACGGGGCACTTGCTGCACCAGGGCGACACCGGGACGCACAGGTTCTGCCCGAACGTGACCAGGATGTCGTTGTAGGTCTTCCAGTGCCGCCGGGGCAACTTTTTCCTGAGGGCGGACTCGGTTTCCTCGGGCGTCTTCGTGCGGACATAGCCCCAGAGATTCGAGATGCGGTGCACGTGCGTATCGACGCAGATCCCGTAGTCGCCGAATCCCACCGTGAGCACCAGGTTCGCCGTCTTCCGCCCGACGCCGGGCAGCCGGAGCAGCGCGTCCATCGAGCGCGGCACCCGTCCGCCGTGCTCCGACAGGATCCGCCGGCATGTTGCGATGAGGTGCTTTGCCTTCGTGCGGTAAAATCCGGCGGGAAATATGAGGCGCTCGATTTCCCCGGCGGGCAACGCCGCCAGCGTCCCGGGCGTCGGCGCCCGCTCCAGCAGCCGCCGCGACGCGGCGGCGGTGACGGCGTCCTTCGTCCGCAGGGACAGGATCGTGCTGACGAGCGTCTCGAACGGACGGTCGATCGCCCGCTCCGCGACGACGCCGACGGCTGGGACTTTCCATTTTTTAATTTCTCTTCGCAGGACAGAGAGGGTTTTATCGAGTGTCGCAGTATCCATTCGGCTCCGGTCAGCGGAAAAGGCCGTGAAAAAAACTCCGGGCGCGCTCGATCGCGGAAGGGCTCGAGACGGAGATCAAGTTCCCGCCCTCGTCCAGAGCCACGGTCTGCCCGGCGGACAGCTCCCGCCCGCCGACGACGATATCCCGGGCCAGGGTGAACTTCCTGAGGTTGCCGTTCTCGTAAAGATATACGGGGCCGAACGGCGTGGCCCGGCATGGGAGTCCCTGGATCACGATATCCTCGGGAGGGAAAAACGCGGAGAGCCGCCCGCCCGGGTGGAATCCCGTCGTCACGCCCTCCGATCCCCCGAAACCTCCGCGGCAGACGTATCCCTCGATTTCCGTATCCCTCGGGAAGGAACAGGACAGAAGCGTCAGGTCCGGGTTCAACCGGACCCAGGTCCCTTCCGGAATCCCGTGGCCCTGAATGGCGGCGGTCTCGCCGAGATAGAACGCCCGCAGCCGGCCCGACTCGTGAAAATGCACCCAATCCGCCGCGCACGGGAAGCCGTCGATCGCTTCCGGGCGCGCGAGCCTGGCGATCGTGACGCCGCCCTGACTGCGCACGCCGGTCAGCGGCAGGTTGTCGGGAACTTTCGCTTTCCGGTGCGCCGCAGCGGCACGCGCATCGGTACGATCCCGCTGCTTCAGGATCCAGGTTCCGCCGGCCGCGAGCGCCAGGACAACCAGAATGATGAAAATCCACGATTTTTTCATGCCTGCAATCAACCCTACAGATCATTGCCCAGGAATCGGATATAAGGCGAATGCGGAAAGCCACGGATTCCACGGATTGGAATCGCTTCTTCGAATTCCTATCCGAATATACGGTGAAATTCGCGGCAATTCGAATTTATTGGCACCGTCCTGCATAATTTAAACCCGATCTATCGGGCTGTCGAGGCGGATCTGACGGGTGCCGTCTTCGGCCGGTATCTCTCCGGGCGTGCGGACAGGCAGGCAAAGGATCCGGGCTAATAGAGACGGAAGGAGATCTCCACCGTGACCCGGGCGTCGACGGGCTTGCCGTCTTTCATGGCCGGCTCGAACTTCCAATGCCGCGTGACCGTGTCCATGGCGCTTTCGTCCAGCCCGTAGCCGAGCGCCTTCAGCACCTTCAGGGAATCGGGCGTGCCATCCTTGCGTATCACCATCTGCAGAAGCAAATTATGATTCCAGATTCCAGATTCCAGATTCCGGATTCTGGATTCCAGATGCGCCGCCATCCGGAATCCGGAATTCCTGTCGCCGGCGTGCGGTTCTGGGATAAAATCGTCTCAGTATCCGAAACCGGAGGAAACCTTTATGAAACCAGGGCTGAAACAGGAATTCACGCAAAGCTGGAGCAAATATTTCCCGGGCGCCGGCCTGCCGATCGCCTTTTATTATACCGACGACGCCGGCAGGGCGCCGGTGCACCGGATCACCGAAGGCCGCCACTGCTTCATCGACGACCTGGCCGCTGTCCGGCAGGGAAAGGCGTTGAGTTTCGACACCAAATCGATCGCCTGCCCCGGAGGGAAGCGCTACCTGGGATTCAGCCAGGCCCTGATGCCGAACTTCGAGTATTTCCTCTCGTGCGGCATCCCGGGAAAGCTGGAGGGGGAACGGTACAAGAAATCGCCGGAACTGGTGAAGGAGCTGCTGCAGCACGTCCCCGCATTCACGGCCCCGGCGAAACACATCGTGTTCAAACGCTGGGACCTGCTGGACGAGGCGGAGGAGCCGCAGGTCGTCATATTCTTCGCGCCCCCGGACGTCCTGTCGGGGCTGTTCACGCTGGCCAACTACGACGAGCCGACGAATGCGGCCGTCTACTGCCCGATGGGGGCGGGGTGCGCCACGATCGTGCAGTACCCGCTGGCGGAATGCGGGGCCGAGCGCCCGCGCTCGGTCCTCGGCATGTTCGACGTCTCGGCGCGGCCCGGCGTGGACGCAAACACGCTCACCTTCTCAATCCCGATGAGGAAGTTCGAGCAGATCGTCGCCGACATGGACGGGAGTTTCCTGATCACGGAGTCGTGGGAGAAGGTGAAGGCCCGCTTTTCCCGGTAGAGACGCATGACGGTGCGGCCGGCGAGGTTCGCGGCCGGGCTGACGGGGCGGCGCACCGGACCGGCCGCAGGCCTCAGATTTCCGGAGGCGGGGCGCCGTATTCCGCCCATTCCTCTTTGGAGGGGCCGTACACGCCCGGGACCTTCAAGCCCGCCTGGCGCATCAGCACGGTCAATTGTCCGCGGTGATGCGTCTGGTGATCGATCAGCACCCGGGCGCTCTGACCGCGCGCCCATTTCTCGCCGTACATCTCGTCCTCGACCGACAGCGTTTCGTCCGTCCAGTCGGCTCGAACCCGTTTCAGGAGTTCCTCTGCAACGGCGGCATACGATTTTGCGATTTCTCCCGCCCGGGCGGGGACCGGGGCGTCGGGAGATACGGCCGAAAAGGAAAGGCCGGTGTGGGCCATCATCTCGGGAATCGTCGTCACGACGTGCCAGGCGATCCTCCCGAGCGTCCGATGCCCCTCCAGGACGCTTTGCCGCAGCGATTCGTCCGTGAGCGCGTCTAAAACTTTCTGCGTCGACCGCGATTCGGACTCCCACCCGGCCAGGAAATCCTCAATTTTTCTGTACATGGGTAGTTCCTCCGGCCGCGGCCGCTTTGGCCGGCCGCGTGCACTGGGGCGCCGGGAGCAGCGACGCCGGTTTCGCATCCGAAGCCGAAACCGTCGGTCCGGACCAGGTGAGGAATCCGCCGGCGTCGTACACCCGGGTGTAGCCGTTGTCACTCAGATACGCCGCCGCGCGACTCGATCGAGATCCGCTGCGGCAATAGACGACGATGGCCTGGTCTTTGGGAATTTTGGCCACCTCCCGCGCGAACACGTCGGGCCATGGGAGATTGTACGGCTTGCACGTCTCGCTGCCGATGGCCGCGGTCACTTCCTCGGGGGTACGGACATCGATGAGAATGAAATCGAAAGGGGCGCCCCGGGTCAGGTATTCCTTCAGCGTCGCCTGATCCAGGGGGGTGACCGCCGCATGGCACATGCCCGCGGCGATTGCGACGAACAGCATAATTTTTCGCATGGCGTATCCTCGGCAAAAGACCTGTTAGTTTCTCATGTCCGGCCGGTGTTTCAAAATATTTCCTGACCGGTTTTTCTCCGGTTCTTGACCTGAATCAATGTCCCCCTTCCCGGATTGAGGGAAGATGAAAGGCGTCGGAAGCATAAGAGCCGAGGAGGGCGGGAGACGACATGAAACGAAAAATCATCGTAATCGACGGGGAAAAATGCACGGGGTGCGGGTTGTGCGTAACGGATTGCCCGGAAGGGGCGCTCCGGGTCATCGACGGCAAGGCCCGTCTCGTCGGGGACCTGCTCTGCGACGGCCTGGGCGCGTGCATGCAGTCGTGCCCGGAGGGCGCCCTCTCGGTGGAGGAGCGCGAGGCGGAGCCCTATGACGAGATCCGGGCGCTGGAAAATATCGTCCCCCAGGGACGCAACGTGCTGCAGGCCCACCTGGAGCACCTGAGAAACCACGGCCAGACGGACTACATGCAGCAGGCGGTCGCGTACCTTCGAGCCAACAGGATTGAGTTCGAGATGCCGCAGGCCGCGGCCGCGTGCCACGGCGCGCCCGCGCATTGCCCAGGTTCGCAGAGCCGGGAGTTCGCGGCGCTCCGCGGCAAGGAGGAAGGCGGCGCGGCACGCCCGTCGCGGCTGACCCACTGGCCGGTCCAGCTGCACCTGATCTCGCCGGCGGCGCCCCACTTCCGGGACTCCGACCTGCTGGTCGCGGCCGACTGCGCCGCGTTCTCCTACGGGGATTTCCACAAGGATTTCATCAAGGGCAGGACGCTCACGATCGCCTGCCCAAAACTGGACTCGAACCAGGAATCCTACCGGCAGAAACTGACCGCCCTGATCGACCAGGCCGGGGTGAAATCGATCACGGTCGCGATCATGCAGGTCCCCTGCTGCGGCGGACTCCTGCGCCACGTCGCGGAAGCCGCCGCCAGGGCGAAGCGGCGGATTCCCGTCCGCCGCGTGGTCGTGGGCCTCGAGGGCGAAATACTCGACGACTCGCCCGTAGCCGGGGAAGCTTGACATCTCCGGAAGCCCATTGGACAATTTGCCGTGCTCGCATGGAATTTTCAACTCGCGCCCCGTCGATTTGGCGAAACGCCAGACCGACCGAGCCGGCAGGATTACCCGGTGGAAGGAGTGGCTTTCCGATGATACGAAGAACCCTGATCTGCCTTCTGTTTGCGGCCGCAGCCTCGTGTGCCGCCGCACCCGCGCAGGAACCGGCGGTTCCCGCCCCCGCACCGGCGGCTTCCGCGGGATCCGATCTCGTCGTGCTGCGGGTCGCGGGCGAACCGGTCACCGAAAGGCAGGTCCTCGCGGCCCTCGCCGTACTCGCACGGCAGAAGCAATTGCCCGCGGGAACCCAGCAGGAACGCAACGTGAACCTCTTCAAGGGCGCGGTGGACAATATCACCATCCAGACCCTGCTGAAGCACGAGGCGCAGCGCCGGAACATCTCGGCCGACCCGGCGAAGGTCGAGGAACAGTGGCAGGAGATCCTGAAGCGGTTCCCTTCGCAGGCGGACTTCCAGAAGGCACTGGCGGCCGAGGGAGCCACGGACGCGGCGCTGCGGAAAAGCATCGAGGACAGCCTCCGGGTACAGCGGGTGCTCGACCTGGCCGTCCAGGACGTCCCCGCAGCGACGGACGAGGAAGTGCAAAAATTTTACGAAGGGAACCCGCAGGCGTTCCAGCGGAAGGAACAGGTGCACGCGGCGCACATCCTGCTCGTGGTGCAGAAGGACGCGGCCCCGGAGAAAAAGGCGGAGATCCGGAGCCGGCTCGAGTCCATCCGCGGGGAAATCGAGTCGCAGAAGATCACGTTTTCCGGGGCGGCCGCCAGGTATTCGGAGGATTCGGCGAACGCTGCGCAGGGCGGCGACCTGGGCTTTTTCACGCGCGGCCGGATGGTGCCTCAGTTCGAGGAGGCGGCGTTCAACGGCGAACCGGGGTCGCTGTCGCCCGTTTTCGAGACGCAGTTCGGCTTCCACATCGTCCGCGTGATCGAAAAGAAGCCCGAGGGGAAAATTCCGCTGGACGAGGCCGGGCCCGGCATCAGGCGGCATCTCGACCAGGCCGCGAAAAGCAGGGCGACCCAGCAGTACGTGAACGAACTGAAGTCCAAGGCCGCGATCGAAAACTTCATGACCGCGGAAGAGTTCATCCGCCGGCACATGGCCGACCGCCCGGCGTCGGGCCGGTAACCGGGCCCCGGCTTCAGCCGATGTCCTCGGGCAGGATGCGCACCGCCCCCTGGTCGGCGGAAGCGGCGAAGAGAGCGTAGGCGCGCAGCGCCTGCGAAACCGTCCGTTGCCGCCGCGGCTTGAAAGCAGCCGCTCCTTTCGCCTGCTCCTCGGCCCGGCGCGACTCCAATTCCCCGTCGCCGATCCGGGCCCGGATCGTCCGCGCGGGGATATCGATATCGATGACGTCGCCGTTCCGGATCAGGGCGATGGCGCCCCCGGCCGCCGCCTCGGGCGAGACATGGCCGATGGAAAGCCCCGACGTCCCGCCCGAAAACCGGCCGTCGGTCAGGAGCGCGCACCGTTTCCCCAGGTGCATCGACTTGATGTAGGAAGTGGGGTAGAGCATCTCCTGCATCCCGGGACCGCCCTTCGGCCCCTCGTAGCGGATCACGACCACATTCCCGGCCTTCACTTCGCCGCCCAGGATTCCCTCGGAGGCCGCCTCCTGCGAATCGTACACGCAGGCGCTGCCGGAGAAGCGCAGGATCGATTCGTCCACCCCGGCCGTCTTCACGATGCACCCCTGCGCGGCGATGTTGCCGGAGAGCACGGCCAGTCCGCCCTCGGTCGAATAGCAGTGCGCGGCGTCGCGGATGCACCCCGACACCCGGTCGAGATCCAGCTCGGGATAGTACGTATCCTGGGACGCGAGCACGAGGTTGCGGCCGGAACCTCCCGGGGCGCTCCGGTAGAGCTTCCGCGCCTCCTCCGTCGCCTTCGGGCTCGCGACGTCATACCGCTCCAGCACCGACTGCAGGCTCGGCGCGTCGACCCGCTTCACGGAGGGATCGATCAGCCCGGCCCGCAGGAGTTCGCCGAGGATGGCCATGATGCCGCCGGCGCGGCTGACGTCCTCCAGATGATACGGGGAGCTGGGAGCGACCTTGCACAGCACGGGGATTTTCCGGGACAGCCGGTCGATGTCGGCCATGGAAAAGTCGACTCCGGCTTCCCGCGCGACGGCCAGGAGGTGCAGCACCGTGTTCGT
>CAZTHE010000140.1:8372-10392 GCA_964613495.1 uncultured Acidobacteriota bacterium | reverse complement strand
ACCAGTGCCCGCGCCATTCCGGCATGACCTACAACACCAAGCTCGAGCTTCGAAAGGGCACCGTGATTCTGGCGTCCCAGGGCCCCACCATCGGGCATTACGGGCTGGAGTGCAACGCGATGGTCGTGGCCGAAGAGCTCGGCCTCGAGTACAAGGATATCCGCATCGACCTGGATTCCCACGAAATATACCGGCCCTACGGCGGCGGCAGCGACGGATCGACCGCGTCTTCCTGGGCAATGAAAGAGTGCGCCAACATCCTCAAACGGCGCATCCTGGAGGCCGCGATCGAGGAAGCCAACAGGCCTCCGGCGGCCGGAGGAATCAGCATGGGGGGAGGATCGGGCGCCAAACAGGCCCCGAATCCCTTCAAGGGCCTGAAGCCCGAAGACCTGGACATGCATAGCGGCAGAGTGGTCGTCAAGGCGGACCCGGGCAAAGGCCTTCCGCTCGCACAGGCGGTTCGGGCCAACCTGTTCGCCACCTATTCGGGCAGACCGCCGCTGGCCCTGTGGAACCAGCGGGGCAGGGCGCTGGATACGATGAACGTGGCCGCGTGCGAGGTCGCCGTGGATACGGAGACCGGGGAAGTCGAAATCCTCCGGTTCGGGGTCGCGGCGGATCCCGGGAAAATCCTGCGGCGGACGTCGCTCGAAAGCCAGATCGACCAGGTGATGGATTTCAGCGCCGGATGCCAGCTTCAGGAAGAATATGTCTACGACCCGAAGACCGGGGTGAAGCTCAGCACGAACATGTTCGACTACAAAAAGGTCGGCATGCTGGACATGCCCCGCGTGGAGCTCGATCTAGTGGAAACGCAGGCAGGGAACGCCTGCTATGGCTCCAACGGCATCAGCCATTCGCTGGCGAACACGCATCTGGTCATCATGGCCATCCACAACGCGACCGGCAAGTGGGTGGAATCCCCGGCCACGCCGGAGAAGATCCTGGCGGCCCTGGGCAAGGCCTGACGGCCGGTTGCCGCCATTCCCGGTTCGAGTTTGAAGCCGGGGCGGCCCGGTCTGTTGCCGACAAGGCGCTCCTTTTCACGCCTTCTTGTGCTTCGGTCCGTTATGTTTGCCAAATTCGATTCGGGAACTTAAATATCAGCTGCATAGGGCGGGGCGGTGTCGTCCGCGCCTCATGGAATGCCTGCAGTTTTGGAGGAAAGGAATCGTCTATGAAAAATGGTTCGCGATGGATGTTGGCGTTCGCCTCGGTTTTTGTCTTTGCCGCTTCGCTTCCCGGGGCGGACATCGCAAGATTCAGCGCGGAATTCGAGTCGGGTCCCGTCTGGCAGACAAGGAATGACGTCCAGATCCCCAATTCCACGGGTACCAGGTTTTCATTGAAGGACATCCAGGGATCCGGCCCCTTCCCCTCGTTCCGCGCCACCGTCGCCTATGCCTTCACTCCCAGGAACGAGCTGGTGTTTGTCGCCGCTCCGCTTACGATCACGTCCGACGGCGAGCTTACCGAGCCGGTATCGTTCGCGGGGCAATCGTTTGCGCCCGGGGCGGGCGTCCGGGCCAGGTATGAGTTCAATTCCTACCGCGTGACCTATCGCTACAGGATCTATGACGGCGAGCGCTGGACCTGGAAAATAGGGGCCACCGGGAAGATCCGCGACGCAAAAATAGAACTCCGGGATGCGACGACCCGGGCTTTCGACGACGACCTGGGTTTCGTCCCGCTGTTCCACATCGACGGCGAGCGGCGCATGGGACGCAACTGGAGATTCAACCTGAACATGGACGGCGCGGCGGCGCCCCAGGGACGGGCTTTCGACGTTGCCCTCAAGCTGAAGTACGATTTCTCCAAAAACTTCACGGCCGCGGCGGGATGCCGGATGCTGGAAGGCGGGGCGGATGTGGACAGGGTCTATACGTTCGCCTGGCTGCATTACGCCGTCGCCTCCGTCGCTGTGCGTATCTGATTCGAAGCCGCCCTCGCCGCCTGTACATTCCCGAAAACGCCGCATGCGGGCCTGCTCACATCAATGCCGGATTCCTAACCCCGC
>CAZTHE010000140.1:0-8362 GCA_964613495.1 uncultured Acidobacteriota bacterium | reverse complement strand
AATCTGGAATCTGGAATCCACATATTCATGCTCGGCATCCACAGCCCCAATCTCCGCGGGCAGGGGGGGTGGGGAAAGCGGGCCGTGGTCGTATAATGGCATGTGACAAGATTGGGTGTGTTGCTGTCCAAGAAATTGCGGCATGCCCGGTGTTTTTGGCCGGCCGCATTATACGGTAGGAGATGCCATGAACATGACACGCACCTTCTTTTTGATGGTTTTGCTGACGATCCTCTTCGTCGTCATCGGCGGGGCGGTGGGGGGGAAGAACGGGGCGATGATGGCCTTCGTCCTTGCGGCAGCCATGAATTTCTTTTCGTACTGGTTCAGCGACAAGCTGATACTGAAGCGATACGCGGCCTCCCAGGTCGGTCCCGAGCCTCCATCGCGCCTGTACTCCATCGTCGCCGATCTGTCGCAGAAGGCCGGGCTTCCCATGCCGAAGGTGTTCGTCATTCCGGAACGCAACCCCAACGCCTTCGCAACCGGACGCAATCCCGGCCACGCGGCCGTGGCGGCCACCGAGGGGATACTGGAGATCCTGAATGACGACGAACTGGCTGCCGTCATGGCGCATGAGCTGGCGCATGTGAAGCACCGGGACATCCTGACGGGAACCATCGCCGCCACCTTCGCCGGCGCCATCGCAATGATCGGGCAGTTCGCCCGCTTCGGGGTCGGGACCTCGGGCCGCAGGAATAATCCCCTGGGATCGCTGCTCATCGTGATCGGGGCGCCGCTGGGGGCGATGCTGATCCGCATGGCCGTATCGCGCGTCAGGGAATATGCGGCGGACGAGGGCGGAGCCGAAATAAGCGGCAAGCCGCTCGCGCTGGCCACGGCGTTGGGCAAGCTTCACCAGGGAGTGCAGGCCCAGCCCCTGCGGCACGGCAACCCGGCGCACTCCCACATGTTCATCATGAATCCGTTCTTCGGGGGGCTCCAGAAACTGTTCTCCACTCACCCGCCCGTGGAGGAGAGAATCCGGCGCCTTCGCCTGCTCGGGGGACGATAGCTGCTATCCGATGCGCGACCGCCCGTGACCGGGATTCGCCGGCATGAGCGGGCCCCGGGACGGGGCGCTACCGGACTTGCGGCGCGACATGACCGGCGCCATTTGTATCCCGCTTTGCGGCGGGCGATGTCCTCTCCCGCCGCGAGGTGGTCTCCGCGTCGCCCTCCCGGCGGCAAAGACTTCCGGGAAGCGGGAGTTGTCCGTTGACGCGATGCGCCATGCATGAGTATCCTGTGGGCATTTGCGTGAGGGCGAATTGAAGGACCCGCTGAAATCGGACAGGGAACTGGCGGAGAGCGCGCAGGGTGCGCCGGAGGGCGATTACCGTGCCTTCGAGCAGCTGGTGCTCCGCTACCAGAAGAAAGTGATCGCGAACTGCCGCCACCTGACGCGGGATCAGAATTGCGCAGAGGATCTGGCCCAGGAAGTTTTTGTAAAGGCGTATTTCGGTCTGCCCCGCTACGAGGGCCGATCGAGCTTCAGCACCTGGCTCCAGCGCATCAAGATCAACCACTGCTTCAATCATCTGAAGAAGCAGCGGGGGAAGATCTTCGTCGACGTCGAGGACAAGAGCGTGATGTCCGCCGGCGAACTCGCGCTGCAGCCCGACGCGGAAAGGGACGCGATCGCGCGCGGCGAGCGGAAGCAGATCGCCGCAACGCTCGACGCGATGTCGGACAGCCTGCGGATACCGCTGCTCCTGCGGGACATGGACCAGCTCTCCTACGAGGAGGTGGCGGCCGTGCTCGGGATCAGTCTCGCCGCGGTCAAGATGCGAATCAAGCGAGGGCGGGAGGATTTCCGGCGCCGGTTCCAGGATCTCAACGGCGGAACGGATCCTTTCCACCGCGATATGCGCCACCAGACATGATCGTGCCCTATGGACGAGACACCCCATCCCGATGTAGCGCCGACCGATGACGAGGGAGAACCGATCGCGGCGCTCGCCGATTTCGAGGTGGAACCCGCCGGTCGATTCTGGACGCGTTTGCGCAACAGGATCGACCGGCGCGTCGCAACGGCCCAGGTGACAACATTCTCCTGGAATCTGCCCAAATTGGTTTTTCTCGAATTCCTGGGAATCGCTTTTAACATCTTCTCCCCGACGAAGGGCCGAAAGGAAGAGCCGCGATGAGAGAGAAGCTCGCAGAGTCGTTTCAGGGATTGGTGAATATGGTGGCGGGCGCCGTGCCCAAGATCCTGCTGGGCCTGGCCCTGCTGCTCGTTTCGATCGCCGTCGCGAAGGTGATCGAGAAGGTCCTGCGCCTGTTTTTCGCGCGCGTCCGCCTCGACAACCTGGTGCAGCAGGCGGGACTGGACAAGACGCTCCAGAGGATCGGCATCCGGCAGAAACTCGATTTCTTCATACCGCGGCTGATCTACTATCTCATCCTCTGCCTCCTGGCCAAGACTCTCGCCGACTCGCTGGGTCTCGTCGCCGTTTCGGACGCGCTCGGGGCCTTCTTCGCCTATCTGCCGAACCTGATCGCGGCCTTCCTGCTCCTCCTTCTCGGCAGCGCGCTCTCGCAATTCATCGGGACGACCGTCCGGCAAGCGGCCGAAAGCGCCGGTCTGGAGTTCGCCGCCGCGTTGGGCCGCCTCGTTTCGGGCCTGCTCTTCTTCATCGTGGCCGTGATGGCGGTCTCCCAGCTCAAGATCGACACCGAGATGCTGCGCCTCGTGACCGCCGTCGTGCTCGCGGCGGGCGCCCTGGCGTTCGGCATATCCTTCGGGTTCGGCGCGAGGGACATTGTGCGAAATCTCCTCGCGGGCTTTTACGCGCGCAAATTTCTCGAGGTGGGCAAGCCCGTCGAGATCGCCGGCCAGCAGGGAACGCTGCGGGCCATTACGGCGACGCACGCGATCCTGGACCGCGACGAACGCAGCATTACCGTAGCCAACTCCACTTTCCTGGACCAGATCGGCAAGCAGTGAAGCCCGGCCGATGGGCCGCGGCCCGGATAACGGGTGACGGAGCGGAATCCCACGCTTCCCATGAAGCCGGCCCTCGGCCCGATTTGCGTCCCTGCGCCGCCCGCAATGGTGTAGAATACGTTATCTGATCTTGCATGTCTTTTTTTGTGACTTCGCGGGGTAAGCGCGTGTCTATAGCCTCAGGAGGGAAAGCCGCCATCGTGCCATTTTTACGGGAAGGGGTATGGAGATCGGCGGCTTTTCCCTGGCATCACGTCGATTCGGCGTGCGCCGGTGGGGATGTTCCGGTTTGATTCTTCACCGGCGCTTCGCCCGCGGTTTTATTCGGCCAGGCCCGTTGACCGGCTTCAGCGCAACCGGCCGCGAACGGGGGTTTTCCGGGCGGCGTTTCCCCGTTCATCGGATTATTCGAAAGGAGAAATCATGGACCGTTTAGAGGAACTCAAGTCGAAGTATCAGTCAGTCCTGCGTCTCATCGAGCAAAAAGGGCTCCGGCTGCACAACGTTCACCTGAAGGACAACAAGCTCTACATCAAGGCCTCTGCGGGGACGCAGGAGCTGAAAAACGGCATCTGGAACCAGGTAAAGCTCGTGGACCCGGCCTTCGCCGACCTGACCTGCGACATCGCGGTCGACCCGAGCCTTGCCCCCCCGAAACCGGCCGCGCCGGAGGCGAAAACGTACACGGTCCAGCCGGGAGACACGCTGTCGAAGATAGCGAAGCAGTTTTACGGCAATGCGAACACATATATGAAGATCTTCGAGGCCAACAAGGACCAGCTCAACGACCCGAACCTGATCAAGGTCGGGCAGGTGCTCAAGATCCCCAACGCCTGATCGGACGAACGCAATCGCCGGGCGCCGGCTGCCTTCAGTTTTATCGGGATTCGGCCTGCGGCTTCCGGTTGGCATGGGGCTGCCGGTGCCGGGAACGAAGGACCATTTTCGGAGAACGTGTATGAGAAGAAGAACAGGTGTGTTCATTTTGTTTGCTTTGAGTATGGGAGTTTTCGGCCTGGGATTGGCTCTGGCCGAAGAGGGCATGGCCGTGCATTACAGCAACGTTTTCCAGGGCAGGCCTACGGCGAACAAGGATGTTTTCGACCAGGAAGGGATGACGGCGGCCCATAAAACACTGCCCTTCGGGACCAGGATCAAGGTGACCAACCTCGAGAACAACCAGAGCGTGGTGCTGACCATCAACGACCGGATGGCCCGGCGCAACCGGAACGTCGTCGACGTTACCCGGCGCGCGGCCCGGGAGCTTGGTTTCGAGAAGCAGGGGCGCGCCCGCGTGAGCGTCGAACCCGAGCAATAGCCGTTCGGGGGGCGGGCGCGAACGGTGTCCCGGCCCTCGCTCTGTTTCCTGTGGCGTTGTAGCAGGAACTCGAGACTTGCCCGGGTGGCAATCCATCCGGGTCGGAGCCGCCGTCGCGCCGCGAATGGCGGCATGCATTCAATCCCATTCCCCGAAAAAGCGGGAGGAGAAACGCGATGGAAAACCTTTTGCCTCTGATCATTCAGCTCGTGTGCGGAGCGGTGGGCGGCAATGTCGCCGGTTCGCTGATGAAGAAGTCGTCGTTGGGCACCCTGGGCAATTCCATAGCCGGCATCGTGGGCGGCGGCCTGGGCGGCCAGTTGCTGCAGATGCTGGGAGTCGCCGCGGCAGGCGGCGGCATGGATGTCGGCGGAATCATCAGCAGCATCCTGGGCGGCGGCGTCGGCGGTGGCGTGCTCATGGCCATCATCGGCATCCTCAAGAGCGCGCTTGCCAGGAAGTAGCCGTACCGGCCGTCGCGCGAACCCGTGCGGGACCGGACGGTCTCCGTTTGGCGCGTCCCCGGAGAGGCCCGCGACCCGCAGGGTTCTCCGCGGGGCGCCGCATCCCGCGTGAGAGTCGGACGGCATCGCCGAATCGGGCGCTTTCGATAGACCCTCGGCCTATCGAAAGCGCCTCGCGGCCGAATCTCCCCTTCACAATATCCCGCAAACCGAACGGCATCCCGACACGGCCGCCGAGGCGATCCTCGACGCACATTCCCGCCCGATTTCCATTCAATTATGTTGTGTCCCGGGCCGTTGCCGTCAATAATGCCGGTGATTGCCTCGGCAGCCGTGTTGCCGGGAAGGAGTCCATGAATGGCGGAAAGACTGGGCAGGCCGCTGCTCTACACCTATGGAATCGCCGATCTGTTCTTCGTCATGCTGACCAGCATGGAGCTGTACTTCTTCGCTGCTTTTCTCACCGATCATGCGGCATTTCCCCTGGCCTTCGCCGGCAACATCCTCGTAATCACCAGCCTGGCGGACATCGTCTGCGCCCTGGCGGGAGGCATCATCCTGCAGAAGGTCACACTCCGATTCGGCGGAAAATATCGTTCGTGGTTTCTGGTCGGGCCGCTGATGTTCCTGCCCTTGTCGGTGCTGCAGTTCACCAAAATCGGCACCGATTGGACGGCGGCCGGGATCATCATATTCGGCTTCGTGACGAGCCATCTCCTGTGGAATGTCGTTTCGGCGGCCAACGGTTCGATGGTGGGCAGGCTGAGCACGCTGCCGGAAGAGAGAACGGTTCTCTCCAGCAGCCGGGCGCAGGGCATGGCCGCGGCCGGGCTCCTGTTCTCGTACACCGGCATGGCGCTCATCGCGCACTTCGGCGAACGGACCGACAGGATTACCGGATTTTCCCTGGCCACGGCCGTTTACGGATTGGCGACGGTCCTGGGGTACCTGTACGTCTACCGGCTTACGGCCGGCAGGGACCCGTATGACGAATCGACCGCCGCGGCCGGAGGCGGCGGGCACTCGCTCCGCGGAATCGCGGGGCTGGTGTTAAAAAACCCCGCTCTGCTCGGTTTGATCCTCGCCCAGACCTTCAGCATCACCAGCCTTCTCATGGTGACGGCGCTCGCGATCTATTACTTCACGTATGTGCGGAACGACCCCGCGTTTGTTTCCCTGTTCATCCTGGTTACCAGCCTCGGGCGTTTCGCGGGCACCCTGGCGGCCGGCTGGATAGGAGTGAGAATCGGAAAACGGCGATGCTATTGGATATTTCTCCTCTGCGCCGCGCTCCTGTTCTCGATGGCAAGGTTTGCGTGCGGGACCTCGTGGGTTTTTACCGTCCTGTGCACGCTGGCCCTGATGCTGTACTCGATCGCGGTCTCCATGATCACGGCGCTGTTTTCGGATACCGTCATTTACGGGGAATGGAAAACCGGCAGGAACATCCGCGCGTTCACCATGGCCCTGATAAATATCCCGATCAAGGTGGGCGTTTTTCTGAGAAGCGTCATGCTGAGCGCCGGGCTGGGGATCATCGGATTTGTCGCCAATACCACCCCGTCCCCGGGCGTGGTCAGCGGCATCGGCAGCCTGATTACGCTTGTCCCGGCGGCTGCCTGCGGGATCGCGGCCCTGATCTTTTACTTCGGGTACCGGCTGGAGGAAAAACAGGTCCTTCAGATGCAGGGCGAAATCGCTTCCAGGTAGAGGCCCCAATCCCGAAGACGGCTGCATCGCCGGCTTTCGGGTCCGACTCACTCCAGCCAAAACCGGGAATCCGCGGCTTTTTCCCGGATCGGGGATCTCGAATCTTCGATCCTGATCCTGCCCGGATCCGCCGCGGCAGAAGCTTCACGAATAGGGCGGATCAGCCCAGGATAGCTAGGAACACGGCCCATCCGGCGGCCCGCGTTTCCTCCACTCATTTGTGACTTATCGGGTGCCCGGCGGTCTAAACCGTCAGAAGGCGATAGCCTGGTTGCTCCGGCGGCCCGCGCGTCCCGGGTACATGGGGCGATTGGCTCCTCCCCGGCTTGGCGGGGAAGAGGTTGGGATCAGGGTGTTTACAAATAGGGAGGTCGATGCGATGCCAATCAACATCATTGAATTACTGAAGAATGAATTCAGCGACGAGATCATCGACAAGCTCGCCGCATTTATCGGTTTGGATTCAAACAAGATCAGATCGGGCCTGGGCGCGATATTCCCGGCGCTGTTAGGCGCGCTGGTGAACAAGGGTGCGTCCTCTTCGGGCGCTTCCGATATCCTGAACATGATCCAGAAGGGCGGCTACGGCGCCGCGACCCTCAAGGGCCTGTCTTCCGCACTCTCGGGGGGCGACGCCACGAAGGACATGCTGTCCTCGGGCGCCGGTTTGCTGGACGGGATTTTCGGAGACCGGGTTTCCAGGGTGATCGACTGGATCGCGGGCGCCGGGGGCATCGGCAGGGACTCGGCTTCCTCGCTGACGCGTTTGATCGCCCCCGCCGTATTGGGCCTTCTGGGGAAGGAAGTCAAAAACTCGAATCTGAATGTGTCGGGCCTGATGAGCCTGCTGGCCGGCCAAAAGGGATTCCTTCAGAGTCTCTTGCCCGCCGGATTGAGCGGAATCCTGGGAGCCGCGGATTTCTCGAAACCGGAGCCGCCCGCCGCGCGGGAAACGCCGGTCTGGAAATGGCTTATCCCGCTGCTCATCCTTGCCGGTATCCTGTATTTCGCGTTTAAACACTGCGGCCCCTCCCGGGAGTCCCTGGAAAAGGGCGCCGCGCAGGTCGGCGACGCCGTGGACAAGCTGGGCAAATTCCTGATGGTCCGGTTGCCGTCCGGAATCGAGCTCAACGTTCCCGAGTTCGGCGTCGAGAAGAAGCTGGTCAATTTCATCGAGGATGCCGGCAGGCCCGTCGACGAAACGACCTGGTTCACCTTCGACCGCCTGGAGTTCGAGACGGGAAGCGCGAGGCTCAAGAGCACCTCGGCCGAGCAGCTGCATAATGTCGTGGAGATCCTGAAGGCCTACCCGGCGGTCCACCTGAAGATCGGGGGCTATACGGACAACGTCGGCGATCCGGCCTCGAACCTGGAACTCTCCCAGAGGCGGGCCGAGAACACGATGCAGGAACTTGTCCGCATGGGCGTCGACCCGGTGCGGCTTCAGGCCGAAGGGTACGGGGAAAGCTATCCCGTGGCCGACAATTCCACCGAAGAAGGCAGGCAGAGAAACCGGAGAATCGATCTGCGGGTCACCGCCAAATAGCTGCCGGGCCGCGGACCATGGACCGCGTGAATTCACTGGGTCCATGGTCCGCGGCCGCGAAGCCGGCAAATAGATTTCGATTCCAGATTTCAGATTCCAGATTCCGGATGAGGTCGCGGGTCCCCGACTCAGGCAGGAGTGAGCGGGGCGGAACGAAGGATTATTCGCGAATGTTCGATCCTGCGCCATCTGGAATCTGGAATCTGGAATTGTTTTTATCCGCACCTGCCTGCAACGCCCCGCGACGACCCTCCGCGAATAATGTGAGTTAATTCGGCAGCGAAACCGGCATATAATTTTGGATCGCAGATTCCGGATTCCAGATGAGGTCGTGGGTTCCCGATTCGGGCACGAGGGAACACGGGCGGGACGAA
>CAZTHE010000139.1:6872-10499 GCA_964613495.1 uncultured Acidobacteriota bacterium | reverse complement strand
GGCAGTCGGCAGTCGGTAGTCGGCAGTCGGCAGTCGGCAGTCGGCAGTCGGTAGTGAATGTTGTGTCTCACCGATAGCGATAAACCGCTGATCGCTGACCGTTCCCCGCTGACAGCTAACAGCTAACAACTGGTAGCCGGTTTCCGCCGGGACGAGAGGCAGTTTTTCCCGTAAAAATCACCCGGCGGGACAGAAAATCATTGGCAATTTGTGCCTGCCGCCGATTTATATGCCGGGACCTCTCATGGGACCCTCGCCGAAACAGGCGTTCGGCCAAGTTTTTTGTTCTGGAAAAAGGGTTTCGGGACGATATGTCAGTCGGGCCGTCACGGGCCTCCGGCTCGCGCACGGGCGCACCCGGGGCCGCCCTGACGGCCCGGACCGGGGAATGCCGTGCCTTTCGCCCCCACTGGATGGCGAGAGCACTCTCCATGCCCTTGGGGTCCATGATCGCTTTGCCGTGGAGCGGAACGAAACAAGACATGCCAACTCAGATCGGCGAACTGCTGGTTAAGGAAAACCTGATTACAGCGGATCAGCTCGAAGCAGCGCTGAAGCAGCAGCGCCAGAGCGGCGGACGCCTGGGGTCCATTCTCATCAGCCTCGGCTTCGTGGAGGACGACGATATCACCTCCCTGCTCAGCAGGAAGTACGGCGTGCCCTCGATCAACCTCGCCTATTTCGAGATCGACCCCGCCGTCATCAAGCTGATTCCGGCCGAGGTGGCGCAGAAGTACATGGTCGTGCCCCTGAGCCGCGTCGGCAGCACCCTCACGGTCGCCAGCGTGGACCCCACGAACGTCTTCGCCATGGACGACATCAAGTTCATGACCGGCTTCAACGTCGAGCCCGTGGTCGCCACCGAGGCGTCCATTTCGGAAGCCCTGGACAAGTATTACGGCACCCCGCACTCGATCGAGCTGAAAAGGGTCTATGACGAGATCGTCCACGGAGACAAAGACGGCGTGGACCTCGACCTGGAAGCCGGCGAAGACGACGAGCAGGAGCTGACGACGGACCAGTTGCTGCGGTCGAGCGAAGACGCCCCGATCATCAAGCTGGTGAACCTGATCCTGTCCGACTCGCTGAAAAAGGGTGCCAGCGATATCCACGTGGAGCCCTACGAGAAGGATTTCCGCGTGCGCTTCCGCGTGGACGGCATCCTGTACAACGTGATGTCGCCGCCGCTGCGGCTCCGGGACGCCATCACGTCGCGCATCAAGATCATGTCGAAGATGGACATCTCCGAGAAGCGCCTCCCGCAGGACGGCCGCATCAAGATCCGGACGACGATCAGCGGGCGCAAGAAGGAGATCGATTACCGCGTCTCGACCCTCCCCACGCTGTTCGGCGAAAAGATCGTCCTGCGCATCCTGGACCGCGACACCCTGCCGCTGGACATGAGCAAGCTCGGATTCGAGGAAGTATCGCTCAAGCGGATCGAGGAGGCGATTCTCAAGCCATACGGGATGGTCCTGGTCACGGGTCCGACGGGCAGCGGCAAGACGTCGACGCTGTATTCGGCGCTGAACCGGCTGAACACGCCCGAAACGAACATCATGACCGCCGAAGATCCCGTCGAATATAACTTCCGCGGCATCAACCAGGTCCAGATCCGGGAACAGATCGGGCTGACGTTCGCGGCGGCGCTCCGCTCCTTCCTGCGCCAGGACCCCAACATCATCCTGGTCGGGGAAATCCGCGACTTCGAGACGACCGAGATCGCGATCAAGGCCGCGCTCACCGGCCACCTGGTGCTTTCCACGCTGCACACCAACGACGCGCCTTCCACGATCAGCCGGCTGCTCAATATGGGGATCGAGCCTTTCCTGGTCGCCACCTCGGTGCACCTGATCTGCGCCCAGCGGCTGATCCGCAAAATCTGCCCCGAGTGCAGGGCCGAGATCAAGACGCCGCTGCAGGCGCTCGTCAACGCCGGCTTCTCCCAGGAAGAGGCCAAGAATATCCAGACGTTCAAGGGCGAGGGCTGCAAGACGTGCAACGGCACGGGCTACAAGGGCCGCGTCGGCATGTACGAAGTGATGCAGATCAGCGAAGACATCCAGGAACTGATCCTGGTCGGGGCGTCCGCCCGCGAGATACGCCGCAAGGCGATGGAGGAGGGCATGCTCTCGCTGCGCCAGAGCGGCCTGGCCAAGATCAAGGCGGGGATGACGACGCTGGACGAGGTCCTCCGCGAAACCGTCAACGGCTAGTTAGGGAGAAAACGATGATTACTTTGCCCGAGATGCTCCAGAAGACGATTCAGGCGGGAGCTTCGGACCTTCACTTGACCACGGGCGTGCCGGCCAAGATCCGCGTCGACGGAAGGCTGCGCGCCATCGACGAACAGGTCCTGTCGCCGGCCGACACCAAGAGACTCGCCTACAGCGTCATGACCGACGGCCAGAAGCACCAGTTCGAGGAAAAGTGGGAAATCGATTTTTCCTTCGGCATCAAGGACCTGTGCCGCTTCCGCGCCAACGTCTTCACCCAGCGCGGCACCGTCGGGGCGGTCTTCCGCCTGATCCCGTTCGAGATCAAGGGATTCCAGAGCCTGAACCTGCCGCCGGTGGTGGAACAGCTCTGCGACAAGCCGCGGGGCCTCATCCTGGTCACCGGACCGACCGGCAGCGGGAAATCGACGACGCTGGCCGCCATGATCGACAAGATCAATACGGAGCGCCACGAACACATCCTCACGATCGAGGACCCGATCGAATTCCTGCACTCGCACAAGAGCTGCATCGTCAACCAGAGGGAGGTCAGCGCCGACACGCACTCCTTCTCCGACGCGCTGCGCGTGGCGCTGCGCGAAGACCCGGACGTCGTGCTGATCGGCGAAATGCGCGACCTGGAAACCGTCGAGTCGGCCCTGCGCATCGCCGAAACGGGGCACCTGACGCTGGCGACGCTGCACACCAACAGCGCGGCCAGCACCATCAACCGGATCGTGGACATCTTCCCCTCCAACCAGCAGCCCCAGATACGGGCCCAGCTGAGCATGGTGCTGGAAGGGATCCTGTGCCAGTCGCTGATCCCCCGCTCCAGCGGGTCCGGCCGCTGCATGGCCATGGAAATCCTGATTCCCACCATGGCCATCCGCAACCTGATCCGCGAAGACAAGATCCACCAGATCTACAGCTCCATGCAGACCGGGCAGGACAAGTTCGGCATGCAGACCTTCAACCAGTCGCTGTCCCAGCTGGTCTTGACCAAACAGATAACGCTTCAGGATGCGCTCAACAAGTCCTCCAACGCCGAGGAGCTGCAGGACCTCGTGCAGCGGGGCGTAGGCCTGAACATGCAGCCCGCCGCCTCCCGCGCTCCGAGAATGGAGATGGCGGGCGGAGCGCGCCGCTGATCCCGGGGAGATAATTATGCCAGTCTATGTATTCCGTGGGCGGAACGTTCGAACCAACGAGAGCCTTTCGGGCGAAAGGTTCTCCAACAGCCCGCAGGCCCTGGCCGCCGTCCTGCGCCGGGAGCAGATCGCCCCGATCGCCATCCAGGAAAAAAAGGCCGCCAGCCTGAAATTCTCGATCCGCAAGAAGGTGTCCCAGTCCGAAGTCGCCATCTTCACCCGCCAGTTCTCGGTGATGCTCGACGCCGGCCTTCCCCTGATCC
>CAZTHE010000139.1:0-6862 GCA_964613495.1 uncultured Acidobacteriota bacterium | reverse complement strand
CCCTGGACGCGATCGCCCAGCAGCACCCCAACAAGGAATTCAAGGCGATCCTGGAGCAGGTGCGCGGCGACGTCGAGGCCGGCTCCACGCTTTCCAACGCCATGGCGCGCCACCCGAAGGTCTTCGACGGCCTCTACACCAACATGATCGCCGCGGGCGAAACCGGCGGCATCCTGGACACCATCCTGCAGCGCCTGTGCTCCTTCATCGAAAAGATCGTCAAGCTCAAACGGGCCCTGCGCTCCGCCCTGATCTACCCCTCCACGATTCTCACCATCGCCGTGGGCGTCGTGGTGGTCATTCTCTGGAAGGTCGTCCCCGTCTTCAGCACCCTCTTCGAAGGCTTCAACGTCGACCTGCCGCTGCCGACCCGGATCGTGATCGCCGTTTCCGGCCTCGTGGAACGCTACTTCATCTTCGCCATCATCCTCGGGGGCATCGCCGCGTTCGGGCTCCGTAGCTACAAACAGACCGAAAACGGCAGGCGCGTCATCGACCGGACGCTCCTGAAGGTCCCCGTGCTCGGGGAAGTCCTGCGCAAGATCGGCGTCGCCCGCTTCACCCGCACCCTGGCGACGCTGCTGACCAGCGGCGTGCCCATCCTGGAAGGGCTGGACATCACCGCCAAGACGTCGGGGAACTCCATCCTGGAAGACACCATCACCCAGGTCCGCCTGAAAATCGAGGGGGGCGGCACCATGGCCGAACCGATGCAGCAGTCCGGCTTTTTCCCGCCCATGGTGACCCAGATGGTGTCCGTCGGCGAATCCACGGGCGAACTGGACACGATGCTCGTGAAGGTCGCGGACTATTACGAAGAGGAAGTGGACGTCGTCGTCGCGAACCTGCTCACGCTCCTGGAACCGATCCTGATGGTGTTCCTCGGCGTGGTCGTGGGCGGCATCGTCATTTCCATGTACCTGCCGCTGTTCAAGCTGATCCAGGTGCTGTCCGGCGGCTAGCCGGGCATTTTCGAGTTCCGGGGGCCGGGAACGCGGCGTTCCCGGCCCCCGGGAATCCACGCTATGGGATCCGATCAAAATCGAAGCATCTCCGGCGAAAGCCAGCAGCTCCGCCGGTACCTGATGGCCCTGATTGTCGGCCGCGCGATCCTGCTGCCGCTCGGACTGAACCTCGCCGACCGCCTGGGCGTCCTCGAGGACCGGATCGCGTCTTTCTCTTTCCCGGCGTTCTTCAACGTCCTCACGCTGTCGCTGACCCTCGTGTTCCTGGCACTGTGGTTCCTGGACCGGCGCAGGCTCCTGCAGCTCTACACCCAGACCGCTGCCGACCTGGGTCTCACGACAATCCTCGTGGCGTACACCGGCGGGATTGAAAGCGCATTCGTATCGTTTTACGTCCTGATCGTCATCTACTGCAGCCTGACGCTGGGGCGCAACGGCGGCATGGTCGGGGCGGCCCTCAGCACGATCCTTTATGCCGGCATCATCGTGGCCAACCACATGGGTCTCGTCGGCGCCCCGATCACGGGAAAGGCCGCATCGCTCGAGACCTTCCGCATCTCGGCCCACGCGATCGGCTTCTGGGCCGTCGCCTACCTGGGGACCTATCTTCACCAGCGTCTTCGCGTTGTCGAGGTCGAGCTCAAAGAGAAGATCGATTCGCTGACCGAGCTGAGGCGCCTCAACGAGCACATCGTGAGCAGCATCCGCAGCGGGCTGATCACGACCGGGCTCGACGGCACCGTCGCCGTGTTCAACACGGCGGCCCAGGAACTGACCGGCCGGGACGCTGCGGACACGATCGGCAAACCCGTCGGCCTGCTGTTCGGGAAGGCCTTCTGGGACCGGATCCTGAAGGGAGACCTCCTGAAGAACGCCAAGGCATTGCGCCACGAAGAGTGGATCGGGATGCCCGGCGGATCCAAACGGTATCTGGGCTTCAGCGTCTCCCCGCTGCTGGACGAGGATCAGCGCCTGATCGGCTTCATCATCTCCTTCCAGGACCTGACGGACATCAACCGGCTGGAGGAGGAAGTCCGGCTGAAGGACCGGATGGCGGCCGTCGGCCGCATGGCGGCCGGCATCGCCCACGAGATCCGCAACCCGCTGACGTCGATGCGGGGATCGGTCGAGATCCTGCGGTCCCGCGCGAACATCGCGGGAAAGGACGCGCGGCTGCTCGACATCCTCATCGAGGAGAGCGACCGCCTGAACCAATTCATCGAGGACTTTCTCAGTTTCGCCAATCCCCGCCGGCACCCGAAGCAGGTGCTGGACCTGGTGCCCGTGCTCCGGGATTCCGTGGCGCTGATGCGCAACAATCCCGAGATCCGGGACACCCACACCGTCGACCTCGGCATCGAGGAACCTTCGTTCATGGTATTCGGAAACGGCGACCGGTTGAAACAGGTCTTCTGGAACCTCGCCCAGAACGCCATCCGCGCCATGCCCGATGGCGGACGGCTCACCGTCGGGGTCCGGAGTGTCGCGCCCGGGACCGGCGAGATATTTTTCCAGGACGAGGGCGTCGGCATGAGCCCGGAACAGCTGGAAAAGATCTTCCAGCCCTTTCATTCGAAGTTCAAGGGCGGCCACGGCCTCGGTCTGAGCATCATTTTCCAGATCATGGAAGACCACGGGGCGAAGATCGTTTTCGAAAGCGAGCAGGGCAGGGGCACGCGGGTCCGCCTGATTTTCCCGTTGGAAGATTGCGTGCAGGAAGCCGGATTTATCGAACAGGCGGCGGTGCAGGGATAGAGGAGAGTGAAAGCGATGCCGACGATTCTTGTCGTGGACGACGAACCCAACATCATCGAGATCCTCGAAATCGCCCTTCAGGACGAAGGGATGGAGGTCCTCAAGTCCGGTTCCGGGCGGGAGGCGCTGGATATCCTGAAGCGGCGCGACGTGGACCTGGTCATCTCGGACATCAAGATGCCGGATTTCTCCGGCGTGGAACTGCTCCGCGCCGCCTCCCGGGTCGCGCCCGACGCCGCTTTCGTCATGATCACGGCGTTCGCGAGCCCGGAAACGGCGATCGAGGCCCTGCAGCACGGGGCGCAGGATTACGTCAGCAAGCCGTTCAAGATGGACGAGCTGTGCGCCGTCGTCCGCCGCACGCTCGAAAAGAAAAACGGCCGGAAACAGCCGCAGTCGCCGGCCGCGGACCGCACCGAGGCCCTGCAGGGGCAGAAGCTGTTCCAGGCGCTGCGGCGCGTCCGCGTCGTGGGGAAGAGCCCGAAGATGGTGGACGTGTACCGCACCATCGGGACCGTCGCCATGGGCGACAGCACCATCCTGATCACGGGCGAGAGCGGGACGGGGAAGGAACTGGTCGCCCGCGCCATCCACGAGGCGTCGCGCCGGAAAGACCAGCCGTTCGTTTCGATCAACTGCAGCGCCTTTCCCGAGACCCTGCTCGAGAGCGAACTGTTCGGATACACCAAGGGGGCTTTTACCGGGGCGTCGGCCAACAAGAAGGGACTCTTCGAGGCGGCCGACGGCGGATCGATCTTCCTGGACGAGATCGGGGACATGACGCCGGCGATGCAGGTCAAGCTGCTGCGCGTCCTGCAGGAACGCCGCATGCGGCCCCTAGGCGGCACCGCCGAGGTCCCGGTGGACGTCCGCGTCATCGCGGCGACGCACCAGGACCTGCAGTCGCGCATCCGGCAGGGATTGTTCCGGGAAGACCTGTACTACCGGATTGCCGTGATCAACATCCACCTGCCGGCGCTGCGCGAGCGGGCGGAGGACATCGAGTTGCTGGCGGCGTTCTTCCTGCACCAGTATGCCGGGCGGGCGGGCAAAAACATCACGGGCATTTCGCAGGAAGCAGTGCGCTGCCTGAAGTCGTACGACTGGCCCGGCAACGTGCGCCAGCTGGAAAACACCATCGAACGCGCCGTCGCACTGGAAACCGCACCGGAGATCCGGCCGGAGCGCCTGCCCGATTCCGTCCGCAAAGGGACCGAGTCGCCGGCCGGAGACCTCTTTACGCTGCCCGAGGGCCCCTTCGACCTGGAGAGCTTTCTCAGCCAGATCGAAAGCAGCCTGATCTCCCAGGCGCTCTGCCAGACGGACGGGAACCAGACCCTTGCGGCCCAGAAACTGAATTTGACGAAGGGCTCCCTTCGGCATCGGCTGCAATCGCTTCAGATTAAATACTGAACATTTGAACGTTTACACGTTTGAAGGTTTGAACGTTTACACGTTTGAAGGTTTGAACGTTTGAAGGTTTGAACGTTGGAACGTTGGAAGGTTGGGAGGTTGGAACGTTCTGTTGTTCGTTACACCCGATTGGGGGCAGACCGTGCGATTGGCCTTCCAATCAGGGCCGAAGGCCCGGCATTCAGTAGGCCCGACCGTAAGGTCGGGATCGGCGGATAGAAACAGGCGGAGCGCCGAAGGTGCGGAACTTTAAACATTATGCAGTAAATTCCCAAATAATTATTGGCAACTCCGGCACTTCCCGCATTGAACGGAGTGCTGATTTCCAGCACTCGAAATGCTGAAAATCATCGGAAATTTGACAGCGGGCGATAGGCCGGAGAAGCCACGACTTTCTCGCCATGACACATGCTATTGATTTTAAGACACTTAGACAAGACGAAGATTTTTTCAGACCATGGAGGAAATCTGGCACGGCAATTGCTATCTGTCAGAGTGGACTTGTTAATGAATGCCCCAGGATAAAAACTATAGGAGAAGAAGTTCCATGAAGAATGAACAGGGATTTTCACTGATTGAGCTTTTGATCGTCGTGGCGATTATCGCCATCATCGCCGCCATCGCCGTCCCCAGCATGCTGCAGGCCAGAATGGCCGCCAACGAATCCGGCGCCATCCAGGGTTGCCGCACCGTGGGTTCTGCCGAAGTGGCCTATGCGGCCGTTAACAACGCAAACTATGCCTCTCTCGAGGATCTGAGAACGGCTGGATTTGTGGACAGCCGATTCACCGACACCGGTTTTAACGGCTATGGTTACGCAGACGGAGCGGTCAATGGCGTGTCTACATTTGGCGGCGACGATTTCGCGGTTCAAGCCACCCCCGGATCCCCGGATAGATCCGGACGCTACGTTTACGGAATCAGCACGGATCAGATCGTTCGCTATATCGAACCGGCCGGTGACGCGGATGCTCCCAGCTGTGGAAGCGGCCCCTGCACCGGCGGCGAACCGATCGGCTCGACTGCGCCGGGAACGGCCGCAGGTTCCTAGTTTTCGATCACTCCTCCATAAAAAAGGCGGCGTCCCTTGGGACGCCGCCTTTCTTTTTTCCAGCTTCAAATCAAACCGGATAAACTCCCTCAATACTCAGGCTGCGGGCTCTAGGCGACATCGGTCCCTTTGGCCTTGACCGGCTCCAGGTCCAGGCCGCCGCCCAGCAGGTCGGCTTCCAGGTCCGGTTCGCCTGCGGCCGCAGGTTCTTCCATCGGAATGATCGGCTCGGTGAGCTTGATGTTGTGGTAATAATCCATGCCGGTGCCGGCGGGGATCAGGCGGCCCATGATCACGTTCTCCTTCAGGCCGCGCAGGTAATCGACCTTGCCGCTGATGGCGGCTTCGGTGAGCACGCGCGTGGTTTCCTGGAAGGACGCGGCCGAGATGAAGCTGTCGGTCGAGAGCGACGCCTTGGTGATCCCCAGCAGCAACGGCCGGCCCTTGGCCGGGACGCCGCCCTGGGCTTCCACCCTCTCGTTCTCTTCGTAGAACCGGAACTTGTCCACCTGCTCGTCGAGCAGGAACTCCGTGTCGCCGACTTCCTCGACCTTGATCCAGCGCATCATCTGGCGGACGATCACCTCGATGTGCTTGTCGTTGATGTTGACGCCCTGCAGCCGGTAGACTTCCTGGATCTCGTTCACCAGGTAGCTCTGCAGTTCCTTCTCGCCCAGCACCCGGAGGATGTCGTGCGGGTTGCGCGGCCCGTCCATGAGCGCCTCGCCGGCCTTGACGTATTCGCCCTCCTGCACGTTGATGTGCACGCCGCGCGGGAGCAGGTATTCCTTGATCATGCCGCTCTCGTGATGGACCTCGATCTTGCGCTGGCCGCGCACGAGGCCGGCGTACTTGACGATGCCGTCGATCTCGGTGATGACGGCCGTCTCCTTGGGCTTGCGCGCCTCGAACAGTTCCACGATGCGCGGCAGACCGCCGGTGATGTCCTTGGTCTTGCGCGTCTCGCGGGGGATCTTCGACAGCACGCTGCCCGGGTAGACCTCTTCGCCGTTGTCCACCCAGAGGTGGGCCTTCGACGGCAGCAGGTAGCTCTTGACGATCTTGCCCTTATCGCTCTTGATGCCGATCTGCGGCTGGTATTTCTCGTCCGGAGACTCGGTGATGACCTGCCGCACGAGGCCCGTGTTCTCGTCGCGCTCTTCCTTGACCGTGATGCCGTCGTGGATGTCCTTGAAGACGACCGTTCCGCCGAATTCCGTGAGGATGGCGAAAGAATACGGATCCCACTCCACCAGCACCTGGCCGGGTTTGATTTTCTGGCCTTCCTTGACTTTAAGGATGGCTCCGTAGGCCACGGAATACCGTTCCTTCTCGCGCCCGGCCTCGTCGGCGATGATCAGCGTGCCGTTGCGGTTCATCACTACCAGGTTGCCGTCGCGGTTGGTCACGTGCTGGATGTTGAGGAACTTCACGAGGCCCTCGTTCCTGGCCTCTTCCGTGGACTGCTCGTGCGTCCGGCTCGCCGTGCCGCCGATGTGGAACGTCCGCATCGTCAGCTGCGTGCCCGGTTCGCCGATCGACTGGGCCGCGATGACGCCGGTGGCCTCGCCCAGGTCCACCATCCTGCCGGTGGCCAGGTTGCGGCCGTAGCACTTGACGCAGACGCCGCGCTTGGCCTTGCAGGTCAGCACGGAGCGGATCTTCACCTGCTCGATGC
>CAZTHE010000138.1:0-10605 GCA_964613495.1 uncultured Acidobacteriota bacterium | reverse complement strand
TAGGAATTTTCGATTCGGGATTCGGCGGCCTGACGGTGCTGAAGGAAATCGAGAAGGTGCTGCCGGGCTACGATTACCTCTACTTCGGGGACAACGCGCGGG
This sequence comes from uncultured Acidobacteriota bacterium, assembly GCA_964613495.1. Classification (GTDB taxonomy): domain Bacteria; phylum Acidobacteriota; class UBA6911; order UBA6911; family UBA6911; genus UBA6911. Next base: position 10,503 of record CAZTHE010000138.1, on the reverse strand, counting down.
CCCCGTACGGCAGCCGGTCCTTCGAATCGGTCTATGCCTATACCCTGGAGGCGGTGCGGTGGCTGTTCGAACAGGGATGCAGCCTGGTCCTGCTGGCCTGCAACACCGCCTCGGCGAAGGCCCTGCGGACCATTCAACAGAACGACCTGCCCCGCCTGGCCCCCGGCCGGCGAGTCCTCGGCGTCATCCGGCCGGTCACCGAGATGGTCGGCACGCTGACCCGGACCCGGCACATCGGCGTCCTTGCCACCGCGGGAACCGTCGCATCCCGGTCCTACGCGATCGAAACCCGGAAGTACTTCCCGGACGTCACGGTCGTCCAGGAAGCGTGCCCGATGTGGGTGCCGCTGGTGGAAAACAACGAATTCGACCGGGCCGGCGCCGACTATTTCATCCGGCAGCACATCGACCGGCTGCTGGCCGCCGACCCGCGCATCGACACGGTCGTCCTCGGGTGCACCCATTATCCGCTGCTCGAGAAAAAGATCCGCGGCTTCCTGCCCGAAGGGATTGCGGTCGTTTCCCAGGGCGCCATCGTCGCGGCGAGTCTCGTCGACTACCTCCGGCGCCACCCGGAGATGGCGGATCGCTGCACCGCGCAAGGGCGCCGCGACTTCTATTCCTCGGAGACCCCGGAGGTCTTCGAACGGTCGGCCGTAGTGTTTTACGGACGCGGCGTCCGGTGCCGGCAGAAATCCTGGGAGCCCCCGGGGAGGCTTTTGCTTGCTTAATCCCCGGGACTTGGGTTAGAAACACTGTCGAAAAAATCGAGGCTTTGACCATGTATTCATTCGAACCGACAGACGAACAGAAGATCATCGCGGACGCCGCCCGGAAGCTGGCCGTGAAGGAATTCCGCACCCGGATGGGCGACGCCGACGAAAAGAGCGAGCCGGAGCCGGAATGGACGAGGACCGGCTGGGAACTGGGGCTGCTGCCCGCCAGCATCCCGGAGGCTTACGGCGGCTTCGGCGAACATTCGGCGCTCACGGCGGTATTGGCCGCGGAAGAGCTGGCCTGGGGGGACCTTGCCGCCGCGCTGTCTCTGATGGCCCCCAACCTGGTCGCGATCCCCGTTCTGCACTGCGGCACGGAGCGGCAGAAGAAGGAGATGCTCCCGCATTTCTGCACGGAATCCCATGTCTGCGGCTCCGCCGCCCTCATGGAGCCGCGCTTCGACTTCGATCCCAACGCCCCGCGGACGACGGCCGTACGCAAGGACGGCGCCTATATCCTGTCGGGCGACAAGTGCAATGTCCCTTTCGCCGCGGAATCCGAATGGATCCTGGTGTACGCGTCGCTGGACGGGCAGGGCCAGGCGTTCCTGGTGCACCGCGGGACGCCGGGGCTGACGGTGAAGGAGCGGGAGAAGAACATGGGGATGCGCGCGTTCCCGATGTACGGCGTCGAGCTCCGCGACTGCGCCGTGCCGGCGCCGCTGCGCCTGGGCGGAGACGCCGGGTGCGACACCGCGCTCCTGCTCAACTCCTCGCGCGTCGCGCTTTCGGCCATGGCGGTCGGCGTCGCGCGCGCGGCCTACGAATTCGCGCTGGACTACGCCAAAAACAGGAAAGCCTTCGGGGAGGCGATCGCGCAGCGCCAGTCGATCGCATTCACGCTCGCGGACATGGCCACCGACATCGAAGCCGCGCGCCTGATGGTGTGGGAGGCCGCCTGGCGGCTGGACGGGAAAAAGGACGCGGCGCACGAAGCCTATGGCGCGATGAACTTCGCGGGCGACACGGCCCTCATGGCCGCGGACCGGGCCGTGCAGATTCTCGGCGGTTACGGTTATATCCGGGACTATCCGGTGGAACTCTACCTGCGCAACGCGCGGGGATTCGGGGTCCTGGAAGGAATCGCCATCGTGTAGCTTGGGGGAGACGTTCGCATGATCAGCTTTGAAAATTCCGAATGGATCGCAGAACAGCGGCGGTACGCCGAATCGGTCGCCCGCGAGGAGATTCGGCCGCACGCGCGCCATTACGACGAGAACGAGCACGAGATCCCCTGGGATTTCGCCCGTTTTATCTGGGACACCGCGCGCCACAAGCTCGACAGCCTGAGGCCCGACGCCGAGATCCCGGGCGAACGGTTCGTGCTGCAGGTGCACACCAACGAAATGCTCGCGTGGGGCGACCTCGGTTTCTATCTGTGCATCCCCTGGCAGGCCCTGGGCGGCAACTTCATACGCGTCATCGGGACGGACGAGCAGAAGAAGCTCCTGATGCGGAAATTCCGCAACGCGAAGCCCACGTGGGCCTGCATGGCGCTGACCGAGGCGCACTGCGGATCGGACGCGGCGGCTATCCGCACGCGGGCGGTGCGCGACGGCGACCACTGGGTCCTCAACGGGGAGAAGCTGTTCGTCACCACCGCCAAGATGTCGCTGATCGAATCCGACGGCCTGCTGGTCGTATGGGCCACGACCGACCCTTCGGCCGGGTTCCGGGCCATCAAGGCGTTCATCGTGGAGCCCAACATCCCGGGCGTCAAGATCCAGAAGCTGGAGAAAAAGCTGGGCCTGAAAGCCAGCGACACCGCCGTGGTGGTGTTCGAGGACTGCCGCATCCCGCTCGAGAACCTGCTCGGCGGCCCGGAAAGCAAGGGATTCAAGGGCGCCATGGCCACATTCGATTCCGCGCGTCCCGCCGTGGCGGCCGCCGGCCTCGGCATCGCCCGCGCCGTCATCGAGTTCCTCAAGGAGGAACTCGAGCGCAACGGCGTGAAGATCCGCTACGGCGTCCCGCGCCGCCTCCTCACGGCGATCGAGAGGGACATCGTCGACATGGAGGCGCAGATGAAGGCCGCCTGGATGCTGGTGTTGAAGTGCGCCTGGCTGATCGACCAGGCCAAACCGAACACGCTGGAATCCTCCATGAGCAAGGTGAAAGCCGGAGAGGCCGTCACGCGGATCACCCAGAAGGGCATCGAGCTGATGGGATCGATGGGGTATTCGCGCGGCCTGCTTCTCGAGAAGTGGATGCGGGACGGGAAAGTCATCGATTTGTTCGAAGGGACCGGGCAGATCAACCGGCTCGTCATCGCCCGGCGCATCCTGGGATATACCGGCAAGGAACTCAGGTAGCGGGCACGGGCGCGGCGCCCGTGTGCTTCCGCCGGCCTCTCACGACACATTCCTATGGGAGATGCGCCGTGGACGCTCTTGTCGCGATCGGCCTGAATGCCGTCATCGTAGCGGTCACCGGGGGATCCCCGCGCATCCTCACCGTCCGGCGCCGGGACAAAGGCGCCGGCAACTCCTCCGACGCAATCCCTTTCGGCCCGTTCGACCCGGCGAGGGACCGGACGCTGGAACTGGGCCTGCGCCGCTGGGTTCGCGAACAGACCGGCCTGGACATCGGCTACGTCGAGCAGCTCTACACGTTCGGGGACAGGAACCGGGATCCTTCCGAGGGCGCCGGCGGGCCGCGCGTGATCTCGGTAGGCTACCTGGCCCTCGTCCGTGAAGGGAAACTCTCGGGCGCCAACGGGGCGGACTGGCGCGACTGCTACCTCTTTCTCCCGTGGGAAGACTGGCGCGCCGGCAAACCGGCCGTGATCGACAAGCACATCGCTCCGGCGCTGGCCCGGTGGACCGTGGCCGCACCGACGCAAAGCATCCGCCGGGAGAGGCGGGAGCGCAGCGACATCCACTTCGGGCTCAACGGGGCGCCGTGGGTGCCGGAGAGGGTGCTGGAACGGTACGAGTTGCTCTACGAAATCGAGCTTGCCGTCGAAGCGCTGCGCGACCGGGCGCCGGCAGGCGGGGCGTTCGAGGGGCTCCCCCCCTGGGCCCCGCAGATGGGGCTGCCGATGACGCTGGATCACCGGCGGATCCTGGCCACCGCGCTCGGGCGGCTCCGGGGGAAGCTGAAATACCGTCCCGTGGTGTTCGAGCTCCTGCCCTCCACATTCACCCTGCTGCAGCTGCAGCGCGTCGTCGAGGCGCTGGCCGGCGTGCACCTGCACAAACAGAATCTCCGGCGGCTCGTGGAGACCGGCGGCCTGGTCGAAGGCACCGGCCGGATGCAACAGCGCACGGGCGGCCGGCCGGCCGAGCTGTTCCGCTTCCGCCGCGAGGTGCTGCGGGAACGCCCCGCCCCCGGCGTGGGCATCCCCGGCAGCCGGCACTCTTCTCTTGCGTAATTCGTGCGATTCGTGGCAAATGCACAGGAACGGATTCGCCACGAATTGCACGAACCTGCGCGGGTCGGATCAGTGCGGCAATTTCCGGTAGGCCTCTATGAGGCTTTCGACGACGGCGGCAACCGGAAGGATTTCCCGGATCATTCCCGCCGAGGATCCCGCATAGGCGTCCCCGTCGGAAAGGTTGCCGTCGAGCTGCGCCTTTCTCGAACGGCCGCGGCCCACGAACGTCCGGATGCTTTCGGCCGGGGCGCCGGACTTTTCGAGCACCGACACCTCCCGGGCGAACCCTTCCTTGAGGCTCCGCGTGGGGACGCCGGCGCGCCGCGTCACGATCGTGCCGGTGTCGCGCGCCTCGAGAATCGCCTGCTTGTACCGCGGGTGCGCCGGACACTCCTCCGTCGCCACGAAGCGGGTGCCCAGCTGCACTCCCTCCGCCCCGAGTGCGAAAGCGGCCGCCAGTCCGCGGCCATCGACGATGCCCCCTGCCGCGATCACCGGGCAGGACACGGCGTCGCGCACCTGCGGGACCAGCGACATCAGCGACAGCTCTTCGCGTCCGAGCTTCCCCCCGGCCTCGGTGCCCTCGGCGATCACCGCATTGACGCCGCAGGAGGCGGAAAAAACGGCCTGGGGCACGGAACTGACCACATGGAGCACGCGCACGCCCGCGCAACGGAGCCACTCCGTGTAGTGGGCGGGCGAACCGGCGGCCGTCACCGCGACGCGCACCCCGTCGCGAAGCGCGGCATCCAGCAGGAGGCCCGCCTCAGGAAGGTCCAGGGGAACGTTGATGCCGAAGGGTTTCGAAGTGAGTTCCCGCATCCGCCGGATTTGAAGTCGCAGGTTTTCGACCGGATCGGCGCCGGCGGCCATTCCGGCATACGGGCTCAGGATGCCGAGCGCGCCCGCGTTGCAGACGGCGGCCGCCAGTTCCGCGGAGGCGAGCCACAGCATGCCGCCTTGCAGGACCGGCGCGTCGATTCCCAACAGGTCGCAGACGCGGTTTGGTTTCACGGCGCTTCAGTCTGAGGAGGGCAGCGGTTTCGGTTCCTGAAGCTTCATCTCTATGTCGCAGCACTTGAACTGGCCCTCGCCCGCCTTGGTGCACAGGACTTCCGTGCCGCACGTTTCACATTTGTATCGCTTGCCGAGCTTGCTCATGCGAGTCCCCTCTTATTTTTTCAATTCCATCGGCTGATCGCAGCACGTCACGGTCCCGTTGCCGGCGCGCGTCACGATGACTTCGGCCCCGCATTTCGCGCATTTATATCGCTTCCCTACCTGGTTCGGCATGATGCTTCTCCCTTGCTATAGCTCGATTTCCTTCAGGTCCGGCGCCACCAGGAGCCTGGGTTCCGTCACCGATTGTAACTCTTCCACCGAAAGACCGGGAAAGATTTCCTTCAGGAGCATTCCCTCCGGCGTGATCTCGAGCACGGCCAGGTCCGTGAAGACCTTGTGGACCTTGTCCCTCGCCGTCGCCGGGTAGGTGAGTTCGCGGACGATCTTGGGCGCCCCGTCGTTGGTCGTGTGCTCCATCGCGATGTAGAGGCGTTTGGCGCCGGCGGCCAGGTCCATGGACCCGCCGATGTTGCCGACGCCGCTCAACCCGCGCGAGGGATTCAGCCACGAAGCGAAATCGCCCGCGGCGGTGACCTGGAACGCCCCCATGACCGTGACGTCCACGTGCCCGCCGCGGATCATGGCGAACGAGTCGCAGATGTCGAAATAGACCGTGCCCTCCACCTCCAGCACCGGCTGGCAGCTGGCGTTGATCAGGTCCTGGTCGACGTCGGCGCCTTCGGCCAGGCTCCCCGTCTTCAGCATGCCGATCTCCGACTGGAGGATGACGTCGCGCCCCTCCAGCCAGTTGCTGACGAGCGTGGGGATGCCGATGCCCAGGTTGACGTAGGAATGGTCCTCGATTTCCCTGCTCACCCGCAGCGCGATGATTTCCCGGGGAAGCCCCTCGTATTTTCTCACTGTCGCCTCCTGAAATTGCGCCGGGACGCCGACGCGGCCCGGCCCCGCCGCCATGCTCCGGCCTAGAGATTGGTGATGTCGAACTGGATCCTGGGGACCGGAACGATCCTCTGCACGAAGATGCCCGGGGTGTGGACCGCCTCCGGGTCCAGGGACCCGGGCGCCGCCAGGTTTTCGACCTCCGCGACGGTCACCCGGGCGGCCGTCGCCATCACGTGGTTGAAATTCCGCGCCGTCTTGCGGTACCGGAGGTTCCCTTCCGGATCGCCGGTATGGGCGTGGACCAGGGCAAAATCGGGTTTCAGCGCATACTCCAGGATGCACGTCCGTCCGTCGAAGACGCGCGTCTCGCGCTTCTTCCGGTTCGCGTCGACGTTGGTGATCGCCGTCTCCTCCACCATCGATCCGGCGCCGACCGGGACGAAGAAGGCCGGGATTCCCGCGCCCGCCATGCGGTATTTCTCGCAGAGGGTTCCCATGGGGAACACCTCCATCTCGATTTCCCCCGACCGGATCTTCTGCTCGAAAGGATGCCGTCCGCCCTTGGTGGCCGACCGGAAGAGGCCGTAGGAATCGATCACCTTGCGGATCTGCCCGTTCGCCACCAGGTCGTCCAGTTCCTTCATGGCGCCCAGCAGCGGGCCCGAACCGCAGGCCAGGGTCAGGCCCTTCACGCCCCTGTCGATGAGGGCCCGCAGCAGGATCCGCGGCACGCCCGCGGCGAAAAACCCGCCGATGGCGACGCACGCCCCGTCCTCTATTCCCGAAAGGGCTTCTTCCACACTCCGCACTGTCTTATCCATAGCCATCCCTGTCAGATCATCAACGAAATTACTCACGCCCCGACGCGGCCGCGGTCCCGGCTTTCTTCGCCCGCGCCGCCAGCGTCCACTCCAGGTCCAGGCCCTGGCCCAGCGTCAGGTCCAGCCCCTGGACGACGGCGCGCTTGATATTTCTTACGACCGCCGGCTCAAAAGACGCGATCGACTGCGCCACTTGCTCCGCCGTCCGGAGCAGCCGTTCGCGCGGCACAATCCGGCTCACCAGTCCCCCGTCGCAGGCTTCCTGTCCGCTCAGGCGGCGCCCGGTCAGGAGCATGTCCAGCGCCCCGGACAAACCCAGGACGCGCGGCAGCGTCTGCGTCCCCCCGGCGGCCGGCAGGATGCCCAGCGTCACTTCCGGGAAACCGAAGACGGCGTCGGGCGAGGCGATCCGCAGGTCGCAGTACAGGGCGATCTCGATCCCCGACCCCAGGACATAGCCGTGCAGCGCCGCGATCAGCACCTGCGGCATGCCCAGGAACAGGCCCCACAGGTCGCGCACCGACCGGATATGACGGGCCCGGACGGCGGACGGCGCGCTCAGGAATTCGGTCAAATCGGCGCCGGCGCAGAAGGCCTTGTCCCCCGCCCCGTTGAAGACGACGGCGCGCACCTCGTCGTCCAGCCGGATGGCGTCGAGGACTTCGTAGAGGTCGTCGCGCATCCGGACGCTGAAGGCGTTCAGCGACCGGGGCCGGTTCAGCGTTACGCGGGCGACGGCGCCGGCTTTTTCATAGATGACGGTCTCGAATCCGCTCATGCGCCCTCGAATCGGGGCTTCCGCTTTTCCTGGAATGCCCGGATGCCTTCCACGCGGTCCTTCGTGGAAAACATCAACAGGTACAGGTCCATCTCCATCCGGATCCCCTGGCCCAGCGTCAGGTCCAGGCCCTTGTGGAGCGCCTCCTTGGCATGGTTGAGGGACAGCGGCGATTGGGCCGCCATCGCCTGCGCCATTTCCGTCGCTGCCTGCATCAGTCTCTCGGGAGTCTCCAGCCTGTGGATCAGGCCGATGCGGCATGCCTCGGGTGCGTCCACGCTTTCGCCGGTCAGAAGCATCCAGGCGGCCCGTCCCCGGCCCACGAGGCGCGGCAGGCGCTGCGTCCCCCCGTCGGACGGCATGCGTCCCTCGCGGACCTGCGGCAGGCCGAAGCGCGCGCCTTCGGTCGCGATGCGGATGTCGCACGCCATCGCCAATTCGAGCCCGAAACCCAGCGCGTCGCCGCGGATGGCGGCGATGACGGGCTGCTTCAGCGCCGCGACCGGATCGGCCGCGGAGCGGCGTCCCTCCGGTCCCGCGGCGAAGAGGCCCGGATGCACTCCCGTGGGGAGGGTGCCATCGAAGCAGAGCACGACCGCGCGCACGGTTTCGTCCCACTCGATCCGGCGGCAGCAGTCGGCCAGGTCCCGGGCTGCCGCGTCCGCGTCCGCGGCATCCGCCGGCCACCCGGCCAGATCCAAAATGACGCAGCCGCCGTGACTCCTCGATTTCAGGGACCCGAACTGAAGATCCTCCACGAACCCGGTCTCCTTTGCAAACGGCTATTATGACCTCCCGGGCCCGCACTTTCCATGATTGAAATCATGGAGCCGGACGTCTGCGCGGACGCACGCCGCGGCCCGCCGCGCAGTTCCTGTTGCCGCGGCGCACGGGCCGTGCGCTATAATGCCGTAAACGGTCCCGGGAGAATCGAAAATGCAGATCGAGTCTTTTCCATGGTCGCCCCAGCCCGCGGCATCCGAATTCGTGCGCGGCGTGGCGGCGGATTTCCTTGCCTCGGTTCCCGCCGCGGCGGCCCTGGCCGACAGAATGCGCCGCGAAACCGGCACGCGCTTCATCGACTGGATCGATCACGTCTGCCTGAACCGTGGCGACGCCCGGGCCGCACGGCTTTCCGGCGCCGGCTACGCGTCCGCGGGCGGAAGCCCCCAGATTTCGGCATTCGCAAATGACGGCGGCATTTTCCCCCCGGTCCTGGTCCGGGAGGGCCCGGCGGAGGTCGCGCTGAAAGTCGAATCGATCGCGGATTTTCTCGCGGCAAACCGCCTGCGCCGTGACGTGCAGGGCAACCCGGCGGATCGCCTGAAAACGTGCCGGATTTACGAAACCTCGGCCGGCACCCTCACCGTCGTGGAACGGCACGGCTCCCGCGAGTTCCAGCCCGGGAGTTCCGGGTCCGCGGACCCGAAGCTGTGGCGCCTGCACCTGGAAAATTTCCGGGCGCGCCCGAGGGACTTCGCGAACGAAGAGGACGGATTCGCCGCCGCGCACCGGCTGATCGACGCGGCGACCGCGGACCTGGGACGAGACCTGGCCTGCGACCTCTGGTTCGCCGCGGAACGGGAATTCTATATGCGCCGCAACCGCGCGGCGCGGGCGCAGAAGGCGCGGCAGGACCGGCTGGGCCTGGGCTGGGCCAACCACGACCACCACACCTATCGCTGTTCGAGAAAGAACTTCCGGCTGCTCGTCGCGACCTGGGAAAGGCTGGGGCTGCGATGCCGGGAGCGCTTTTATGCCGGGCGCGAAGCGGGCTGGGGCGCCCAGGTGATGGAACAGCCGGTCACGGGCATCGTCACCTTCAACGACGTCGACCTCACTCCCGACGAACTCGCGGGCGATTTCGGCCATGACGGGCTCCAGGAGCAGGGCCGGCTCGGCACCGTCGGTCTCTGGTGCGGCCTGCACGGGGACTCGTTCCTGCAGTCGGGCCTGCACCACCTCGCCGCTTTATTCGACTTCGACGCCCTCACCCGCCAGCTCGCGGAGGAAGCGGCGGTCAGGACGATGAAGCCATTTACCGACTTCCCTTACCTGCGCCAGGCATTCACGGAGGGCGAACGCTGGAACCCGGCCGCGGAGCGGCTCGACCTCCTCGTGCGGACGGGAGCCGTCACGGAGTCCCAGGCGGCTCAATTCGGGGAGAAGGGCGCCATCGGGTCGCACCTGGAAAACATCGAACGCAACGACGGCTTCAAGGGATTCAACCAGGCCGGCGTCAACCAGATCATCCACGCGACCGACCCGCGCATGAATATCGGGGCCTGACCCGGCGCGACTTGGGCATTAAATTGGGAAAAGCTGAACTGAGGATTCGCTGATTGAGAACCTCTTCCTTAGTATCTTCAGGTAAAACCAATGCGTAAGTCGATATTGTATATTTCCATGCTGCTTGTGTGTTCGCTTCTTGTACTAACGCAACCCGTGCATCCGGATTCTTCCGGTGCAGCCGAGATCTGGGAGAAGGCATTGGCGGTCAAAGGAGGGAGAGAATTCCTTCACGCAATTTCCAATTTTGTTGTTGTAGAGAGATCTCTGCGCACCGATAAGGTTGCAGTGTACGCAGAATTATATATTTTTCCCGACAAGTATTGGTCATGGGACAATTCCGGTGGAGTTTTCGGAACAAGGCTCATGGTCAGCGATGGTACTGGTGAATGGATGGCCTTTGATTCTGGCAGATACGGAGGCCGTGGCGTTACCTGGTCCCCTCTAGACGAATGGGCCTACCGAGATATGCAAAAAGCCCAGGCTTTGTTCTTGATG
>CAZTHE010000137.1:0-10641 GCA_964613495.1 uncultured Acidobacteriota bacterium | reverse complement strand
ACTGCCGACTGCCGACTGCCGACTGCCGACTGCCGACTGCCGACTACTTCTTGTAGCTGACGGACAATCCGCCCGACCCGGGGATATCGAGAACTCTCGTGTCGAGGTTCGGAAGGCTCCTGGCGAATTCGAGAAAGCTTCCGCCGGAACCCCGCCCTCCCCTGCGCCGCCCTCCCCAGCCGGAGTATTCCGAAACGTTGTGTGCGGCGAAACAGCCGCCGGCGGCAAGCTTCGGCAGCACGGCTTTCAGGTAGTTCTCGTACCATTCCTTGTCCGCGTCGCAGAAGACGAAATCGAACGGTCCGGGCAGCTCGGGAACCAGTACGTGTGCGTCGCCCAGCCGGGCGTCGACATAACGGTCCAGTCCCGCCTCGCGGAAATAGGCCAGAGCCTCCTCATGCCGGCCCCGGTCGATTTCAAGGGTGATCAGCTTGCCGCCCGTTTTTGCCAGGGCCCAGGCGATCCAGAGCCCGGAGTAGCCGTTGGAGGTACCGATTTCCAGTGCATTCTTATATTTGTGCCGGAGCACGATGTCGTACAGCGCCTGCCCGTCGGCTTCGGGAACGTTCATGCCGCCCCAGGAGCTGCGATGGCCGTCGAGCACCTTGCGCACCCGGGCGTCGAGCGCGGCCGTTCCGGCGTCCGGTTGGGCCGGGGAAAAAAGCGAAGAACAGACAAGTGCGATCAGAATCGCGACGGGTATCAATCTGGCCATGAGCACGTCCTCACTCCGCATTATCGATCAGGCTTCTGCAGCGGATATGTTTCTGCACAAATTTATGATTCCAGATTCCAGATTCCAGATTCCGGATTGGATCTGTCTGCGCCGGTTCGCGACGAACTTTCTCGAATACTTCACGCTAAACAACGCGGGCAGTCCACAGGTCCTCGGCCCGCGGACTGCCCGGCTGTCGAATCGGCGAAACGGTCTACTTTGCCCTTTTTGCGACGATCGCCGGGGGCGGGCCACCCATTCCGCCGCCGGGGCCGCCCATTCCGGGGCCACCCTGCCCGCCGCCGGGGCCGCCCTGCCCGCCGCCCGGAGGAGGTCCGCCCATGCCCCCGCCGAACCCGCCGGGAGGCATCTGGAATTCGCGCGTGAAGGTGATTTCATCACCGGCGACTTTACCCTTATAGGTGATCTTCATTTCGTTTTCGCCGAACTTGCGGACTACGACAAACGAGATCTCGTCGCCGTTGACCTTGCCTTCGGTGATCGGATCTTCGCCCCGGGGAGTCGTTATCGTGCCGGTCAGAGTCGTCCCTTCCGCCTTCAGGTTGAAAACGGTCTCGGAAGTTCCCCCGTCGCGGCCGGGCGTCTGGGCGACCCACTTCCCGGTCACGTCGGCAGCCCATGCCGATGCGACCAGCGCCAGGATGACGGCTGCCCCTGCTAACAGAATCTTGGTTCTCATGGATTCAGTCTCCTTCTCTGTTTAGTCCTGCGTGTTCACAGGACTGACCTATGGTGTCTATTACGTCTGATGCGGAATTGTGTTACCCGTTTCATCGCCAATATTCTCCGGATGCCAGAGCCGTTCCGGAACACCGTAGATTCCCGCCTGCGGGTCCTGACCTCTTCCCGGAAACCGGCCCTGCCGGAGCCGCGCAGCCTTGGAACGCGGATAAAACGGGCAATTTCGGCCCTCAAACGGACAAATGGATGCTAATGTATGAGGCACTATGGTTACGGGTGCCTTTCGGGTTCGGATACTCCTGCTGTGCCTCTGCTGCACGGTTTGGACCGCCGCGGCGCAGGAACCGCCGCGATCCCCCAGAGTCGGCCTGGTGTTGAGCGGGGGAGGGGCCCGGGGCGCCGCGCACATCGGCGTCCTCAAGGTATTCGAGCAGGAAGGCATTCCGATCGACTGCATCGCGGCCACCAGCTTCGGTTCTCTCGTGGGCGGGCTGTATTCGCTCGGCTATTCCGCCGGCGAGATCGAGAAAATCATGTCGGGCCAGGACTGGGACAGCGTCTTTACCGACGCCCCGCAGCGCCGCCTCACGCGCCTGCTCGATCGCGGAGACGCCCGGCACCAGGTGCGCATCTCCTTCCGCGATTGGAACCCCGAACTGCCCACGGGACTCCTGGAAGGGCAGCGCCTGACGGAAACGCTGGACCGTTTCATCACGGACCGCCTGCTGAGGGCCGATTACGACTTCGACAGGCTTCCGATCCCGTTCCGTGCCGTCGCGACGAACCTGATCGACGGGAAGACCTACGTGTTCCGGAAAGGCTCGATGACCGAGGCCCTCCGCGCATCGATGGCCATCCCGCTGCTTTTCACGCCTCTCGAAAAGGACGGCATGCTTCTGGCCGACGGCGGGCTCACGGATAATCTGCCCGTCGATGTGGTGCTCGCCATGGGAGCCGACATCGTCATCGCGGTGGACGTCACCTCGCCGCTCCTGCCGCTCGAGGAGCTCAAGACGTTCGTCAACGTGGTGGACCAGTCCATCAGCCTGCAAATGGAAAAAAATGTGAACGAAAGCCGGAAGCGGGCACATTTCGTCCTGAAGCCCGAACTGGGAAATTTCGAGGGAACGGATTTCGTGAAGCTCCCGGAAATCATCAGGCGGGGAGAAGAGGAAGCCCGGAGAAACCTGACCGGGTTGAAAGCGCTGGTCGCCGGCATCGCGCCGCGGCCCCGCGCCCGGACGGCGCACGACGGGATCCCGCTGGTTCACTCGGTGGCCATTCGCGGGCTGAAGCAGATCGGCTCCAGACAGCTCATGGCCAACGTACACGTGAGTCCGGGAGCGCCTGCCGATGCCGACGCGATCGCGGCGGACGTCGCGCGGCTGTACGCCACCGGGTTGTTCGACAGCGTCGCCTACACGCTCGAGCCGGTCGAAGAGAACCGGTACGCCGTCGTGTTCACGGTCAAGGAAACCAGGATGACGACGCTGGGGGCGAGCCTTCGGTACGACGGGAGCTACAACCTCGTCGCCCTGGCCGAGTTCACCGCTCGCCAGTTATTCAACACCCCTTCCACCGTCACGGTCTCCACGCAGTTCGGGGGGCTGGAAGACCACTTTGCCGCGCTGCGTCTCTCCCCACCCCAGGCGCAGTTTCTGTTCCTGGAATCCAGGGTCGAGGCGCACCGGACGGAGCGGCACGACATCCGCGGAGAGAAATTGGCCGACATATTTACGGACAAGCGGGAAGCCGCCCAGGCCGCGATCGGCGCGACGATCGGGAAACAGCTTGAAATGAGCGCGGGGTACCGCGCGGAGAGGGTGCGCATCGCGGGCGGGTCCGACCCGAACCGAGTGGAGGGTTCGTCTGTCCTGGCCGGCCTTACATTCCGCCTCAACCACGACAGGCTCGATCGCCCTGTTTTCCCCCGGAGCGGCACCGCGGTGCGGGCCCGGTTCGACAAGCGGGGCAGATCCCTCGGCGGCGATTTCGACTATTCGAGGTTTCAGGTGGACGGCCAGGGCTACATCCCGGTCTCCGACCGCTCCACCATCCAATTCGGCGCCGGCGCGGGATACACGCACGGGACGGTTCCGTTTTACGAACTCTTTTACGTGGGCGGGGGATCGCCGGCCGAGCGGGCCTCGCGCCCGTTCTCCGGACTCGACCGCGACGAACTGATCGTGAACCAGGTGGGCACGGTGGGTGCAGGCTACCGGTACCGGATTTTCGCCAACCCGCTGAGTTTTCTAAGGCAGGGATTCCTGACCGGCAGCTATAACGCCGTTATTTTCAGCACACGGCGGGAGTCCCCGTATGATTTCGACCGGATCCATGGCGCCGCGATCGGGATCGCGCTGGATACCATGGCAGGCCCCATCCAGGCCTCCGGCGGCTGGGGGGAATCCGGCAGGCTGCATTTCTACATTTCGATCGGCCCGGCCTTCTGATGGGGCCTCATCCGGACCTTCGCGCAGGACGCTTGTGCCGGAACTCATTTCCGGTTTGATTTTGCCGGAGAAACGTCACGGTCCGGCTGGGAATCGGCGGGTGCGGCACCCTGCGCCTTCATGTATTCCGCGAGCCCTGTGAATTCGTAGGTTATGTTTAAAAACCCGACTTCCTTCGATTTCGCCCCCGCATCCAGCCGGATAAACTGAATGCCGTCCGGCAGAGGGGTGTCGATCCAACTGCAGGCCAGGAACCGGTCCCGCTTGAACAGCGCCGTCATCCAGTCTCCCGGCCCGAACCAGATGCTGCCGTTGTTGAGGAGATCCATCGTGTGATTCGGCTTGCCGTAGAGCCCCGTAAGTTCTTCTTTTATCGCTTTATAGACGCTCTTCAGCTCGTTCCCGAAGGCATCGGAGGGAATTTCCTTGCTCGCGGCGATGATTTTCAGCAATCCCTTTTCCGGAAAGAACCTCAAGGCATAGGATTCAAACTCGCCATGCGGCCGGGGCGCCGTCGAAAGAAGCAGTGTGTCCGCATCCAGTTCCTTGATCGCGCCTTCGCCCACGATTTGTACGAGGCGCTCCCTCGTCATGCCCGCCTCGAAGCCAAACGGGCCTGAACCGGCTTGAGCCAAAGCCTGGACCGGGAGGCACAGGCAAACCAGAAAAATCAGATTTCTCATCGCTCGCTCCCTTTCATCGGGAATTATACCTGCCGCGAGCGGCAAAACCGGGAGGAAAAATCGGCGGCCGGGATGTCCGCAATCCGTGCGATGAGATGCCTTGCGCGCATCAGTTGCCCGGCAAGGCGGTCCGGCAGAAACCAGCTGTCCAGGGCGACGTACAGTATTCGCTCCGCCGGGGACATGCCGGCCGATAAAATATCCGGCGAATCCACGGGGATCGTTCCCGAATCCAGGGGAGAGGCGTTGCACTCCCTGCCCTCTGCGGGAAATTCCGGGAACCGGAGCCGGTTCAGGCTATGCCGTTCGCTCCAGTCCGGCCTCTTCAACGGCCAGTGGTCGTACAGGTCATTGGTGAAGGCGACGAGCCGCTCCAGCGTCCAATCAGCCAAGAGCCCACGCCGGTCGAGATTCTGCACGACGTAGTCATAGCTCCTCAGGTAATAGACGAGCACGGATGTCGCGTGCCTGCTGTATTCGTACCAGGAAAGCCCGCTGACGGCCCTGTCGAAGACCTTCAGGGCGGAAGGGCTCAGGTACGGGAATTCCCTGCTCGCCTCACATCCCACGCTCTGGCAGCAGCCGGTGTGGCGAAAGAATCCAGCGAGGTCGCGCCCGTCGAATCCCTGCGACGTCTCCGCCCGGGGGTGCGCCAGGCATCCCACGGCACCCCGCCCGTCCACAAACCCCAGAAGCTGGCATTCCGGCAGGCATCCTTCGCCGGAAATCCCCCGCGGCACCGACCCGCCCAGAAACATGGAAGCCGGTCCTCTGTTCGCCGCATGCGAGTAACGGTATCCTTCCTCCGCCCGCGCCGCCCGCATGTAACGGCGCAGCGATTCTGCCGGATTTTTGGCGTCGTAGGCATCGAGGAAAAGGGCCCAGCGCCGCGCGAAACGCCGCTCCATTTCCGCTTTCCCGACATCGGGAAAGGCATCTTCGTATTGGGATGCGTCGATCCGGGGATCCTTCAGCGGATTGAAATTCCTGAACTTCATCACGAGGTTGCGCGGACCGAGGTACCGGTCGGCATACCGCAGGCGATAGGCGGCGCGGTCCGTCCGGAACAGCGCATCCCGCGTCTCCGCGGAATCCTCCATGTGGGAATCCCCCCCGATGTGCGGCAGGCAGCACCGGACGCAGGAAAGCCCTTTGTACTGGCACAAATTCACCGGGGCGGCCCGGCCCGAGCGCTGCAGGGCCTGTTCATCGTAAATTCGCTTTTCCTGATCGGCGGAGTGGTACATGGCTCCGGACTGAAAATTGCAGCCGGCGGGCTCCGGCCATCGAATTATTTATCCGGCGGCTCGCCTCGTCCTGCCGACCTGGCCGAATTCGGAGCGCCGCCTCGTCCTCAGGTGGCCCGGGGGTAAGTCTACCAGACTGGAATCTGGAATCCGGAATCGGTTTTTCAGACCGCTCACGCGACAAGGTCCGCAGCCAACCGGAATCCCCAGTACAGGAGCCAGACGGCGGCGCACGCTCCCAAAACCCGCAATCCTGTCTTCCTGCCGCCGGGGAGAGAGTATTTCCTCCCGCGGATGGCTTCCACGGCACAGGCCGGCAGGAGCAGAAGCATTCCGGCGAATACCGCGGGACCAAACAGGTGGTAGCGGAGCGATTCCGCCCATTGGCCGTGCAAAACCGCGTGTAGCGACCGCGTCATGCCGCAGGTCAGGCAACTATGCCCGGTGATCGAATGAAAGACGCATCGGGGCAGAGGAAGCCTGTCCGGGGGCACCAGGAAGAGGACCAGCAACCCCAGCAACAGCACGGAAGCCAGCACGCCCCTGGCAATGCGCTGATCCCTCGACAGTTCCGTCCTGCAGAATCGCGTCATCGACACCCTCACAGCACCGGAGGCACCGCATCGGGCGCGTCGGCGGCCGGGGTCGCGAAAAGCCGCCATTCCGGCCCGAACTGCCCGAAGAACTCGATGGAAAAGGCCCGTAGGGCATAGGTAACCGGCAGGAGCACCACCGCGCCGACATACGGAACCGACAGGAGCAGAAACCCGACACAGCAGGTGACGCACCCGGCGATCAACACACCCAGCACCACCAGCGCCATCAGGAGAAACCGGAATATCCCGTAGCCGATAAAACGATGCAGGTGGGAAAACAGCAGCGGCAGGAACTTCTGAATCGCCTCCCCTGCGCCCACGCGGTGTTTGTACATGATTTGAGTGACAAAATCCCGCAACAGGACGAAGACGAAAGTGCCGGCGAGCGAAATGGCCAGGAAGCCCGCTCCGGCCAGCACCGCGGGCAGGAGGAGGGCCCCGCCGCCCCCGGCGGTCTCGTAGACCGCCTGCAGGTACAGGAAGCAGTAAACGATATAGGCAATGGCGGCGGCCGAAAAAATCACGCCCAATCCGAGGCTCCACCAGAAAAAGGAATTCGCTTCCCTGCCGTATTCCCTCCAGGGGACCGCGACCCGGGCCTCGTCGAGCACCACGTTGTCCAGCAGCATAAACTTCCCCCGGGCGCTGATCCAGGTCAAGGCGACCACGATCATGCACAGGAAAAAGAGGGCGAATGCGATCAACAGCGCCCATCCGGGATGGAGACTGAGCCATTCCCACGCCTTCTGCGGAAAATACAGGACCTGTTCCATGTCGATCCGGGATCGCCTCCTGAAACCCATGCCGGGCGCCCCTCCTCCGACGTCAGAGAACGATGCCAGGAAAGCCGTGAAACCGACGACAAACCATTTCCGCGGATCCATGGGTTTGAAAAGCGCATTCTTCGCGCGCTCGATCCCGCGCGACAAGGGTTCGATGTAGTAGATTTTCATTGCTCCGCCTCGCATTGGTCAGGCCTGAACTGCAATAAATGACACCGGTAGTTCGTTGTCAGGATCCTCCTATCATACGGGATGCGGAAGAAAATTTTTACCGGATTTTGAAGCCGGCCGCGCCGCCTTGCTTTGCTGCCCGCCCGGGTCCGCGGGTCCGCGATTGCCTTTGCCCGATGGGAATCTTATTTTTCTGAAGAAAAACAAAGGAAAGGAGACTTCGATGAATGCCCGACACCTGATGATGCCAGGCATGGTACTGATCGCAAGCCTGGTCCTCGTGCCCTGTTCTCTCGCCCAGGGCAAAAAGGACCCGAAGGCGAGCCAGGAAAGGCTTGCCGAAGACGTCCGGCGGTCGCTGATCATGCTGCCGAATTACACCCTGTTCGACAACCTCGAATTCCGGATCGCCGAAACCGACACCGTCGTCCTTTCGGGACAGGTCACCCGGCCGATATTGAAGAGCGAGGCGGAGAGCGTCGTCCGCAGACTCGAGCGCGCCGGGAAGGTGGTGAACAACATTGAAGTGCTGCCGCTCTCGCCCCAGGACGACCGCATCCGCGTGGCGGCGTACCGGGCCATTTACGGCAAGCCCGGGCTCGACCGGTATGCGCGAATGGCGATACCGCCCATCCATATCATCGTGCGGAACGGCGACATAACCCTGGTCGGGCTCGTGGATAACCAGGCAGACAAGGACCTGGCCGGCCTGGCCGCTCAGGGCATCCCGGGCACCTTCAAGATCGTCAATAGCCTGAGCGTGAAAAAGTAGCCGGAACACTCTGTCTTAGGGTTAAATTGCCTTTTCGATGGATTTCGGAAGGGGCTTCAAGTCGTGCAGGTTTTCGCGGAGAAGCTCCTTCCGATAGCAGGGGAGCCCGAGGTGCGGGTACGGTTCCGCCGCGGCGACCACTCTTCTGCAAAGCAGGGACCCGCCGAGGGCCCTCTGCCCGGCATACCCCGCGAGGATGCCCAGAATCGACGCGAGGCACATGTATGGCGAAAGCTCACCCTTCAGTTTCCAGTCGACGAAGGTGAAGAAGACAAAGGCGAGGCCGAGCCAGAGCAAAACGGTCACCCCGCTGAACAGGTTGTTGTACCTCGAGAAGCAACCCCGGCAGATCGGGACGTAGCACGCCTGATACCGGTACCGCGTCTTTTTGATCCAACCGTCCACTCTCCGCTTCCGGTGCCGGCCCGCGAGGTAAAAGGGTGGGGCGTCCCCCAGCGTCGCTGCGCACAGCACGCAGCGCCTTTCCCTCAAGTTCTTTTCCGCTTCCTTCGTGAAAAAGGGCACCGGCGCGCGGGGCGTCAGGGAACGGACATACCGCTCGAAATCTTTCGGGGGCTCCTTGGGGCGGTTCGCCTCTTCCCAAAGCGCCTGCTCCTCGTCCTCGCCCGGCGCGCCCATCGCCACGCAGGCGCCGCCGCGGACCTCGGCACGTCTCAGGGGGAAATCCAGGAGTCCGAGGAATTCATCGATGGCGGCCTGCGGGATGTTCCGCCGGCGGAGCTCCGCATCGGCCGCCGCCAGCGCATTCTCCCGGTAAGAATCGCGGTCCACGGTCACCATCAGGACCAGGTCCTTGTCCGATAGTTCGGAAACACGCTCTCGAAGAGCCTCTGCGGTTGGCGTCATCCCGATTTTACCTCCTCCCAGGATCCGTACCAGGGCGACTGTCCCAATATACCCGATACGATACTCATCGTCCCGATATTTCAAACATCCAACTTATTATTTCCCCCCTGAAAATCCCGCACTCGCCTTCCACGCGCCCCGGCTTCGGGGCGCACAACGCTTTCTTTGCGGAATGGCGCGAAATGGGATTACAATGGATCCATCGGTCCGGTTGCGAACGCATTTCGCCGCGGCTTTTCATGCCCGTATGCCGGGCATTTCACAGGAGGTCCCGTATGGCACGCCCAATATTTAAAGTGTTTCTGTTCAAACCTACCGAAGCCTGGTACCAGCTACCCGACGACAAGAAACGAACGCTGAAACAGCAGCTCGCCAAAGCCCTCAAGAAGGTCGGCGGCAAGGAAATCGTCGAGTGCTTTTCGGGCTGGGATTCGGAACAGTATCTGGGATGGGGTGTCGAGAGATTCCCGAACATCGAGGCGGTGCAGAGGCATCACGCGCTGCTGGTCGACCTGAACTGGTTCCGGTACGCCGAGAGCAACAGCTACCTGGGGACGGAGGTTCCCAAATCCCGCTGATTCGAACCATAGACGAAGGTTCGCGGCAGAGCGGCAAAGACAGGCGCGAATCGACAACGGATTTGAGATTTCAGATTCCAGATTTCAGATTCCGGATGGTGGATTCCCGGCCGTAAAGACGGGGCCCCCGTCTGGAATCTGGAATTTGGAATCTGGAATCCAGTAGTCCATGACCCGGGAAAGAGAGGGAATTCATGGTTGCGTTTGTTCTCGTCCAGGCCGAAGTCCACGACTGGGACCGGTTTAGAAAATACCTGGAAGCCTCTCCGGAGATCCTCGCCCGCTATGGCGGCAGATACATCGCCCGCGGAGGCGAGACGGCCGTCCTCGAAGGCGCCGAATCCGGAAGCAGAGTCGTCCTGATCGAGTTCCCCTCCATGGACAAGGTCCGGGAGTGGTACCGTTCCGAGGAATACCAACGCATCAAACGGCTGCGCGAAGGCGCCGCCACCGGTTCCCTCATCGCCGTGGAGGGCTGCGACGGCCCCGCCTAGCCTGTCCCGTTCTCCCTGCGCGAAAAATCGGGATTGTCCCCTTTTTGTGTTGCAGACGTTTGCCCCTCAATGAAATACAATGGGCGTGCGCCGTGGGGCGGGCTCGCCCCGCCGGCGTCATTCGGCAAGGAGGCGGACATGCAGGTACGCGGACCCTATGACGTTGTGGTGATCGGGGGCGGGACGTCGGGCGTGGCCGCCGCGATTGCGGCGGCCCGAGCGGGGGCGGACACGCTCCTGATCGAACGGCTCGGCGCGCTCGGCGGCCAGATGAACGTGTCCGGCCCTCCCGGGTTCGCCTACGCCAACCTCTACAACGAGGGCGGGGAACGCATCATCGGCGGCATCCTCACCGAGACGCACGAGCGTCTCCTCGGGGAAGGGCACGCGCTCCCGCACGTGGAGCCCGATTTCCGCGGCTGGTACACCTTCGCCTACGTCGATCCGGACTGGTGGGGGCTCCTGATGTTCGACATGATGCGGGAAAACGGCGTGAAGCTCCTGCTGCATTCCCTCGCCGTCGACGTCATCAGGGAAGGCGACGCCGTGCGGGGCGTCGTCGTCGAGAATGCAGCAGGAGC
>CAZTHE010000136.1:5993-10753 GCA_964613495.1 uncultured Acidobacteriota bacterium | reverse complement strand
CGGGGTGACGGAGCCCGCAAAGCGGGCGACGGAACCCCGGGTAGGGATGGTTAATCGACGGAGTCCTGAAAGGACGACACAGGCTGTGTCGTCCCTGCGGGACTCGCGTCCTTGATGTCGATTGACCCGGGGTTCCGGCCGCTGGCGCGGCCTCCACCCCGGGCTGTGCTGCGCCGCGCCTCCGGCGCTGGAACAGTCGCGCCTCCCCGATGCTGTGCCGCGCCTCCGGCGCTGGAATGGCGGCGCATCCCGGGCACCGCGCTGGAATGGCGACGCAGCCGTGGCCGTGGTTCCGCGACACTGCGCTGCCGCCTCGTTCCCGCCGTCCGGCCCGCCTCCCGGGCATTTTTTTTTGCCCGCGCAAATGAAGCAATGTATCATGAATTTCCGCGTTAAACGGTGACGTGCCCGGGGTCCCGTATCTGAAAAACCGGGTTTTCGGGGGCTTCGAGACTTGGAGTGAATGCTATGCAAAGAACTAAAAGGGCGCTTCCGCCGGACTCGATCCGGCTGACGGTCAACGGGCAGGAGCACGAGCTCGACATCGGTCTCAGGCCCGGACAGGTGGATCCGGCGCACACGCTCGTTCAGACGCTTCGGGAGACTCTCGGCCTGACGGGGACGAAGGCCGCCTGCGGCCAGGGGGCCTGCGGCGCATGCACCGTCCTCATGGATGGCAGGCCGGTCAATTCCTGCAAGATCCTCACGGTCGAATGCGACGGCAAGAGCGTTACGACGATCGAGGGGCTGCGCGACCCGAAGACGGGGGCTCTGGACCCGCTGCAGCAGGCGTTCATCGACCACGCGGCCTTCCAGTGCGGATTCTGCACCCCGGGAATCCTCATGACCTCCAAGGCCCTCCTGAACGAAAACCCGCATCCCACCGAGGACGAGATCAAGGAGGCCCTCTCGGGTAACTTCTGCCGGTGCGTCAGCCACTACCACGTCGTCCGCGCCGTAGTTTCCGTCGCGAAAGGAGGGACTTAGGCCCATGCCGAACGACTACCGCTATATCGGCCACCAGAGGCAGCGGCGCGACGCGACGGGCATCGTGACGGGAACGGTCCCGTTCATGGACGACCTGAAGTTCCCGAACCTGCTCTACGGGAAGGTGCTGCGCAGCCCGCACGCGCACGCCATCATCAGGAAGATCGACAAGAGCAGGGCCCTGGCGCTGCCGGGCGTCAAGGCGGTCGTGACGTGGGAAGACATCCCCGACTGGCGGGGCGGCACGCCGCGCCTCGTGCGCGTGCTGGACAACAAGGTCCGCTACGTCGGGGACGCCGTCGCGCTCGTGGCCGCCGCCTCGGAGCAGATCGCCGAGGAGGCGCTGCGTCGGATCGACGTGGAATACGAACTCCTGCCCGCCGTCTTCGACATCGACGCCGCGCTCCGGCCGGACGCTCCGCGCCTCTACGACGAACTCAAGGACAACGTCATACCCGGAGGGACGCCCATCTACGGGCCGAACTGCCTGCAGGGCGTCGTCCGAGGGGACGTGGACAAGGGGTTTGCCGAAGCCGACATCATCACGGAGGGCACGTTCGGCTACGAAAACATGCCCAACGCCCTGCCGGCGGAAGCCCTCGGCTGCGTCGCCTTCTGGGAAGCGCCCAACCGGGCCACCATCTACGGGACCAGCCAGGCGCCTTACATGGACAAGGTGACGCTGTTCCACGTGTTCAACCGCGAGGTGGAGGTGCGCAGCATCGGGCACAACGTCGGCGGCAGCTTCGGCACCAAGTTCATGTGCTGGCAGGTGCAGGCCTACGCCATCATCCTCGCGCGCGCGACCCTGCGCCCGGTCAAGATCATGTTCACCAAGGAAGAGCACATGGCGAACTTCACGCTCCGCATCGGGTCGCGCATCAGCGCCCGGGTGGGCATGAAGAAGGACGGGACGATCACGGCCATCCAGGGCACCTGGACTGTCGACTCCGGGTACTATTCCTCCACGACGCAGTGCCAGGTAGCCGTCGGCGCGGGAGAGCTGATGATCATGGTCCAGTGCCCCAACTGGGACCTGAAGAACATCATCGTCGCCACCAACCGCAACGCATCCGGCCCGACGCGCGGGTTCGGCGGGCAGGAACTCGAATGCGCCTTCAATCCCACGCTCAGCCTGGCCATGCAACAGGCGGGGCTCGATCCGTTCGAGGTGTACAGGAAGAACTTCGTCAGGCCGGGCGGCGGCTACTACTGGCGCGACGGCGTCTTCTACGACAACCGGGGAGTGGATTTCTCCGCCGCCATGGACGCGGGCGCCCGGGCCTTCGGGTGGAAGGAGAAGTGGAAAGGGTGGCTGCAGCCGGCCGGCGTCGAGGGCCACAAGCGGCGCGGCGTCGGGGTCGCCGTCCACGGCAACGCCGACATCGGCGAGGACACGGCCGAGGCGTACGTCCAGCTCGGCTACAACGGGACCGCCACGATCTTCCTCTGCGTGGCGGAGTTCGGGACGGGACAGAAATCGAATTACATCAAGATGGCGGCCGAGGTGCTGCGGATCCCGCCGGAGCGCATCGAAATGGTCCCGGCCGACACGCTGGTGACTCCGTACGAATTCGGCCCCGTCGGTTCGCGCGGGACGTACGCGATCGGGAGCGCCGTCATCAACGCGGCCGAGGACGCCAAACGGCGGCTGCTCGAACTGGCGGCGCCGAAGCTCGCCGCCGCTCCGGAGGACCTGGACACGGCCGACGGCGTCATCTTCCTCAAGCGGAAGCCGGAAACGGGCATCAAGTGGAAGTTCATGGGCAACGACCGCACCCTGCTCGGCTACGGGCGGTTCGAGTCGGATTTCACGATGTGCAACTGCCTGATGTCTTTCGTGGAAGTCGAGGTGGACGCCGAGACCGGGAAGCTCAGGCTGTTGCGCGTGGTGAATGCCACCGACATCGGCCAGGTCATCGATCCGCTGGGCCTCGAAGGGCAGCTGAACGCCTGCTGGGGATCGGCCGGGATCGACAGCGCCATCTTCGAGGAGACGGTGCTCGACCGTCGGACCGGCCACATCGTCAACGCCAACCTGATCGACTATAAGTGGAGGACTTTCGCCGAGCTGCCGAAGGTCGAGAACGTGATTCTCGAAACGCCTTTCCCGAGCCACCGTTTCCACGCGGTGGGCATCGCCGAAATCGCGACCTCGCCGGGACCGTCGGCCGTCCTCATGGCGGCGTCCAACGCCGTCGGCGCCTGGCTGCATCAATACCCTGTGACTCCGGACCGGGTTCTCAAGGCGCTCACGAAAGGAGTCGCGCAATGAAGACTTTTCGGCATTACAACGCGCGGTCGCTGCGGCAGGCGGTAACGCTGCTTGCGAAATACAACGGCAAGGCCCGTGTCAACGCCGGCGGCACGGATCTGCTGGGCGACCTGAGAGACGGCTGCGTGGCGGAGTATCCGGAGGCGGTGATCAACATCAAGACGATCCCGAACCTGGACACGATCAAGGCGGGCGGCCGGGTGGTGCGCATCGGGGCGCTCGTGAAGCTGGCCGACATCGTGAAGTCGCCGGAGATCCAAAAGGGCTACCGCCTGCTGGCGGAGGCGGCGCGCTCCGTCGCCACGCCCAACCTGCGAAACACCGCGACGATCGGCGGCAATCTCGCCCAGGACGTGCGCTGCTGGTACTACCGCTACCCGCAGCAGATCGGGGGGCCGATCACGTGCCTGCGCAAAGGGGGCAGGGTCTGCAGCGCCCTGGCGGGAGACAACCGCTACCACTCGATTTTCGGCGCCGCGGCCGCATCCGACCGGCGGTGCGAGAGCCACTGCCCGGCGCACATCGACATCCCGGGCTACCTGCGCCTGATCCGCGCAAACCGGATGGGCGAAGCGGCCCGGACGCTGCTGCGGTTCAACCCGCTGCCGGCCGTCACGGGGCGCGTCTGCCCAGCCTTCTGCGAATCGAACTGCAACCGCGGCGAATACGACGACGCGGTCGCCATTCACGGCATCGAGCGCGGGGTCGGGGATTACATCCTCGACCACGCCGGCGAGTATTTCGCGGCGCCGGCGTCCGAATCGGGCAAGAAGATCGCCGTCGTCGGCTCCGGCCCGGCGGGTCTTGCGGCCGCGTTCTACCTGCGGCAGTCGGGGCACGCCGTGTCGGTATATGAGAGGATGCCGGAGCCGGGCGGCATGCTGCGGTACAGCATCCCGCCGTACCGCCTGCCGAAAGAGGTGCTGGACAGGCAGGTCCGGGCGTTGAGAAACATGGGCGTCCGTTTCGAGACCGGATTGAACGTCGACCGGGCCGCGGCGGCCGGGATCGCGGCGGAGTATGACGCGGTTTTCGTGGCCGGCGGCACGTGGCGGAGCCTCGCGCTCGGAGTGCCGGGAGAAGACGCACGCGGCGCGCTCACGGCGCTGGATTACCTGAAGCGGATCAACTCGGGGGAGACGGTTTCACTCGGCTCGAAGGTGCTGGTGATCGGCGGCGGCAGCGTCGCCATGGATGCGGCCCGGACCGCCAGGAGGACGGGCTCGGCCGAAGTTTGCGTGGTCTGTCTCGAGACGCGGGACCTCGGGTCGAAGGACCGGATGCCGGCGCTCGACGCGGAGATACGCGAGGCGGAGGAAGAGGGCATCGTCATCCACCCGTCGCTCGGCGTGCGGGAGATTCGCACGGCAAACGGCGCCGTCGCCGGGATACGGGCAAAAAGATGCGTTTCCGTGTACGGCGCGGGGGGCAGGTTTGATCCGCAATTCGACGACGGCGCGGAATCGCCCGTGTTCGACGCGGAAAGCGTGATCGTGGC
>CAZTHE010000136.1:0-5893 GCA_964613495.1 uncultured Acidobacteriota bacterium | reverse complement strand
GCCGCGGAGCTTCCGGCAGAGGAACGCCTCCGGAGTATTTTTGTCGAAGACGTCGCGGGCCTCGACGCAGGCGGGCTGGAGCGGGAGGCGCTGCGCTGCGTCAGCTGCGGGTGCCTGGCCGTCGGTCCTTCGGACCTCGCGATCGCGCTGGTGGCGCTGAATGCGGCCGTGGTGACCACGAAGAGGACGCTGCCCGCGCAGGCGTTTTTCGCCGCCACCGCTTCGAGTTCCAATGTCCTGGAGCCGGATGAGCTGATCAAGGAAATCCGGATTCCCAGGCCCCCGAGGGGGGCAAGGCAGAATTACTTAAAGTTTACGTTGAGGAAACCGGTCGATTTCGCTCTCGTGAGCGTGGCTTCGGTGATCACGTCGAAAGGCGGCGTATGTTCCGATGCGCGGATCGCGCTGGGGGCGGTTGCCCCGGCGCCGCTGCGCGCGGAGGCGGCGGAGGAGGCGATGCGGGGCCGCGTCATCGACGAGGCGCTCGCGGCGGAGGCCGCGGCGAAGGCTGTGGAGTCGGTCCGGCCTTTGACCATGAACGGCTACAAGGTGGACATCACCCGCACCCTGATCAAACGCGCGATTCTGGGCATGACGGAATAGCCCGGACTGCGGGCCACGAATTTCACGAATTTTGGCGATCGCCGTCCGTTCTAACGTTCAAACGTTGTTCCTTATTCGAACGTCGCGCTGCGGGAAAGGTATTTCGATGCCGTGCGCCCGGAATTTCTCGAGTATGGCGAAATTCAGGTTGCTGGTCAGGCGTCCCTTGCGGTGCAGGAGGCTTTCGCTCCACGCCCGCAATTCGAAATGCAGCCCGCTGTCCCCGAATTTGAGAAGACGCACGCCGGGCGCGGGATCTTCCAGCACATCCGGATCTTCATTCGCCGCCTCGAGCAGGAGTTTCTCCACCAGCCGCACGTCGCTGTCGTAGGACACCGAGACGGGAATCCTGAAGCGCACGTTCTTGCCCATGTGGCTCCAGTTGATCACGTTCTGGGTGATGAAATTCGAATTGGGCACGATGATGGCGATGTTGTCGTTGGTCACGACCGTCGTGCTGCGCGCCCGGATGTTGATCACGTCGCCTTCGACCTGGCCGACTTCGATGCGATCTCCCACCTTGATGGGGCGTTCGAAAAGGATGATCAGGCCGCTGATGAAGTTGTTGGCGACGTTCTGCAGGCCGAAGCCGACGCCGATGCCGACCGCGCCGGCCAGGACGTTCAGCGCCGTCAGGTCGATGCCGGCCGTCTGCAGGAGGATGATGAATCCCGCCGTGATCAGCACGTAGCGCAGGATGGTCACCGTCGCCTGGCGGACGCCGATGTCGATGTTTTTTCTCGCCAGCACGCGCTCCGAGAGCAGGGTCGTGAGTTTCCTCGAGACGTAGACGAGCAGGACGCCGAACACGATCACGTACAGGATCGTCCGGAGCGACAGCTGCATTCCGCCGAACTTCAGCAGCGGACGGGAGACCGTGGCGGCTCCCGCGTTCCAGATTTCCCAGAATTTTTCCATGAGGGTTCCCGTATTAAAAAGGCCAGAACCTGGGGATGAAAATCGTCGCCAGGATCCAGAACAGGAGGTTGAGCGGCGCCCCGACCTTCAGGTAGTCGCTGAACTTGTAGCGGCCGGGCCCGTAGATCAGCGTGTTGGTCTGGTACCCAACCGGCGTCATGAAGCTGGCGGACGCCGCATAGGCGACGGCCATGAGGAACGGCCGCGGGCTGACGTTCAGGGAAGCGGCCGTGACGATGGCCACGGGCGTCAGAAGCGCAGCGGTGGCGTTGTTGGACATGGTCTCGGTCAATAGCGACGTCATCAGGTAAAAGACGGAGACCAGGGCCGTCGGCCCCAGCACCCCGACCGAGGATGCGAGCGTCTCGGCGATGAATGCGGCCGCCCCCGTCTTTTCGAGTGCGGTCCCGAGTGTCAGGACGCCCGCCAGCAGGAAGATGACTTTCCATTCGATCGCCTTGTAGGCCTCTTCCAGCGTGATGCAGTCGGTCAGGATCAGCAGGACGCACCCGGCGATGGCACTGACAACGATGGGCAGCACGCCGAGGGCGGCGGAAGCGATGACGGCGGCGATGATGGCCACGGCGGTCAGGATCTTGCCCTTCCGGAACACGGGCGTCTCCATTTCCGAGACCACCACGAAGGCCCCGTTTTTCCTCAACTGGTTGAGCAGCGACGGCCGGGTCTCGATCAGCAGGACGTCGCCCGAGCGCAGGCGCCTGGTCTCGACGTTCGTGTGCGTCGCGCGGCCGCCGTGGCGGATCGCGCGGGCGGTCGCGCCGTACAGCAGGTCGAAATCCGCTTCCCGCAGGGTCCTTCCCAGCAGCGGCGAATTGGGCGCCAGCACCGCTTCCACGAAGACGGCATGTTCTTCCGGTGAGGGTTTCTGATCCGTTCCCGCGGGAGATTCGATCTCCGCGTTTTTGCGTTCCTTCAGCTTCTGGACGCACTCGAGGTCGCAGCGGACCCGCAGCGTGTCGTTGGCCTGCAGGGCGATGCGGTCCGGCGGCAGGTCCAGAACCTCTTCGGCCCGGATCACCTGGATGCCGCTCAGTTCCAGGTTGCGCAAAAGCGGCGATTCGACCGGACTGCTGCCGATGGACCGGGAGCCCGGGTCGAGGTGAATCTCGATGGTGTATTCGCCCATGCCGAAATCCTTCGACAGGTCCTCATCGGCGCGCCGGTCGGGGACCAGTTTGACTCCGGCCGCGATCATGTAAAGGATTCCCGCTACGAACAGGAGCAGCCCGAAACCCGTGAATTCAAACATGCCGAAAGGGCGCACGCCGTAGCGTTCCGCGATGGAACTCACCAGGATGTTGGTCGATGTGCCGATCAGGGTGCAGACGCCCCCGAACATCGAGGAGAAGGACAGCGGCATGAGCAGCCTGGACGCGCTGATCTTGAGCTGGCGCGACATGCCGAGAACGATCGGGAGGAAAATGGCGACCACGGCGGTGTTGTTGACGAAAGCCGAGAGGCCGCCGACCAGGACCATCATGACGACCAGGGCGAGCCAGAAACTGCGCCGGCCGGCCCTGGACAGGAAGAGGCCGAAGACGTTGACCGCGCCGGTGCGGAAGAGGCCGGCGCTGAGGATGAACATCGCGCCGACCGTGACCGTGGCCGTATTGCTGAAGCCGGCGATGCCTTCCTCGGGCGTGATGATGCCCGTCAATAGCAGCGTCGCCATGATGAGCAGGGCCACCAGGTCGACCGGGAGTTTTTCCGTGACGAAGAGGTAAACCGCCAGCGCCAGCAGCACGAGAACCAGTAACATCGTATCCTCTCGAACGTCCGTCTAGCCCGCATCGTTCATGGCGCTAATACGGCGGATGCACAGATACATTGATTGCAGATTCCAGATTTCAGATTCCAGATTTCGGATCTCGGATCTCGGATTTTATTTCGCCTTCACCGGGGCTTCCGCTTCCCTGACGGGGTAGGCCATGACGAGTGTCCCGAGCTTGGCCGTCAGGCCTATGACCGGGGTGACCACGATCAGGTCCTGCTCGTTGAGCTCGCGAACCGTGGTCTCATACTGCTCCAGGAGATCGGCAGGGTAGTATTCCGAAAAATTCGCCCCCTCCATCCGGCGGTCCGTGGAGACGATGATCTTTCCATCGACGCCCGCCAGCAGGATCACTTTGAAATTATCTTCTTTGATGATCTGTTTGAAGTATTGATCGATATTGTCATAATTGCCCTTCGGCATTTCCATGCGCACGACCCAGGACAGGGGGATGGAGGTCATGCGCAGCAGGGCGCGGTTTTTTTCGAGGAGGCGTTCGCCGGTGGCCTCGGTGATCTGCGCCGCCTGTTGTTTCGTCTCCTTTTCGATCCTCCTGACGGAGAGGTTTCTCCAGCCGTACATCGCGGCGAGCAGCAGCACAAGGATCAGTATTCCTTTCAGCTTCCAGTTGGCCGCAAGGCCCCGGAAAAATCCGGCGAAACCGCCGGGTTCTTCTTCGGGCTGCCGATATGGATTAAGTTCCGTTCCAGTCTGCTTCTCTTTTTCCCGTGGATCCATGGGTCCCTCCCGGATTTCCGGCCAAAAGCGGCGTCCGATTTTGCCCTGAAGTCTGCGAAACCTCTTCTTTCCGGACAGGTCTCGAGCCTGCCGGACGGCGGGCGAGCCCGTCGTCAGAACCTTATAGGCATTAGCGTACCGCGCACAAGCGAAAAATATGCGTCCTCCTGTCGGTACTCGCCGGTAATTGTGCTATTTTGTCGCGGTATGCCGTGAAAAATCCACTGTTGAAATGACCGGGGAGCGACGCAGGATGGCGATGCAGGGAAGTTTGGTTGTGGAAACCGCAAGCGGGCGCGTGGAGGGTGCGATCGTGCACAATCTGGCTGCATTCAAGGGGATTCCCTATGCGGCGCCCCCCGTGGGCGACCGCAGATGGCTGCCGCCGCAGCCTTGCGAGCCGTGGACGGGGGTGAGGCCGGCCGGCTCGTTCGGGACGATTGCGCCGCAGAACGTCCTGCCTTTCCCCGGACTGGCCGAAAAACCGGAACCGCAGAGCGAGGACTGCCTGTACCTGAACGTCTTCACACCGGCCGCGGACGGCGCGCGCCGCCCGGTCATGGTTTGGATCCACGGCGGGGCGTTCTGCATGGGATCCGGCTCGTCGCGGAGCTACACGACGGGCACGCTGGCCGCAAACGGCGGTATCGTTCTCGTCACCCTCAACTACCGTCTGGGGGCCCTGGGATTCCTGAATTTGAAAGAATTGACGGGAGGCAGAATCCCCGCCACGGGGAACGAAGGGCTGCAGGACCAGGTGGCGGCGCTCCGGTGGGTGAAGGAAAACGTCGCGGCCTTCGGCGGCGACCCGGACAACGTCACGGTATTCGGCGAATCCGCCGGCGCCATGAGCGTCGGCTGCCTGCTGAATTTTCCCGAGGCCCGGGGCCTGTTCCACAAGGCGGTCCTGGAAAGCCCGGTGGGCGAGATGGCCCGTCCGCTGGGCATGTCGGTGGAACTCGCGGGCGAGTTTTTGAGCACGCTGGAGGTGAGTACGCGGGACGTTGCCGCGCTGCGGGGCCTTCCGCCGGACCGGATGCTCCGGGCGCAGAAGAAGGTCGCGGCCAAGACGGGGCAGGGAGGCGCCCCGTTCATTCCGGTGGCGGACGGGACGGTGATGCCGGCGATGCCGCTCGCGTCGATGGAGGCGGGACTGGGATTCCGGGTGCCGACCGTGATCGGGTGCAACCTCGAGGAGGACAAGCTCTTCTCGATGATGAATCCGCGGCTGTACCGGATGGACGAGGAAGGGCTTCGCGCGGCGGCGGCGCGTTTCGTGGCGGCGAGGGACGTCGACCGCCTGATCGCCGCATACCGCGAAGCGCGGCGCGGGCGCGGCGATAGCGTGACGCCTTTCGAGATCTATTCGGCGCTCAGCACCGACGTCATGTTCCGCAAGACGGCCTTGCGCATCGCGGAGGCGCAATGCCGGCACGCGGCGGGGGGATACAACTACCTGTTCTGCTGGAAATCCCCGGCCGCCGAAGGGAAACTCGGGGCGTGCCACGCGCTGGAGGTCGGCTTCGTCTTCGGCAACTACGACGCGTCCTTCGGCGGCAGCGGTCCCGGGGCGGAGAAGCTTTCGGCGGAGATGCAGGACGCGTGGGTGAGCTTCGCGCGCAGCGGCGACCCGTCATCGGCGCGCCTGGGGGCGTGGCCGGAGTATTCGGAAGGGCGGGCGTCGATGATTTTCGACGGAAACAGCCGGGTCGAACACGCCGCCTATGAAGCGGAGCGCCGCGTCTGGGAGACGGTCGAGGAACTGGAGTACTCGAACATGCCGTAGGGAAGCCACGCATAATAAAAGGGCGCCCCTCTGGTGGTAATGTGTTAGTTGCAACC
>CAZTHE010000135.1:0-10813 GCA_964613495.1 uncultured Acidobacteriota bacterium | reverse complement strand
CCCGTTCCAGCGCCGCAGGCGCGTGGTTGGGGCACCCGGGCCCGTTCCAGCGCCGCAGGCGCGGCACAGCAAAGCCCGGGGTGGAGGCCGCCATAGCGGCCGGAACCCCGGGTCAGGCCGTATAAAGGATGCGAGTCCCGCAGGGACGACACAGGCTGTGTCGTCCTTTCAGGACTCTCTCCGTTTGCCAATTCCTACCCGGGGTTCCGTCGCCCGCTCCGCAGGCTCCGTCACCCCGGGCTTTGCTGTGTGGTGCCTTCGGCACCCTGCGCCCGCATTTCCCCGATTGGCGCATCCGCTGTGGGGTGCCTTCGGCACCCTAAATCCGTGGCTCCTCTTCCGTGAAATCCGTGTTAATCCGTGGCTCCCTTCGGGGCCGGACACCGCAAACTATCGGGCCCTGGGGCGCAGCAGGACGCGCTCTGCGTGGTAGGTCAGCGTGGCGCCTTCCAGCGCGATGCTTTCCAGAAAATACTTGTCGTCGATGTAGTCCCCTTCGACGTACTTCCTGCCGTCGATGAACACCATCCGGTCGGCGGGATTGTCGTCGTACACCAGGATGCTCAGCACCATGTCCGCCGCCGCTTCCTTTAGCGTCACGGGCTGCGGCGGCGCGGCCGGCGTTTCCGGCCGGGCGACGGGCTCGGATATTTCGCCCGGGACCAGCCGGCGCTGCCGGCGGGACGGTTCGACCGGCGGCGGGATTTCCTCGTCACCCTCGTCCCGGCGGGACGCCTCGGCCATCCACTGGGCGATTTCCCGGATGCGCTCCGGATCGAGCCTCTCCGCGCCGGCATAGCGCGACGGGTCGGGTTGTGTGACGGCCGGCAGCGCGGGCGCGGATCCGGCGGGCCGGGACCGGGATTCCTGTCCGGCGGGCCTCCGGGCGGACGCGACGGGGCCGGGCAGAGAGGCGCCCGATTGAGCGGCGCGCGGAGCGGGAGCGGCCGGAGCCGACACGGAGGCGGGCGGGGTTGCGGCCGGCGGGCCGGCAATTTTTTGAAATAGCACCGTGAGCAGGACGGCCGACGCGACGCCGGTGGCGACCAACCCGAGGATGAACCAGAGCCTTCGCGTCTGAGTCTTCCGGGAGTCGTGCTCGACCATCAGAGTGGGCACCTTCCGGATATCGCGCTCCCTCTCGGCTTTCTTCAGTGCGTCGAGAATATACGACATGGCGTCCGTTTCCTCCCTATGTACGGGTGCGGCGGGACAGGGACGGGGCCTTTTCACCCTGAAGCGCGAGGGTTAGCCGCACCAGCGTCTCGCTTCCGACGAGCCCGTCACGGATCAGGGACTGGGTGCGCTGAAACTCCAGCACGCGTTCCCTCAGGTCTTCGTCGAAGAGTTCGGGCTCCCCGGCGGGAGCGTCCCGGCCGTCCAGGGCGTCGAGCGAACGGCGCACCCAGGCGACGGAACTTCCGCTGTCGCCGAGCGAAAGCTGACGGAGCGGGAAGGGAGGTTTCCACACGAGGATGAACGAACCGTCCCACACCCGGCTGATTTCCGACGGGGCGAAGGATTGCTCCCATTTCCCGACCGCGAGCGTCGCCCGTTCTCCGGCCAGGCGCACCAGGGCGACGCGGCGTTTCGACCCGTCCGGCATGGCGATTTCGAGAAGCGCCGGAAGGTCATACCGGCGCAGCTTGTTCCAGGTGCCTTTCTCGGGCAGGCATGCATACCCCCTCGCGCGGACGTCGCCGCATCCCAGGTCGGAGGGATTCGGCGGGAGCTTCAAGCCCATTTCCACATAGAGGTTGGCGAATCCGTATTCGCCTTTGCCGGCCGACGGCGTTCCCTCGAGGACCCGGACGAGTTCCCGCAGCGACGGCGGCAACTCCGGGGAAGCGCCGCTTTCTGCCGATGCGGGCGCGGGGGCCGCGCCTCCGGAAGGAGCGGCTTCCGGCGGGCCGGCGAGACTGCTACCGGGAACCGCTCCGGCAGGAATCGATCCCGGGGTTGCAGTGGCGGAAGGCGCGGCGACCCGCGCGGCCTTTGTTGCGGGCGGCGGCGCGTCTCGCCCCATCAAGGCGGCGGCCTTCTCGCGGAAGAAGGAGAGGCTGTCCGGCGCGAACAGGATGGCGGCCAGGAGCATCAGCGCGGCCAGGGCCGCGGCAGCGGCAACCCACGAGGGACGGAGGCGCCGGGTCCACGGAACCGCCCCGCGCGTCTCGCGGCTCGCGCGCCGCACGATGCCCGCGCCGATCCGGCGCTTGCCCATCGCGTAGGCGCCGAGAAGCGCCCGGTCGCAGATGATGTTGATCGCCCGGGGCACGCCGCGCGAGCGCCGGTAGACGCTGTGCATCGCCCGCCGCGTGAACAGGGGCTCGTTCCTGCCTGCCACCAGCAGGCGGTGCCGGATGTAATCGCAGGTGTCGCGCCGCGACAGGGGGAGGAGGTGGTAACGGGCGGTGATGCGCTGGGCCAGCTGCCGGAGCCTTCGGCGCATCAGGATCGAGAGAAGTTCCGGCTGCCCGATCAGGATGATCTGCAGGAGCTTTTCCTTCGACGTCTCCAGGTTGGTCAGCAGGCGGATCTGTTCCAGCACGTCCTCGCTCAGGTTCTGCGCCTCGTCGATCAGGAGCACCGTCCGCCGCCCGCCGGCATGGGATTCCAGCAACCGCTGGTTCAGCGCGTCGACGAGGACCTTGACGCTGGCGGTCTCGGCGGGATAGGGGACCCCGAGCTCGTCGCACACCGTGGCCAGCAGTTCGACGACGGTCAGCCGGGGGTTCAGGATCATGGCGATGTCGGTCGCGGGCGGAAGCTGTTTGACCAGGCACCGGCAGAGGGTGGTTTTCCCCGACCCGACATCGCCCGTCAGCTGAACGAAACCGCCGGGCTGCTTCACGCCGTAGAACAGGTGTGCCAGGCCCTCGCGGTGCCGCTCGCTCATGAAGAGGAAGCGCGGGTCCGGGGTCAGGGAGAACGGGGGTTCGCTCAGCTTGAAGTAGTCGGTATACATAATTGCGTCCGGTTCCGCCTGCCGCGCTGCGTCGTACGCCCCGTTTCCCGCCCCGGTCTTGCGTGAATGGCCGGAAACCATGAGCGTGTGGTGCCCAATATACCAGAGTCCGGGCGGATCCGTAACACAACGATTGCGCGCAGCTCCGGGGGCGGGAGGGCAGGGGGGCGGACATGGCCGGCGGCCCGGGCGTCCCGCAGGCTGTCCGTAAAGAGTAGGCTGCGCCGCGGCGGAATGGTACGATGCTGTTTTGGCAAACCAGGGAGAGAGTTTATGGAAAAGCTGACCGCGTACCTTGGCTTCGAGGCCCGATATGTCGTCTTCCCCCTGATCGCGCTTCTCGCCGGCGGCTGCGCGAAGCTCGTGATCGGGCGCTATCTCCGGCATTGGGCCCGAAAGACGAAGAACCGGTTCGACGACCTGTTCGTCGGGTACCTGGACAGCCTCATGACGCCGGTGGTGCTCATCGCCGTGCTGTACGGCCTGAGCCACTGGCTGCCGCTTTCGGACAAGGCTGCGGCGTATCTGCGGCAGGGACTGCAGGTCTGCGTGATTTGCGTGCTGGCGTTCCTGTCGGCGAAGCTGACGTCCTCGCTCCTGGTGCTTTCGGGCGAAGGCAGGGAAAGCTGGCAGAAATACCTGCAGCATTTCCGCACCCTGTCCGCAGTGCTGTTCGGGTTGATCGCGGCCGCCCTCGTCCTGAAGGTGCTGCGCATCAACCTGGCCGGCGAGGGGATCCGGCTCATGCGCATCGTCGGCATCCTCGCGGGCGCCTACGTCGTCATCAAGATCGTCGGTCTCGGCGTCGCGCAGATGGAGCGCCTGGTCGAAGACAAGGACCCTGTCCTGTCCGAGGCGGAAAAGCGCGCGAAGACGCTCGGCAAGATCATCAAGAGCACGGCCGCCATCATCGTGGCGGGCGTGGCGGTGATGATGATCCTGAGCGAGTTCGGCATGAACATCGCGCCGATCATCACGGGGGCCGGCATCGCCGGCATCGCCGTCGGTTTCGGGGCGCAGAACCTCGTGCGCGACGTGATCAGCGGATTTTTCCTGATCTTCGAGGACCAGATCCGCGTGGGCGACTATGTGCGGATCAACGGGTTCGGGGGCACGGTCGAGACCATGCGGCTTCGGACGACGGTGCTGCGCGACGTCGACGGGACCGTACACATCTTCCCGAACGGGGAGATCAAGCAGGTGTCCAACCAGACGAAGGAATACTCCTACTGCGTTGTCGACGTGGGGGTCGCTTACGGGGAAAGCGTGGACCGCGTGATGGAGGTGCTGGCCGGGGTCGGCGCGGAACTGCGCGAGGACGCCGGGTATGCGCCGCTGCTTCTCGAACCGCTCGAGGTCATGGGCGTCCAGGATCTGGCGGATTCCCAGGTCGCCATCCGCGTGCGGATCAAGACGCTGCCGCTGAAGCAGTGGATGGTCGCGAGGGAACTGCGGCGGCGTATCAAGAACCGATTCGACCGCGAAAACATCGAGATCCCGTTCCCGCAGCTCCAGATCCATCTGGACAAGGCGGACAAACCGGCATGAAATTGGGATTCCGGATTTCAAATTCCGGATTCCAGACAGCGTGGATCGGATCCACCATCTGGAATCCGGAATTCATACATCCATGATACCACTCGGCCTGATGCTTTTGTTTTTCCTGCAGGCGGCGGCGCCGGCGCCCGACGCCGGCGTTCCCGCGGAGCCCGGAGTGTACCTGCACCAGGTCGATACGGGATGGGTCCGGCTTTCCCCGGCGGAGATTTCGGGCGCCGACGCGCGGGGCGTCCGGCTGTTCGTGTACACCGGCGGATACACCGACACGGGCATGCGCCTCACCTGTCCCGGACCCGCTGCCGCCGTTCGCCTCTCCGCGCGGAAACCGACGCTCTACCTGCGGGAGGCCGGGACGGTAGAGGACGCCCTCATCGTCCGACTGCGGAAGAAGAAGGACTCGCGCGTCCTGACCACGTCCTTTTCCAACGTCACCGTCGGGAACAAGGGAGGCTTCGACAGGAAGGATGTTTTCCGGCTGCGCCGGCTGGAACACGCCGACGGCGCATACTCCGTCTCCCCGGAGAAGGACCTTCCCCCGGGCGAATACCTCCTCGTCTTCGGCGACGCCCTCCCCGCCTACGACTTCGGCATCGACCGCGCCAGGTGACGGCGGGGCGCATCGCGTGATCCGTCGCACGTGTGGCGCGCAGCAGGCCCGTCTGCCGCTGCCGCGATTTGCCGCGGGTCATCCGGCAAAGGATGTTGGTTTGCGTTCCCGGTCATTCGCGGATCGGCGGCGGCAGCAAAAAAGAGGCCGGTCGGCTCCGCACGATTCCACGCATGCGGGGCGCAGAGGCTTCGGACGCATCGGCCCGGAAGATTTGCAGGATCATAGCCCTAGCAAATAGGAACTAATGGATCCGTATTACGCCGTAATGCGATGAAAAAAATTGTAATCATCAAAAAGTTGCCGTAGAATTTAGCGGTTCAAGCTGTTGATTTATCGAATCTCAAAAAACCAAAGATCAAAGGAGACACTATGCGGAGACTGTTGTGTGCCGTTTTTGTGCTTTCGCTGTTCGTTGCCGTTGCCGCTGCTCAGGACGTTCCGAAGGTCGAGGTGTTTGGCGGGTATGCGCTGGAGAGGGTGGGCTTTCCCGAAATGAGCGCCAGCGATTTCGACGACATTTGGTACGAGTTCGGGATTTACCCGGACAGCTTCGAAACGAAGAAGTTTCTTAAGGCAGGGTTCCTGGGCTCCGTTACCTATAACGCGACGGATGTCGTGGGAATCGAGGCGGACTTCAGATACAACAAGGGCGACATCGTTGAGGCCCGTTTCAGCGCGGAAGATATCAACGGAACGATAAAGATCAAATACTCCGATTTTTCGTTCCTGGTCGGTCCCCGGTTCGCATTGAGGCAGAGCGAAGCCGTGACCCCGTTCGCTCATTTTCTGATCGGTGTCGACAGGGCCGAGCTGTCTTCCGAGGCATCGGCCGCGGGTGAGTCGGCGAGCGTGGATGCGGGATCCGACAGCGCTTTCGCGTTTGCGCTGGGCGGCGGGCTGGACGTGAATGTCAACGAAAACTTCGGTATCCGCCTGATCCAGGCGGATTATATCCGTACGAAACACTGGGAAGAGGGGATGAACAATTTGTCGCTCGCGTTCGGCGTCGTGGTCCGGTTCTAGGGTGACATTGCCCTAAAGAGACCGGTAGGACGCAGTGAATGGCTGTGGCCGCAACGGAAGTCCGGATGCGGAGGAACCGTTGCGGCCGGGCGCCTGCGCCGCCCTGTCCAATCGTCATTCCCATAAAATCTCGCAGTACGCTGCCGCTATAAGCGCCCTGTTTCCATGTTCCGGATTGCGGATCACCGATCTCGGATCTCGCATTGCCCAACGGTCTCCGATAATCCTTCGTTCGCGCCATCCACGCTTGCCCTGATCGGCGTCACACCGCCTCAGCCGGAATCCGGAATCTGGAATCTGAAATCCGAGACCTGCGATCTCGCACCTCGCATCTCGGATCTTCTTACATGAATGCCTTTATCAATTCGGTCTGGATGGATTTCAGGCTGACGTGGGCTTCGTCCAGTTCCGCGATCTTGTCTTCCAGGGCCCGGATCAGGGCCCTCTTCTCCAGCCCGTTCCTGATCACGACGAGCAGGTGGTCGTTGTCCCACGGCTTTTCGATGTACTGGTACAGTCCCACCGAGTTGATGGCGCGGATGGCGTTCTCCTTGTCCGCGTATCCGGTCAGCAGCACGCGGATGGCCTGCGGCTGAATCTCCCGCAGCCGGGAGAGGAACGTGATCCCGTCCATTTCCGGCATGAGGTAGTCGGTGATCACCAGGTCCACCGGGGTGCCCTTCGCCGCGGCCAGCGCGGCCAGCGGCGACGTGTGGGTGACCACCCGGTAGTCCGACTGCAGCAGGAAGAGATTGCGCAGCGACACCGTGACGAGCTCCTCGTCGTCCACGACGAGCACCGTCGGGCGGTATCCGTTGGTCTTACGCGCCCCGTTCCCCGTATTCATGCCATCCTCCCTTGCGGCGCCCGGTCCTCCGCGGCCAGCGTCAGCCTCCTCAGGCGCTCGACCAGGTGCTTGAACAGCCCGGCCACGATCTCGACGTGGTCGGAAAGCACGTCGTAAAACTCCTCGCGCGGGATGAACAACAGGCGCGATTCCTCCGCCGTTTCGGCCGTGGCCAGCCTGGGCGCGTCGTCGAAGAGGGCCCAGACGCCGAACGTGGCGTTGGGTCCGATGCGGTCGATCTCCGCTCCGGCCCGCCGCATGCGGACGGATCCCGACACGACCACGTACAGGCCGTCCGGCGGGTCTCCCTCCGCGTAAAGGCCGCGGTCCCGCGGCACGGCGACTTCCTGCGTGATGGCCGCGACATAGGACAGTTGCTCCAGCGTGACCCCCGCGAAGAGATCGACATTCTGGAGAAAGAGGACCTTTTCAAGATTGGTCAGCATGATCCTCCGCCTGTCTTCGGCCGACACGTCGCCGGTCCGCTACTTTAAATGTAGCGGATCGGGACGCATAGAAGCAAATTCCAGATTCCAGGTCTCCGATCGCTGATCTCAGATCCCGGATCCCACGTTCGGGCGGGCGCTCGGCGGTTCGTTGCCGGAGAGACGCCCGAGCGCCCACTCGGCCGTTTCGCGCACCCGGATGTCCGCGTCTCCGAGAGCGGCGCGGCAGAAGGGCTCGAGAGCGGCGATGCGGGCCGCGCCGGCGGCATGCAGCGCGCAGGCCCGGAGCCACGGGTCCGGCTGCTCGACGAGCGCGCTCAGGGCTCCGGCGCGGTCGGGGATCCGGACGTGGAAAAGACGGACGGCCCGGCCCAGGAGCCGCTCCTGCGATTCTTCCTCCAATAGCGGCAGGATGACCGTCTTGACGTCCTTCCTGAGAATATTGTCCAGAAACTCGATGGCGGAGGCGCGTTTGGCCGGCTGGGTTCCTTTCAGCGCCGCATAGGCGAAATAAATGTCCCTTTGCGGATACCGCAGGCCAAGCAGCCGGAAAATCATCTCCAGTTGCTGGTCCATGCGCTCCCGCAGCGCCGTTTCGACAAGGGCCGCGCCCGGATCGCCCGCGGCCGGGTGCAGGGCCGACACCATGGCGAGCCCTTCGTAATAGGCCATGAGCTCCGTCATGATCTGCACGTCGACGAGCGGGCTTTGTCCCGGAAGGCGGGGCGCGCCGGCACGCATTCGGCTCAGGGCCTTGACGATCCGGTACCGGAGCCGAAAATCCACTGCGGTGAGGTTGTGCACGAGAACCCTGGCGGCGTGCGGATCCTGCAGGCGGCCGAGAATCCAGGGGATTTCGAGCCGGACGGCGGCTTCCGCATTCCCGTCGTCCAGCGCCGCGGCCAGGAAGGGGACGATTTTCGGCCCGAAGGCCGCGAGCGTCTTCCGGGAGACGGGCCTCAGGCCGGGATCGGACAGCAGCGACAGGATGTCGGGCACCAGTTGCGTATGGCCGGCCCTGCCGGCGGCGGCGACGGCGCTCGCGGCGATGCGCCGGTTCGGGTCGCGCATCAGCCGGCGCAGCAGGGGGACGGAGTCCACCGCGGGACGGCGCGCCGCGAGCTGCGCGGCGACCTCGTTCGCCTCGGTTTTCCGGGAGCCGACGAGTCCGAGCAGGCCGTGGATGAGGTCCATCGACGGGAAAAAGACCGTCTCCGGCTGGCGGGCGGCGCACCGCGCTGCCGCCAGCCGGATGTCCGGATCGGGCCGGTCCAGCAGTTCGCGGAGTTTTTCGCGGGTTCCGGCAGGGTCGTGCATGCACAGGTATTCGACGGCCGCGTTGCGGACCCCGTCCGACGGGTCCCGGAGCAGCGGCTCCAGGGCTTGTTCATGGTTTCCCGGCAGCGCATGCAGGGTGCGGACGGCCTCCTCCCGCACGAAGGCGGACGGGTGCTCGAGCAGCGGCAGCAGTTCGGCGGAAAAATCGAAGTTGCGGGCCGATTGCAGCAACCCGAGGGAATACAGGATCTGCCGCTCCGTCCGGCTTTTGAGCATGGAGATCAGCAGCCGCAACGACGCCGCGTCGGTGACGTACCGGTTGACTTCGGAGAGGTCGACTTCGCGGCGGACCAGCTGCCGGCGGAAGGCGTCCACGTATCCGCGGTGCAGGCGGACGCTGCACAGGACGCAGCCGAGGGCGAGGAGCACGACGACGGAGGCGGTGCCAGGCAGGCCGATCGGCAGCGCCCGCGTCGTCAGCGCGAGGATGATGAACGCGGCCACGGCTCTCCCGATGCGGTCTGCGAACACGTCGACGAACAGCTTGACCCGTTTGCGCTGCGGGGGGGAGAGGGGAAGGAAGAGCAGTTCGCTTCCGGCGCGGTGGACGGAGTACCGGAAGACGGAGCTGCACCCGAGCGAGGCCGTGGCCGTCGCCAGCGACGGGGCGAACAGGACGCCCAGGGACGTGAGCCCGAGGCTGACGGGCAGGAACAGAATCGAGCCGGCGATGCCCGTCCACCGGATCAGGGCGCCGGTCAGGCAGAGCTGGAGCACGAGGCCGATCAGGTTCGTGATCCAGTTGAACCGGGCCCGGAAAGCCTTGATTTCCTGCTCCATGGCCGGTTTCGGCAGGTGCCCGTAATGCTCCTGCGCGGCGTAGTCGACCTGCCAGTCGGCGATCTGCGAGGCGATCATCGTCAGAAAAACGATCAGGACCATGAGCCGCAGCAGCCGCGACCCGAAGACGGTGTGCAGCAGTCCGGCGCCCCGGTCCGCCGCATCGGGACCGCCGCCGGACTCGCGGGCCGTGTCGAGGTCCGGCCGGCGGTAGTTCCAGGCCACGCGGGCGAGCGCCGTCAGGGCGGCGCACAGGACCGCGCAGATGGTCAGCATCGCCGTCATGCTGTAGTGATGCAGCAGGTCGGTGACCACACTCCCCGCGATCGAGCCGATGATGGCGCCCGCGCCGAGAAAGCCGAAGATGCGCTTCGCCTGCCTCCCGTCGAATATATACCCGGCAAGCAGCCAGAACTGCGCGATGCAGAGCACCGGGATGACCTGCACGAAGGCGAAATACAAATAGGGCAGCCAGGGGATCCCGGCGCTCACGGCCCAACGGAAGAAGAGGAGGCACCCGAGGACCGCCGCGTTCGTCGCCGTGATGAGGGCGATCACCGAGAGCCTGCGGCCGCATTTGTAGGTTAGAAGCACGAGGGGAGCGGCCAGCACCGCCGCCAGCAGGTAGGCGTTCGGGAGGTCGCGCGCCGGCAGGTCCTTCAGAAACAGGGCGCTGCGCATCGGCTTCAGGATGTAATACAGGCACAGCAGACCGGCGGCATACAGGACCATGAGGCCGGCGATCCGTTCCTCGCCGTGCCGGATGGAGCGCCGGAGCCAGGCGCGCGGCGAAAGCGCGGCCAGGCGTCCTGAAGGAACTTTGATGTTCTGGCCGGGCGCGGCGGATTGTAACGGCATGCGGAACGTTCCTCCCCTCGGTCCGGATCGGTTGGCCGGCCGGGTTTCCGCGAAAAAGGCGCTCCGCGAATGTGCATTACGCGGGGGGGATTCCCGATCCGGAACTCATGTTTCTAATCTAATACCCGCCGCCGCGTTTGTGAAGCGGCGTTCGACGTTGGATTGCGTCACGTTGAACGTTCAACGTCTCTATGTCAGAGGATGAATTCCTGGTAATTGCCGGGGTGAACGACCTGAAAACCGGCATGCGGGTAGTTCGCGGCCCAGGGCGTGAACTCGTTATACCCAGCCCCGAAGGGAGCCACGGATTAACACGGATTTCACGGAAGAGGGAGCCACGCATAATAAAAGGGCGCCCCTCTGGTGGTAATGTGTTAGTTGCAACC
>CAZTHE010000134.1:0-10834 GCA_964613495.1 uncultured Acidobacteriota bacterium | reverse complement strand
TTCCGGGATTGGCAGTGGGAGGGTTGAGCGTCGGCGAGCCGAAGGACGTGATGTACGAAATCGTGGAGAGCACGCTGCCTCACCTGAGCCGGGAAAAGCCGCGGTACCTGATGGGGGTGGGCACCCCGGAGGACCTCATCCGGTGCGTCGCCATGGGGGTGGACATGTTCGACTGCGTCCTCCCGACGCGCAACGCCCGGAACGGGTGCCTGTTTACCAGCCAGGGGAAGCTGTTGATCAAAAACGCCATGTACGCCGGCGATCCGGGTCCCCTGGATCCCGAGTGCCCGTGCCCGACCTGCCGGCGGTATTCCCGCGCCTACCTGAGGCACCTTTTCCTGGCGGGAGAGCACCTGTCCGCGGTCTACAACACGATCCACAACGTGACCTTTTATCTTGACATGATGCGCAAAATAAGAGACTCTATCGGACTCGATTTTTCGGGTAAGTGGCTGAAGTTTGTGGAGAAAGGGGATGCATGCCGTCCCGCGGATTCCGGGGGGTAGACGGCGCGGATTCATCCATAAAATTACGTCTCCTGAACACTCCGAGGGATAGAAAAAGGTGCAAATGGAAAACCCCATCCTGTTGTTGCAAAACGCCTCTCAGTCGAATGCCCTGATCCAGTTCGCCCCGCTCCTGATCGTCGTCGTCATCTTTTACCTCCTGATTTTCATGCCCATGAAGAAGAGGCAGAAGAAGGTGGAGGCCATGATCGCGGCGCTCAAAAACGGCGACAAGGTGATCACCGGTTCGGGCATCTACGGCCAGATCGCCGGGGTGAAGGACAAGACCTTCATTTTGAAGATCGCGGACCAGGTCAAGATCGAGGTGGCGAAGAGCGCCATCGCGGGCCTCCAGGGTCCCGACGAGCCGGCCGCGAGCTAGGGTGGCCAACCGCCCGTCCGGGGGCTGGGCAG
This sequence comes from uncultured Acidobacteriota bacterium, assembly GCA_964613495.1. Taxonomy (GTDB): domain Bacteria; phylum Acidobacteriota; class UBA6911; order UBA6911; family UBA6911; genus UBA6911. The sequence goes on along the minus strand of CAZTHE010000134.1, from coordinate 9,914 downwards.
CGGCGGAAGCGTGCCGGGATCCGGGAAACGGACCGGCGGCCGGGGCAGGCCTGCCGGCGGGAGACCGGCACCCGATACTCGGCCATGCATTCACGCATTTTTCGAAGCATTCACGGGTGACTTATGCAGAAGAACTTAAGATGGAAAATCATCTTAATCCTCGTGCTCCTGGCGATTTGCGCCTGGTATTTCGTTAGTCCGAGAGAAAAGGGCGCCGGCCTGCTTTCGCGGCTCAACCTGGGCCTCGACCTCAAAGGAGGCATTCACCTCGTCCTGCAGGTGGTGACGGAGGACGCGATCAACCAGGAGCTCTTCCAGGATGCCGAGCGGATCTCGCAGGAGCTGAGATCGAAGAACATTCCTTTCGACGGCTCGAAAAAGGGCGGCGGCCGCGCGCTGGAAGTGGCCGGGATCGACTCCGCCAGGGCCAACGAAGTGCGGACGTATCTGGAATCGACCTACGACCGGAAATACGCGCTGCGCAGCACCACGCAGGAGGGCAAGACGAGTTTCGCTCTGACCCTGCTGGGCAACTACGTGCGCGACGCGCAGGAATCGACGGTGCGCCAGGCTCTGGAGACCATCCGGAGGCGCGTGGATGCGCTCGGCGTGACGGAGCCCATCCTGCAGATCTACGGCCGCAGCGGGCAGGAAGTGGACGACCAGATCATCGTCGAGCTCCCGGGCATCGACGATCCCGACCGCGTGAAAAGCCTGATCGAAAATACGGCGCAGCTGGAGCTCCGGCTCGTGAAGAAGGACCAGGCGAACCCGTACAGCAGCGTGGAATCGGCGGTCGCCGCGAGCGGCGGCAAGATCGCCGACGGGTATGAAATCCTTCCGTATCGCGAGGACCGCGGCGAGCAGACGCGGCTGGAATACCTGATCGTCAGCAAGACTCCCGTGATCACGGGGAAGGACCTGAAGACGGCGCGCAAGAGCTCCGATGCCAACAACCGGCCCGCCGTCGGCTTCTTCCTCACCTCGGACGGGTCGAAGCTCTTCGCCATGGCTACCGAACGGCACGTGGGGGAAAAGCTGGCGATCGTGCTGGACGGCAGGGTGAGTTCGGCCCCGGTCATCAACGAGCGCATCGAATCCGAAGGCATCATCCACGGCAGCTTCACGGCCCAGCAGGCGGACGACCTGGCCCTGCTGCTGCGGTCGGGCGCACTTCCGGCGTCGCTGAAGGTGCTGCACGAACAGAGCGTGGGGGCCTCGCTGGGCAACGACTCGATCAAATCGGGCATCTACGCGTCGCTCATCGGTTTCGGGCTCATCGTCCTCGGCATGCTCGTGTACTACAAACAATCGGGCTGGAACGCCGTCGCGTGCCTGATCGCCAACCTGATCATCCTCATGGGATTCATGGGGGCAGTGGGCGCGACGCTCACGCTTCCGGGCATCGCCGGCATCATCCTGACGATCGGCATGGCCGTCGACGCCAACATCCTCATCTTCGAGAGAATCCGCGAGGAACTGCGCGCCGGCAAGACCGTCCGGGCCGCCGTCGATATGGGATTCGGCAAGGTGTTCTGGACCATCTTCGACTCCAACGTCACGACCCTCATCGCCGCGGCGTTCCTGTTCCAGTTCGGCACCGGGCCGATCCGGGGCTTCGCCGTGACTCTGACGGTCGGGCTCCTGGCAAACATGTTCACGGCCGTCTACATGTCGCACCGGATTTTCGAATGGGTGCTCGGGAGCCGCCGGGTCGAGACACTGTCCATTTAGGGGAACTTAACGGCGCCGGACGGGGTCAAAGTGACTGAGCGATTCCGGTTCGCCCATCTGAGGGATTGGTTGTGGAACTCTTCAAACAGACTTCAATCGACTGGTTGGGTAAAAAGTGGTGGTTCGCCGGCATTTCCACCTTCCTGCTGCTGCTGGGCGTCGCCGCCTACTTCCTGCACGGCGGGCTGAACTACGGGATCGATTTCACCGGCGGCAGGGTCGTCTTCATCAAGTTCCTGCAGACGCCGGACCTGGACCGGATCCGCGAGGCCCTGAAATCGGAAGCGGCATCGGCGCCCACGATCCAGCGGTACGACCAGCCCTCCAAGAACCAGGTGGTCGTGCGGATGCAGATGCCGGCCCAGAGCGAACAGACGGACGTTCAGGAAGGCAAGCAGCGGATATTGAACGCGCTGCGCAGGGAGTTCGATCCCGACAACGCCGGCACGCAAAAGGCCGACTTCAACAACTCGGGGCTGGACGCGCTGAACCAGCACCTGCTGGACACGGATCCGGACAACCTCGGGAGCCAGAACAAGACGACCCAGGAAGTGGACGACTACTACGCGAAGCTGGCGCAGTCCCTGAAGGATTACCGCGACGAGACCCGGGGGGGCCTGGTGTCGTCCCTGGACGACCTGGGCAAGGCCGGGGCGTCGCCGGCCGTGATCGGCGGCCTCAAAGACAAGTACTACGCGGGCCCGTTCACCGTGATCGGGAACGAGACCATCGGCGCGGTCGCGGGATCGGACCTGAGGCGGCGGGCGACACTGGCGATCGGGCTGTCGTTCATCGGCATGCTGGTCTACATCGCCTTCCGCTTCAAGCCGATCTACGGCGTGGCGGCCATCCTGGCGCTGGTGCATGACGTGGCGATCACGCTCGGCCTGTTCGCGCTCACGCAGAAGGAGATCTCCCTGACCGTGATCGCGGCGCTATTGACGCTGGTAGGGTATTCCGTCAACGACACGATCGTGATTTTCGACCGGGTTCGGGAAAACCTCAGGATCATGCGCAAGGAATCCATTCACCGGGTCCTGAATCTCAGCGTCAACCAGACGCTCTCCCGGACCGTCATGACCTCCGGATTCACTTTCATCGCCGTGTTCTGCCTGTTCCTGTTCGGCGGCGAGGTGCTCAACGGCTTCTCGTTCGCCCTCACCATAGGCATCATTATCGGCTCTTATTCCACGATCGCGCTGGCGTCCACGGTCGTGGAGTGGTGGTACCGCTCGACCGAGCAGCAGTCCAGGAAGAGCGCCAATTAGGAGGTTCCGCGCGCGCCGCGGCATCGGGCGCGAAAATGTTTGCGAATCACGGAAATGCGCGCCAGAAATGTCTTGACAGTTTTTCCGACGCGATATTAAGATCGGGGCCTTAAAAATGAACGCCGCAGCTAGCTTCGTCTGCTCCTAAGGCCTACGGATAGTTTGCGAGGGGGATATATGTTTGAAGATGCAGATCAACTAAACAAAACAAATCCAGCCAAGCGGCTTTTGACGATGATTCTTTCGATCATCCTGCACTTCGTGCTGATCGTGGTCATTGTCATCCTGCCGCTGGTGTTTTTCAATGTGCTGCCGGAGAGCGAACTGCTGACGTTCCTGATCGCTCCGCCGCCGCCGCCCCCGCCACCGCCGCCGCCGCCGCCGCCGCCGACCAACGTCAGGGCCGTTCCGAAAGCTGCCGTGGTGGACCCGAACCAGTTTGTGGCTCCAACCGAAATCCCCAAGGAAATTCCGCCGCCCGTGGATGATGCCCCCGTGATCGGGGTGAGCAATATCGTCGGTGGAATCGCCGGAGGGGTCTCCGGCGGAGTCGCCGGAGGAGTCCCGGGAGGCGTGGTCGGAGGCCTGCTTTCGAGCGTCGCGCCGTCCGCACCTCCCCCGCCGCCGAAGCCCGTGAAGCGCGATCCGATCCGGGTAGGCGGCAACGTTCAGGAATCCAAGCTGATCCGGAGAGTGGAGCCTGCGTATCCTGAACTGGCAAAGCGCGCACGTGTACAGGGTCAGGTTGTTCTCGTAGTGACTGTTGATGAAGAAGGCAATGTTACCGACATCCGCGTTACCAAGGGTCACCCTCTGCTGAATGACGCGGCAACCAGCGCCGTGAAGCAGTGGAAATACTCGCCGACTCTCTTGAACGGGGAGCCGGTCCCCGTGATCGCAAACGTTACAGTATTTTTCAACTTGAAATAGTTTCCCAAATATCACTCGGAGGTTAGAAACTCGATGGGACAAATCAATCTTCTTGAAATGTGGCAATCAATGGGCTGGGTGGCCAAGGGTGTGGTAATCCTTCTTTTCATCCTCTCCGCCTATTCCATAGGCGTGATGATCGAAAGATGGCTTATTTACCGGGCGGCTCGCAAACAATCCAGACTTTTCACCCCCGCCGTGGCCGAATGCCTTAGAGAGGGAAAGATCGACGAGGCAATCGCCCTGGGCGAACAATACAACAAGAGCCATCTGGCAAAAGTCCTTGTGTCCGGCCTGCATGAACTCCAGGCCCATGCCAAGAGCAAGGATATTCCGGGCGAGACCATCGATGCATCCCGCAGGTCGCTGGAACGGGCGACCGCGATCCAGATCGAAGACCTCAAACGCGGCCTCGGCGGCCTGGCGACGATCGGGTCTACGGCCCCCTTCGTGGGTCTGTTCGGAACCACGGTCGGTATCATCAACGCCTTCATGGGCATGAAGACCGAGGAGACCGCGGGTATTGCGGCGGTCGCCGGCGGTATCGCCGAAGCGCTGATCACCACCGCCATGGGGTTGTTCGTGGCCGTTCCGGCCGTGTGGGCGTTCAACTATTTCACCAACAAGGTCGAGACTTTCACCGTTGAAATGGACAATTCCTCTTCGGAATTGATCGACTTCTTCTTGACCAAGAGACGGGGAGAAACGCGTGGCTAAACGAGGGTTGGGTCAAAGCGGCGTCGTTGCGGAAATCAACGTAACGCCGATGGCCGATGTCATGCTGGTGCTGCTGATCATCTTCATGATCACGACACCCCTCCTTCAAAGCGGTATCACCGTGAACCTCCCGAAGGCGAAAAACCCTCTGGATGCGCCGGAAGCCGACAGTAAGGAAGCCGTCGTCATCGCGGTGAACCGTGAAGGGAAGCTGTATCTGGCCAAAAAGCAGATAGGCGATGAAGAACTGTATGACTTCCTCCTGCAGAAGTTTTCCGGGGGAGAGGTCAACCGGACGATTTACCTGAAAGCCGATACCGCGTTGTCCTATGGACGGGTCGTGCAGATCGTCAATGGCGTCCGCAGATCCGGGGTAGAACGTATCGGCCTCATGGCTGAAAAGGAAAGAGAATAGATGGGGGTCCCCTCCGGATGCTTCCGGAGGGGACCTCGTAGGGAGCAGCAGTTCATTCCTCTGTTGCTCTGCCGCACGTCTGCGGAATCGGGTTGCGACGCCGGTTTATCCCGCGGACCGGTCCGGGTGGGGCGGTTGCCCCTTTAGGAGGGGGCCGGCGCCCGGATGGGGTATTTTGCGGTCCGTCCGGATCCGGTGAGGCGGAAGAGGGACGAAGCCCTGCCTGTTGGGTATATGAAAGGGATCTATTATGTCAATGAATGTCGGCAGTAAAAAGGGTGCCATGGCGAATATCAATATCACCCCGTATATTGATATTCTGCTGGTGCTGCTTATCATCTTCATGGTTATCACCCCCATTCGCCAGATGGACCTGGATGTGAAGGTTCCGCAGACCTCCGATCCGGGCGGCGCGCCCGATCCGAGCGTCATCGTGGTGTCTGTCGGCGAGGCCGCAGAGATCGCCATCAACCAGGAGCGGGCGACGATTGCGGATCTGGGTGCCAAGCTTCAGGACATCTACAGCAAGCGGGCGAACAAGAACATGTTCGTGAGCGCCAGCCCGAAGCTGCCCTACGGCGATGTGGTGAAGGTGATCGATATCGCAAAGGGAGCCGGGGTTCAGGATATTGGTTTGTTAACGGAAGAGATTCGATAGAACATTCCGATTTGCACTCAGTTCAACTTATAGTTTGGAGGCCACAATGAGGCTCAATAACAAGTGGCTAGCCGTCCTGCTCGTGATGGCAGTCATTCCCATGTCCGGGTGCTCTTTCATGAAGAAGCTGGAAGCCAGGGACAAGCTGAACAAGGGAGTGAAGGCGTACACCGAGATGAAATACGATGCGGCCGCCCAGTTCTTCGAACGGACCCTGGAACTGGACCCGGATTTCGAAACCGCGCGCATGTATCTGGCGACGGCGTACACGTCGCAGTTCGTTCCCGGATCCTCGGATCCCAAGAGCGAAGAAATGGCGCAGAAAGGCATCGAGACTTTCAAGCAGGTAGTGGAGCGAAGCAAAGACCCGGCTAGCTCGACCTATACCAACGCGATGCTCAGCATCGCCAGCCTGTATTACCAGCTGAAAAAATATCCCGAATCCAAAGAGTGGTGCAACAAGGTTCTGCAGGCCAATCCTCAAAACGCCGAGGCGTACTACCGCATCGCGGTGATCGATTTCGACGACGTCTTCGAGAAAACCGGGGTCCAGGGCGAAAACGTGGAATACATGAGCCCTGAGGAAAAGACGCAGGCACTGGCGATGATCGAAGAGGGATTGACCAGCCTGGACAAGGCGATCGAAATCCGTCCCAATTACTTCGACGCCATGGAATATCAGAACCTGCTCTGGAGAGAAAAGGCCAAGTTCGAGAAGGACGAGGCGGCCAAGGCGGAACTGATCCGCAAGGCCGATCTCGTTTCGCAGAAGGCCCTGGCCCTCCGGCTCAAAGCCCAGGAAGAAGAGGCCAAGAAGCCCAGGAAGCTGGGCGTCAGCAAATAGGCGCCGGAGCTTTCGGGCCCGGTTCCCGCTGCGGCCTGCACGGCAAAATACCGGTTTGCGAGAAAGGTGTGAAGGGGCGGAGCCATCCGCCCCTTTTTTTGTTTCCTCCCGGGGCCGGCACTCCCGCCGCGCGCGGCGTGCCGCCGGTTTTTGTTTCCCCGCCGAAAACTCCAATTTACGGCGATCGTTGCATACTCTATAATGAGAGAGTACGCATAAATCCATGATACGTTATGAAGACCTTGCAGAGAAAATCGCCCGCTATCATCCGGATGTCTCACTCGAACTGATCCAGCGCGGTTACGTCGTATCCGCCAAATACCACAAGGGCCAACTGCGGATGAACGGAGAGCCCTATCTCACGCATCCGCTCGAAGTCGCCAATATCCTCGCCGAGCTGAAACTGGACGTCATCACGGTCACCGCGGGGCTTCTGCATGACGTGCTGGAAGACACCCTGATGTCGCCGGAGGAGCTCAAAAAGCAGTTCGGCGACGAGGTGTACCTGCTCGTCGACGGGGTCACCAAGATCGCCCAGGTCTACCTGACGTCGCGGCAGCAGAAGCAGGCGGAAAATTTCCGCAAAATGCTCCTGGCCATGGTCAGCGACATCCGCGTCCTGTTCGTGAAACTGGCGGACCGGCTGCACAATATGCGTACGCTGCAGTACCTGAGCCCGGACCGGCGCGAGAGGATTTCGCTGGAAACTCTGGAAATCTACGCGCCGCTGGCGCACCGGCTGGGAATGGCCAAGATCCGGGGGGAGCTCGAAGACCTGGCCTTCAGCTTCCTCGATCCGGCGGCCTTCCAGAACACGGTCGCCCTGATCGAAAGCCGGCGATCGGTGAACCAGGATTTCGTGCAGGAGGCGGAGCGCATCATCGCGAGGGAACTCGGGGAGCACAAGATCCCGGCCCGCCTGGAAAGCCGCACCAAGCGCATCTACGGCGTCTACACCAAGATGAAGCGCCAGAAGATCGGCATCGACGAGGTGTTCGACCTGATCGCGCTCCGCGTGATCACCGACAGCGTGCGCAATTGCTACACCATCCTGGGAATCCTGCACAACCTCTGGAAGCCGGTCCCGGGGCGGATCAAGGACTACATCGCGATCCCCCGGCCGAACCTGTACCAGTCGCTGCACACCTCGGTGATCGGGAGGAACGGCCAGCCGTTCGAAATACAGATCCGGACGCAGGAGATGCACCGAATCGCGGAGGAGGGGATCGCGGCCCACTGGAAGTACAAGGAGGGGAAACTCGGGACGGTGGAGGGCGAAGAGCAATTCCGCTGGCTTCGGCAGCTGATCGAATCGCAGAGCGAAGTCAGCGATCCCAGGGAATTCCTCAGCAACCTCAAGGTGGACCTGTACCCCGACGAGGTCTACTGCTTCACCCCGAAAGGAGAGGTCGTCACGCTCCCGCGAGACGCGACGCCCGTGGACTTCGCCTATTCGATCCATACCGAGATCGGGCACCACTGCACGGCGGCCAAGGTCAACGCCCGAATCGTGCCGTTGCGCTACAAGCTCAGGAACGGCGAGGTCGTGGAAGTCGTGACTTCCAAGGACGCGTCTCCCAGCCGCGATTGGTTGTCGTTCGTCCGGACCAGCCGCGCGCGAAGCAAGATCAACCATTGGATCAACAAGCGGGAGAAGGAAGACGCTTCCGTCCTGGGCCGCAAACTGGTGGAGAAGGAAGCACGCAAGTTTAAGACGACCTGGAAGAAGGTGCTCCTGATGAGCGGGCTTCCCGGCGCGCTGTCCGAATTCGGGCTCCAGCGCCCGGAGGAACTGTATGCGGCGGTCGGGTTCGGAAGGATCTCGCCGCGGCAGGTCCTGTCGCGCCTGTTTCCGGAAATGTCGCCTGCCACGGAAACCCGCACGAAACCGTCGGCCCTCCCCGCGGTCGTTCGCAAGGTCCTGGGGCAGGCGGATAACACCATCACGGTCAAAGGGCAGGACGGGCTGCTGGTATACCGCGCGAAGTGCTGTAACCCGATACGGGGAGACGAAATCGTCGGGTACATCACCCGGGGCAAGGGCATTTCCGTGCATACCGTTTCCTGTCCCAACCTCGCCGGGTTTCTCGGCTCGGATCGAATGACCGAAGTGGAATGGGTGGATGTCCCGAACGACGAACTTTTCGGCGTTCAGCTTACCCTCACCGTCGAGGACCGGCAGGGAATCCTGGCGGAAATCACCTCCGCCATCTCGAACCTCAAGACCAATATCCGGGAATCGCGGTCGCGGAGCGACGCGCAATCGGGCAAAGGAATCGTCGATATCACCGTGGATATATCCGACGTCAAACACCTCCAGAAGGTCATCCAGGGATTGAGGGCGATCCGGGGCATCCAGGACGTCGAGCGCGTCCACAAAATCCCATAGATGCGAGATGCGAGATGCGAGATCCGAGATGCGAGATCAGGAGGAATCGGTGATCCATGATTTCGGATCTCGGATCGGCAATTTCGAATCTTCAAGGGGGGGGCATGAGGGAGATTATTGAAACGTCCGCCGCGCCGGGGCCGATCGGGCCGTACTCGCAGGCGGTGCGCGCCAACGGGTTCATTTACGTTTCGGGACAGATCCCCGTGCGCCCGGACACGGGAGAGGTGGAGGGAAGCGACATCGGGTCGCAGACGCGCCAGGTGATGCGGAACCTCGCAGCCATACTCGCCGCCGCAGGCGCCGGGATGGACAAGGTCGTCAAGACAACGGTGTTCCTGTCGAACCTCGACGATTTTGCCGCATTCAACAGGGTTTACGAGGAATATTTCGGGGAAACCAGACCGGCCCGCGCCACAGTCCAGGTGGGGCGCCTGCCCAGAGAGGTGCTGGTCGAAATCGAATTGATCGCGATCGGCTAAATCGCCTTCTGGACTTTTCCGGACCTCAGGCAACGGGTGCAAACGCGGACGCGCTTCACGGAGCCGTTTTCAACGATCCTTACGCTCTGCAGATTCGGATAAAACTTGCGAGGGCGGATGTTGTGGGCGTGGGACACGGTACGGCCGAAAATGGGGCTCTTCGCACAGACGTAACACTGCATCGGCATTTGATTTACTCCCGTTAAAGCCGCAAATATTATCAGCTGGAAGCCGCCCAGTCAATAAGCAGTTGGCAGTTGGTAGTTGTTAGTTGGTAGTTGTTAGTTGGTAGTGGGTAGTTGATGGTCGGCAGCCGGGAGTTGATGCTAAAGTCATTCGCGGCTGCTGAATCATTCGCCCCTATTCCCTAAAACCCTATCCACTAACAACTAACAACTAACAACTAACAACTAACAACTAGACCTTAAACCAGCGTGAATTATTCACGAAAGCTTGCAAAAAGACCTGAAATGTGCA
>CAZTHE010000133.1:0-10890 GCA_964613495.1 uncultured Acidobacteriota bacterium | reverse complement strand
ATGAATATCCATAGTCAAGAGAAATTTTATAAAATTTAACCGTTGGACAGCCTCTGACGGCCGGGCCTAATCAATGCCGGCCCTTCGGGCCTGGCAGCGCCGAAGGCGCGGCAGTGAATAGCCCCGGGCGCAAGCCCGGGGTCAACAGGAGCAACGGGATGAGCCCCGCAAGGGGCGGCACATTGTCACTATATTGTCAAATGCCCGGCAACCGCAGGTGGGTGGCGGTGCGGGAGACGGCGGCTTTCGTCGCCAAATGATCCCAGATCCCAGATAGAATGTCCGAGAGCAAGGCCCGCTATCTGGAATCTGGAATCTGGAATCCGAATTCTTCGCCTAGCGCTTGCCGCGCTCGGAAGAGAGCGCCTTGTCCTTCGGAATACTGAGATAGCCTCCCGCCTCATTCTTCCGGACCCAGTTGATGACGACCTCGTACCGGACGCGGTTCTGGCCCACCAGGAACTGGATCGGCTCGTTGACGTACCGATCCTTCTTTTCCAGCGAATTGTCGTCGACGAAGATCTTCAGGTTGAACTTGCCCTTTTTCTGGTCGGTCTTCGTCAGGCTGAGCCGTATGTCTTCCACCTTGATCGGCCGGTTCTTCTTGGTGAACTCGAACTCGACATAGTCGCGTTCGCCCTTGAGCCGGAGCTGATTGAGCTCGGTGGAATTCTTGGCTACGGCCGCGCTCAGCGAATCACGCACGTCCACCAGCTGGCGCTTGGTCCCCTCCAGGTCGCGGCGGGTGTTTTCCAGGTCCGTCTTGACCACGCCGACTTCGGTCTTCACGCCGCCGACCTCGGTGTTCACCTGGCTGATTTTGGTCTCCGCTTCGGACTTGGCAGCCAAAACCTGAGCCTCGACTTCGGAAGCGTCGGCTTTCGTAGCCAGCGCCTTGGACAGTTCCTGCTTCGTCTTCTGTCCCTCGGCCTTGATCTGGCTCGCGGTTTTCTGAAGCGCGGCCGTCGTGGACCCGACGGTTTCCTGGGTGCCCTCGAGCTCTTCCTTCAGGGTCGAAAGCTGGCTGACGATTGAGGACTCGCCCACCTTCTGGGCGCTTTCGATGAGCTGCACCTGTTCCGCGATCTTGTCCAGCCTGGCCTGCTGGCTCCTCTTGATCCGGGAATTGTCATAAAAAAGGTACGCGACCGCCAGCAGCAAAATCAGCAGAAGGGCAAGCTTGACCGTCTCCGGGATCAGGCCCTTTTCCTGGGCGGCCGGCGTGACGGGCGGCTTTGGGGCGTTCGGATCTAGTGTATTCATCACACCTCCTAGTGTGGTCGGGGGTTTTCGGCCCCCACGCGATGCATATGATAGGTCAGGCACTTAAAAAGTTCAATTTGCCGGAAGCCGGGCGTATTTCCTGTTCCGGATTCCGGACTTCCGGGAAGAGCCGGCTTTCATCTGGAATCCGAAACCTGGAATTCGGAATTGCGCTCCTGCGCCACCGCCCGCCTTCTGGTAAAGAAGTAGCCGATGAGGGCCATCAGGATGCTCGAGCCCACCCACAGGTTCAGCGTCGGCGACTTCTTGAAACCGAAATAGAGCATGATGCCGGACAGTATCAGGTAGAAAAACGCGGCTACCAGGGCGGCGGCATCCGGCCGTATCCGGTTCTTTTTCCGGAAACGGATCCAGAAAAGCGAAAAAACCGTCAGCGCGGAAAACAGCGTCAGGATGGCGCCGACGTTGTTCAGCACCTCGCCCAGCTGATAGGCGAAGACGAGGAACAGCGCAATGGCCCCCTGCAGGACGACGGCCCCGATCGGCGGCTTCCCTTCCTTCCCCTGCAGGCTGCGCGGAAGGAATCCGTCGCGCGCCATCGCCGCATAGACGCGCGGACCGAGAAACGTCATGGCGCTCATGGCGGAGATGAACGCGATGATGGCGAGCCCCGACATGCAGGCCGCCCCGAAATCCCCTACGAGGTTCTTCATAATCAGGTGGCCGAGGGTGACTCGGGCCGTCTCATAAGTAAACACCACCTGGCACTGTTCCGGTGTGAGATTCGCCACAAAAACCCAATTTACCAGCAGATACAAGGCGCCAACCAGGCCGCAGCCCAGGAGCATGGCGCGCGGCACGTCGCGTTTGGGATTCCGGAATTCCGACGCGGCATACACGGCCGCATTCCACCCGCTGAAGGCGAAGGCGATGTAAAACAGGTTCTGCATGAACGGGCCCAGGGGGAAATGGTCCGACGGATTGGGCGGCTGCCAGGCGGGCCACTCGTTCCGCCCCCCGGCGATTCCGGCGGTCACGAATCCCACGACGAGGATGATCTTGATGAAAACAAGGAAGTTCTGGGTATTGACCGAAAAACGCAGCCCGATCGCGTGTACGGCCGTCAGCGCCACGACCAGGACCGCGGCGAAGAGCTTCGGGGGCACCCAGTCCGCCAGCGTGTTGGCGAAGGCCCCGGCCGCAATCGCGTCGATGGCGATCGGGGCGGAGAAGCCGAGCAGCAGCGACGCCCATCCCGCGAGGTACCCCAGCGCCGGGTGCACCAGGGTCGACAGATACCGGTACTCGCCGCCCGAATGCGGCACGATCTGCGCGATGCCCGCGTAAGCCCGGGCGCCCGCCAGGGCCAGGAATGCCCCGATCGCCCATGCCAGCAGGATCTGTCCCGCGTTCAGGTCCTGCGCCATGAATCCCGTGCTCAGGAAAACGCCCGCGCCAATCATGTTGGCGATGACCATTCCCATGCCGGAGAACAACCCGAGTCGATGATCTTTCATGAAAACAAACCCCTATGAATCCCAGATTCCAGATTCCGGACTGCAGATTGCAGCCGGGAGAGGCGTCTGGAATCTGGAATCTGAAATCTGGAATCTTCGGTCGATGCGCGCATCCGCGGCAGCCACAAGAGTACCCGCAAAGAAGGGCGGATGGAACAAAAATGAACGAACTCCCGCTTTTGTTCCTGTGTCCGCTTGATCCGGCGCCCCGCATCGCGCTACCTTGAGTATATGATGAAACTACTAGGCATTACGGCTCACCCGGACGACGAAATCGGCGCTTTCGGCGGCACCCTGCTCCTTTACGCCGCGCGCGGCGTGGAAACGCATGTGATCTGTCTCACTCCCGGCCAGGCGGCGACCAACCGGGGCACGGCCGCATCCGACGAGGAGCTTGCGGCCATCCGCCGCGCCGAGTTCGCGGCTTCCTGCAAAATCCTCGAGGTCAAGGAGGCCCGCATACTGGACTATCCCGACGGGGGGCTGACCGGGGTGAACCTGGCGGACGCCGCCGGCGACCTCACCCGGCGCATACGCACGATCCGGCCGCACGTGGTCCTGGCGCTCGGCCCGGAGGGCGCCGTCACGGGGCATCTCGATCACGCGATGGCGTCGATATTCGCCACCCTGGCCTTCCACTGGGCCGCGCGCCCCGACCGTTACCCGGAACAGCTGCGCGAAGGGCTGGCGCCGCACCGGGCGCAAAAGCTCTATTATTCCACCTCCACGCTCGTCCTGCCGGAACGGCCGCCCGTGTCTCCGCCGCCGAGCACCGCGGCGATCGACATCGCCGCATTTCTGGAAACCAAGATCAGGGCGACCGCGGAACACAGGACCCAGGCGCCCCTGATGGAGCGGTACTCCAAAACGCTCCGGCGTTTCCCTTCGGAGGAGCTGTTTCACCTGGCCGCGGCAAACCGTCCATCCACGATGGAATTCGAGACCGACCTTTTCTCCGGCGTCGAGGAATAGCCGTATCGGAATCTGGAATCCGTTGACGCGCCGACTCGAAAGGGGCGCAAAGAATAGATTCTAATTGACATGGCCAATAAAACCTCTGTAGTATAGCCCCTGTCCGGATCGGGGGGGGACGGCCGCCAGAGATAGGGGCGGCTTTTTCTTTTCGCGCTCCGGAGCCAAGCAGCGGGCATAAAATGCAACAAAGGTAACAGGAGTAAGGAATTCCCATGGAAACGGAAAAGGAAACCGGGAAGGTGAAGTGGTTTAACAACGCCAAAGGCTATGGATTCATCGAAAGAGCCTCGGGCGGTGATGTTTTCGTTCACCATACCGCGATTCAGATGAACGGCTTTCGAACCCTTTCGGAGGGTGAAACGGTGTCTTTCACCGTGACGCGGGGTCCGAAGGGATTGCAGGCTGAGAACGTAACCAAGCCCGAGGAATAAGAAGGCCGTGCCTTCCGCCGCCGCCGGCGCGGGAGGCCCCCTGCTCCTTGATTCTGCAAGGTTTGCTCAAACCGACCGCCCTGAGATCATTCCCCTCGAAGCGCTCGCAGGGTTCTAAAGGTTTCTGTGGATATACCTGCACATGGCGTATCCCAGGACGATATTAAAGGGGAAAACGCCCGAAGTGTAATGTCCGCAGCGCAGTGCGAAGGACGCGTGCGGCAGGCGGAGTTCCCTGTAGTCGCGCAGGACCTCCAGGGACAGGGGATGGGGGAAGGTGTAGTCGTAGAGCGCGTGGACCAGGAAGGATTTCTTGCCGGTCCCGGCCAGCTTCCTAAAATAGGGTTTCGGGCTGATCGGCATCCAGATCCGGCGCAGGTCCTCCAGGCCGATTTTCCCCTGCAGCCCCGCGCGCACGTGGCGCGTCGAAATCCCCTGCCAGACGACGTCCGCGAAATAGGGCGAGACGTGATTCATGACGCCGGCCTTCAGCCTGGCGTCGTGCGCCAGCGTGATCAGGGCGATGCAGGACCCGATGCTCGTCCCCAGAACCGCCAGCTTCGTGTATCCCCGCGACTCGAGCCAGTCGACGGCGGCCCGCGCGTCCACGACCGACTGGCGCAGGGCGTGCAGCGTAAGGCCCAGGTTGGGAGACAGCATGTAATCGGCGCGCTCCAGGCCTTCGGGCATCCTCAGGTCGTGGTAGGGCAGGCTCAGGCGGAGGGCGGAGAGGCCGAACAGGTTCAGCATGCGGCACAGGGAGACGTGGCTCCCGGCGTCGGCGTTCCACTGCGGCAGCACCAGCACGGCCCTGCCGCCGGAATCGGCCGGGAAGTGCCATGCGTGGACGGTGTTATTTTCCGGGTAGGGCGACGGGCTGGGAGTCGTGAAGGTCAGGTGCCGCCCCTCGAGTCTCCAGTCCTGCGGAGGCCGGTAGGCGTGATAGGCGTCGCTCGACTCGACCGCGTCGCGGGAGAATTCCAGGAGGCGGCGCCTCGGGTCTTCCGCCGCGTGTTTCCCGGGGAGAAATTCGAGCCCCCACTCGAAATCCCGGACGGTCCGGTTGGTGTCCCGGTGCGACAGATACTGCTCCCAGTGGAAAAAGAGACGCGGCAGCACGATTCCCTCCAAAGCCCGCCCGCCAGGCAGGCGTCCCGTTCCGGCCGCGGCCGGAATACGTCCGCGGCAATTTCGAGGTTATGGCGCCTGTCACCGAAATTCCTGGTGGTAATACCCTTTGCGGTACACGACCTTGCCCGCCGGCTCCAGGTATTCCACGGCGATCGCGTGATAGGATCCCGGCGTCAGTGTCTGGTTTGATACGTAGGTCAGAAAATACTTGCTCTTCAGCTCCCGGGCGATTTCCCCGTACATGCCGCTCAGATCGCGGTAGTCCTTCAGGAAGAAGCAGCGCCCCCCTGTCTTTTCCGAAAGGTCCGACATCTCGGCTTCGCGCTTCCGGAAAAATTCGTCGATATAGTTTTCGTCGTCCCCGAAGAGCCGCTTCATGATGTCGGAAATCATGACGACCTGGCGCTCGCGCTTCGCCTGCTCCTTCACGATGGCCGTCTTCGACACGACGTACAGCGACGCCTGGGACCGGACGACGGAGCGCGACACGTCCTGGAAACCGACGCTGCTCTGGTTGTTCACGCAGTCGGTCAGCAGGATGATGGCCTTGCGCCCGTCGATCCCGCGGAGCTGTTCTTCCGCGGCATAGAGCATCGCGTCGTACAGGGCGGTGCGGAAGCCCGACCGCAGCCGGGCGAGCGCCCGCTTCACCTTGCCCGGGCTGTCGGTCCAGTCCAGGGCGCGGTACACATCGTCGTCGAACGCCACGACGGATATGCGGTCCCCCCGCGAGAGCGCCTCGGCGAAATCCTGCGCCGCCTCCTTGATCTTCTTCAGCTCCGACTTCCCGCTCATGCTCGTGTCGAGCAGGAGCACCACCGAAACCGGGTTCCGGTCGATGCCGAAGCTGCGTATCTGCTGCGGCGCCTGGTCCTCCCACACGCGGAAGCTCTCCGGGCGCAGGTCGGCAACGAGGTTTCCCTGGTAATCGAACACGCTGAACGGGACCTTCACCAGGTTGACCGACACGGAGATCACCGGGGTCCCGGCGTCCTGGGCGGCGCTGCGGATCTGCGCCGCGGCGAAGAGGATCAGTACCGCTGAAATACACAATCGGGCAACCATCGCAGGAATTGTATCAACATTCGAGTGGAAATGGCAGCCGACTGGATTTCAGATTCCAAATTCCAGATTCCGGATGAAATGCAGGGTGGTCGGCCAATCCTGCGTCGGATTAACTTCAAACTCATCAAAGCCGGTGCGCAAAGGCAAACCAATGTCTGGAATCTGAAATCTGGAATCTGGAATCACGAAGTGTACTTCGGACGCGCCGGTGGAGTATGATAGGCAAAGCGCCCTGGCACGCTCCCCGTGCACCGGCGCGGTTCGGGAGGTGTATATCGTGACATTGCCTAATTACGCATTTTTCAAAGGCCGTATCGTTCCATACGGCGAAGCCAAGGTCGGGGTTCTCACGCACACGTTCAATTACGGCACCGGCGTATTCGGGGGGCTCCGCGGCTACTGGAACGACGAGGAAAAGCAGCTCTTCATATTCAGGCCTCACGACCATTACACGCGCTTCCTGGAATCGGCGAAGATGATGCTGATGAACCTCCCCCATTCCGAGGCCGATCTCGTGCGGTTCACGCTCGACCTGGCCCGGAAGGAGAATTTCCGCACGGACTGCTACATCCGGCCTCTCTGCTATTTCGCGGACGAGATCATCGGCGTGCGCCTGCACGACCTGAACGCGGAAGTGACCATCATGGCCATTCCGTTCGGGCAGTACGTGGCAAACGAAGAGGGCAGCCGCGTCACGTTCTCCTCCTGGAGACGCATCGACGACAACATGATCCCCGCCCGGGGCAAGATCGCGGGCACCTATGTCAACTCGGCCTTCGTCAAGACCGATGCCCAGCGTTCAGGCTTTGACGAAGCGATTGTGCTGAACCAGGACGGACACATCGCCGAAGGCTCCGCGGAGAACTTCTTCCTCGTCCGAAAAGGGGTGGTGTGCACGCCCCCCATCACGGAAAACATCCTGGAAGGCATCACGCGGCGCACGGTCCTGATGCTGCTGCGGGACGACCTCGGAATCGAGGTCGTGGAGCGGCCGATCGACCGGACGGAAGTGTACGTCGCCGAGGAAGCGTTTTTCTGCGGCACCGGCGTTCAGATCGCGGCCATCACGGAGGTGGACCGCCGTCCCATCGGAACCGGCAAAATGGGGCCCGTGGCGCGGGAGCTGCGGCGCGTGTATTTCGACGCCGTCCGCGGGCGCAACCCGAAATACCGCGACTTCTGCATGCCGGTGTACGAGAAATAGATTCCGGATTCCAGATTCCGGATTCCAGATTAACCGCAGTTTGACGGGGGCGCGAAGGGCGGCGATTCACGTCGAGAACCGCAAATGCGAGATGCGAGATCGAGTGCATGCCGCAGACTCGATTTGTGGCTGCAGCGGAAGTTGTTCCGACGCACGACCGACCGGCCAATCCGCTTTTCCTCTGGAATCCGGAATCCGGAATCTGGAATTCGCTTTTTATCCCAACGCAGCCGCAGAGGCTACACGTTCACTGCGGATCAATCCATCATGCGCCCGTACATGGCGTTCAGCTCGCGCAGCTTCGCGGCCAGCTCCGGCGCGCACGCGTCCGGGCGCATCCGCCAGCGCCAGTTGTTCTCGACCGTGCCCGGCACGTTCATGCGCGATTCGGTTCCCAGTCCGAGGACGTCCTGCATGGGGAGGATGACCGTGTCCGCGACCGAACCCAGGGCCAGCCGGATCAGGTCCCAGACGGCGTCGCGGCCGTCGCTGCCCATGTAGCGGAGCGCGTGCCCGATTTCGGCCCGGGCCTCGTCCGAATCGCGTTGAAACCACCCGGCGGTGGTGTCGTTATCGTGCGTCCCCGTGTACGCGACGCACGCGGGCACGTAGTTGTAGGGCTTGTGGGGATTGAGCGTCGATTGGTCCCCGAAGGCGAACTGCAGGACGCGCATGCCGGGGAACCCCCAACGGTCGCGCAACGCGAGGACTTCGGGCGTGATATAGCCGAGGTCTTCGGCGATGAGGGGGACCTTCCCCAGGGACTTCTCGAGCGCCTCGAAAAACCGGTCTCCCGGACCCGCCACCCAGCGGCCGCGGGCGGCCGTCGCCTCCCCGGCGTCTATTTCATAGAATTTTTCGAACCCGCGAAAATGATCGAGGCGGATGATGTCCACGGTCTCGAGCGTATGCCGGATCCGGTCGATCCACCAGCGGTACCCGGTCCGCTCCATCGCGTCCCAGCGGTACAGCGGGTTTCCCCATCTCTGTCCGGTTTCGCTGAAATAATCCGGCGGCACGCCGGCGACCGTCCGGGGATTCCCCCGCGCATCCAGGTCGAACAGCTCCGGGTTGGCCCGGACGTCGGCGCTGTCGTGTGCGACGAAAATCGGCACGTCGCCCACGATGCGGATCCCGCGCCCGTTGCAATAGGCCTTGAGGGCGCTCCACTCGCGGAAGAACTCGAACTGCAGGAAGCGCTGTTCGTCCGCCGTGCCGGACCGCGCGTCGGGCCGCCGGGTCCACGCGGTCCAGGCGGTCCCGCCGTTCGCTTCCTTCAGTGACGCAAACGCCGCGAACGGATCGAGCCAGGAGCGCATGCGGCCGCAGAAGTCGGCATAGTCCCGCCGCAGCGGATGGGAGTCCTGGCGGAAAAAGGCGCGCGCCGCCTTGCGGAGCAAAGCCGTTTTCGAGGGGATTACGGACGGGAAATCCACGACGGAATCGGGAAAGCCGGGCGGGACGCGCACCTCCTCCGGCTCGAGCCAGCCCTGCGCGGCGAGCTCGCCGAGGCTGAGGAGAAGGGGATTCCCGGCGATGCTGGAATAGGCCTGGTAGGGGGAATGGCCGCACCCGGGCGGCCCCAGCGGCAGGATCTGCCACAGCCGCTGCCCGCTATCGGCGAGAAAGTCGGCGAAGCGGTAGGCCGCAGGCCCCAGGTCGCCGATGCCCCAATCCCCGGGAAGCGATGTGGGGTGCAGCAGAATTCCGCTCTTGCGCATGGCCCGCCTGTTCCGGCGGCTAGGAGCAGCCGCTGGTTTCGCCGCAGTTCATGCACTTGTAGCACGAACCGTTGCGCACCATGATGCTGCCGCATCCGGCGCAGGTCGGGGCGTCGTCCATGGCATACATCGACTTGAGGTCGTTCAGCGGCTTCGGCTCGGCGCCAGGCGCCGCATCCCCGGCGTCCTTTTCCTGCACGTGCACTCCCGCCTGCACCTGTTCTTCGGTCGACAGGAACTTGGACGCCAGCCACCGGAAGATGTAATCGACGATGGACTTGGCGAACGGCACCTCGGGGTTCCCGGTGTGCCCCGAGGGCTCGAAGCGCACGTGGGAGAACTTGTCGATCAGGACCCTCAGCGGGACGCCGTACTGCAGGGCTAGAGAGATCGCCGTGGCGAAGGAATCCATCAGTCCCGAAATGGCGCTTCCCTCCTTCGCCATCACGAGGAAGATTTCGCCCGGCTGCCCGTCGTCGTACATGCCGACGGTGATGTACCCCTCGTGGCCGCCGATGCTGAACTTGTGGGTGATGGCCCGGCGGACGGTGGGGAGCTTCCGGCGCACCGGCTTGAACCCGGTGGTCTCCGCGGCGCGCGCGCTTTTTGCCTTCCCCTTCTGCCCGGGCGACGCGGTGAGCGGCTGCGTCTTCTTGGAGTTGTCGCGGTAGATGGCGATCGCCTTCAGGCCGAGCTTCCAGGCCTGCAGGCACAGGTCCGAGATCTGCTCGACGGTGATGTTCTCGGGGACGTTCACGGTCTTGGAAATGGCGCCCGAGATGAACGGCTGGACGGCGCCCATCATCTTGATGTGGCCCAGGTAGTGGATGGAGCGCGACCCGCGCTGCGGCTTGAGCGCGCAGTCGAACGCCGGCAGGTGCGCTTCCTTCACGGACGGGGCGCCCTCGATCGTTCCGTTTTCGTCGATATGCTTCGTGATGGCCGCGATCTGCTCCCCGGAGTAGCCCAGCTTCTTCAGGGCGACCGGAATCGTGTTGTTCACGATCTTCATCATGCCGCCGCCGACCAGCTTCTTGAACTTCACCAGCGCCAGGTCGGGCTCCACCCCGGTGGTGTCGCAGTCCATCATGAACCCGATGGTCCCGGTCGGCGCCAGCACCGTGGCCTGCGCGTTCCGGAAGCCGTGGACGGTCCCTTCCAGCACCGCCAGGTCCCAGCTCTCCTGCGCCGCCTTGATCAGGCCCGGCGGCACGCTGGCGGGATCGATGGTCTGGAGCGCGGAACGGTGCATGCGCATGACCTCCAGGAACGGCTCGCGGTTCACCGCGTAGCCTTCGAACGGCCCGAGCTTCGCCGCGATGCGCGCCGACTGCAGGTAGGCTTCCCCGGTCATGACCGCCGTGATCGCCGCCGCGAAATGCCGCCCCTCGTCGCTGTCGTAGGGCAGGCCGTTGTACATCAGGAGCGCGCCCAGGTTGGCGTAGCCAAGCCCGAGCGGGCGGAAATTGCGGCTGTTCTGCCCGATCTTCTCGGTGGGGTAGCTCGCGTTGTCTACGATGATCTCCTGCGCCGTGATCATGATGTCGACGGCCTTGCGGAACCCCTGCACGTCGAAGTCCCCTTCGGCGTTGACGAATTTCAGCAGGTTGAAGGAGGCCAGG
>CAZTHE010000132.1:0-10955 GCA_964613495.1 uncultured Acidobacteriota bacterium | reverse complement strand
GAGGAGAGGCCGGCGTTCGGCCAGGCGATGAACCTGCTGCGCTCGATGGTGGAGGAGAGCCTCCAGGAGCGCCTCGCGGCCGCAAAGGAAAGCGCGCTGTCCGCCCGGCAGCGGCCGGTCGACGTGACACGGCCGGGATTCCCGTTCGACCTGGGAAGCGCCCACCCGATCCGCAGGCTTCAGGCCGAGATCGAGGATATCTTCGTGAGCCTCGGATTCCGGATTTTCAACCTGCCGGAGATCGAGACCGATTACTACAATTTCGAAGCCCTGAATATGCCCCGCAACCATCCGGCGCGCGACGCGCAGGATACCTTCTATTTCGACGACACCATGCTGTTGCGGACGCACTGCACGTCGGTGGACGTGCATGCCATGGAAGAGATCGAGCCGCCGATCCGGGCCGTCAGCATCGGCAAGGTCTACCGCCGCGACCCCTTCGACGCCACGCACTCCCCGATGTTCCATCAGGTGGACGTGGTGGTGATCGAGGAAGGGATTCACATGGGCCACATGAAGGGCATGCTCGAGGCGTTTCTGCAGCGCCTCTTCAGCCCGGACACGCGCATGCGCCTCAGGCCGGGTTTCTTCCCGTTCGTCGAGCCGGGCGCGGAGGTGGACATCAGCTGTATCTTCTGCTCCGGCGCGGGATGCCCGAAGTGCAAGCAGAGCGGGTGGATCGAGATCCTGGGCGCGGGCATGGTGCATCCCAAGGTCCTGCGGATGTCGGGCATCGACGATTCCCGCTTCTCCGGCTTCGCCTGGGGGATGGGGATCGACCGCGTGCCCATCCTCAAGTACGGCGTGGACGACATCCGGCTCTTTTTCGAGAACGACCTCAGGTTTTTGAAACAATTCTAGGCAGGAGCGAGTCCCATGAAGATCAGCGTCGAGTGGCTGAAGGAATATGTCGAGGTGCGGGAAAGCCCGGAAAAGCTGAAGGAGGACCTCTCGAGGATCGGCCTCCTCGTCGAAGCCATATCGGAATCGAACGGGGCCCCGGTGCTCGAGGTGGAGGTGACCTCCAACCGGCCCGACTGCCTGAGCTACCTCGGGATCGCCAGGGAACTGAGCGCGCTGTATCGGCGGCCCCTGAAGAACCCGCCCGCGGAGGAAAAGCTGGCGGTCTCCCCGGAACTCGTTCCCTACGGCATCGAGATCCGCGACCCGGACCTGTGCCCGCGCTACGTCGGACTCGTGATGGACCGGATCCGCATCGCGCCCTCGCCCCAATGGATGCAGCGGCGCCTCGAGGCGGCCGGGATGCGCCCGCTGAACAACGTCGTGGATATTTCCAACTATGTCCTCCTCGAGATGGGGCACCCGCTGCACACGTTCGATTTCGATGTGCTGCGCCAGGGAAAAATCGTCGTGGCGCGGGCCGCCGCGGGCGAGAAGATGCACACGCTCGACGGGACGGAGCGCGACCTGGACGGCGACATGCTCCTCATCCGCGACGGGGAAGGTCCCGTGGCCATCGCTGGCGTGATGGGCGGATTGAATTCGGAGATTTCGCCGTCCACCCGGCGCGTCCTGATCGAGTCGGCGTATTTCCGGCCCGCGTCGGTGCGCCGGACTTCGCGCAGGCTCGGCCTTTCGACCGAAGCAAGCTACCGTTTCGAGCGGGGCGCGGACTGGGACAACACCGTCCCGGCGCTCGCGAGGACCTGCGCCCTGATCGAAGAGCTGGCCGGCGGGCGCGTCGCGGGCAGCCTGCAGGACGTCTACCCGGAGAAACTGGGGCCCGCGCGCATCCTGCTGCATCAGGACCACGCGGCGTCCCTGCTGGGGGTGCGGCCCACGGCGGACTTTATCGAAGCCACCCTTGGGCGCCTCGGCTTCAGGCTCGAGGCGCGCGCGGCCGGCGTGTGGGAAGTCACCTGCCCGACCTTCCGGGCGGACATGGAGCTGGAGGCCGACCTGATCGAAGAACTGGCCCGCTTCTATGGGTATGAGAATATCCCGTCCGTCCTGCCCCCGAGCAGGACCGCCGGAACGCATTCCCCCTTGTATGCGCTGGAGAATTCCATCCGGAACATCCTGGTCGGCCAGGGGTATTCCGAAGCGCTGAACCTCAGCTTCGCCTCCGAATCCGATCACACGGAATTCCCGGCCGTGGCCGGGGACCGTGTCGCCATCCGCAATCCCCTGACCGAGGACACCCAGTACATGCGTACGACGCTCGCGCCGGGCCTGGTGCGGTCGGCGAAGCGGAACTTCAACTTCGACCAGCAGAGGATACGGCTGTTCGAAATCGGCCGGGTGTACGCTCCCCGGCCCGACGGCGTGCCCGGGGAGCGGAACGCGCTCGGCATCCTCGGCACCGGCGGGTTCGCCGGCCAGAACTGGGCGAATCCCGCGCCCGACTACGGCTTCTTCCACCTGAAAGGGCTGGTGGAGGTCCTGCTGCGGGGGCTCCGCATCCGTTCGTTCCGGATCGAGCCGGCGACGGCTGTTTCCTGGTTGAACCCGAGGGATGCCGCGGTCCTGGAAGCCGGCGGGGAAACCATCGGCGTCCTGGGATCCCTTTCTCCGGCTCTCGAAGACAAGTACAAACTGCGGCAACCGGTCTGCCTCGCGGAAATCGATCTCGACCGGCTGGCGCGGCACGCGTTTCCGGAGCTGACGTATGCGCCCCTGCCCAAATACCCGTCGGTGGAACGCGACATGTCGATCGTGGTGGGCCGGGACAGGACCTACCAGGCCATCCGGGACGGCATCGCCGGGCTGAGGATCCCCGAATTGGCCGGCATCGACCTGATCGACGTGTATGAAGGGGAAAAAATTCCCGAAGGCAGAGTCAGCCTGACCCTTCGGCTCAGGTTTCAGGACCCCGAGAAGACCCTGACGGTTGACCGGGTGCAGGAATTCGTTGATACTGTTCTCTCATTCTTAAAAAAATCTTTCGGAGCGGGCCTCAGATCCTTATGAACGAAACCAAAGCTCAATCGGAACTCACCGGCCTCGAACGCTTCGGCCATCTGGAAGACAAGATCTTCCGCCTGGTGGAGGAGTTCAAGGCCGTTCGCAAAGACAACGAAACTCTTCGGACCGAAAATTCCCGGCTGAAGGAGCAGCTCGCGGCGCTGCAGAACTCGCAGTCGACGGCCAGGGGCGATCTCGAAAAATACCAGAAAGAGCGCGAAGAGCTGCGGGAGCGCGTGGAAAAGGCGCTGAGCCTCCTCGCCGCGGCCGACACGCAGTAAGGGAGCGCTGGCTCAGCGCGAGGACGGGCCCATGAACGATCAGCCGGAACCCAGCTCTGTCCGTGTCAGGATCTACGACCGGGAGTTTGTCCTGAAGACCACCGGGGATCCCGGGCGCCTCCAGTCCCTGTGCGCCATCGTCGACAAGCGCATGCGGGAAATCGCCGCGTCCACCGGGGCGGTGGACACGCTGAAAGTCGCGGTCCTGACCGCGCTCAGCATGGGGGACGACCTGCGGCGCATCCGCGAAGAGCTCGAACGGCTGGACGATTCCGTCGCCAGGCGCGCCCTCGCCTGCTCCTCGATGCTGGACCGTTTCTTTTCCTGAACCCGATCCTCCGCCGCAGCAGGAGTTTCGCCAATAAGGCGGACTAGGCTCCGCCGGGCACGTTGATGCGCCGGATGCCGGTCGCATGGCCCGTTTCCGGATCGACGTCGATCAGGACCCCGCAGATCCTGGGATTGCCCGACGCCGGTTCCAGCCGGACGGGGATCTGCCGGAGAAACCGCTCCAGCGCCAGGTCGGGGATCGACCCGATGATCGAGTCGTGCGGTCCGGCCATTCCCAGGTCGGTGATATAGGCCGTGCCCCGGGGCAGGATGCGCTCATCCGCCGTCTGCACGTGCGTATGGCTTCCCACCACGGCGCTGACCTGGCCGTCCAGGTACCAGCCGACCGCCTGCTTTTCCGACGTCGCCTCGGCGTGAAAATCCACGATGATGACGGGCGTCTGTCGCCGTATCCGTTCGACCGCGGCCAGTCCCGTGGTGAACGGGCAATCGATGGGCGGCATGAAGACGCGCCCCTGCAGGTTGAGCACCGCGACGCGGACGCCGCAATTCGTGTCGCCGACGAAGATTCCGGTCCCCGGCGTCCCCGCCGGGTAGTTGTGGGGGCGCAGCAGCCGCGGTTGCTCCGACAGGTAGGGCATGATCGCGCGCTTGTCCCAGATGTGGTTGCCCGACGTGAGCACGTCGATTTCCGAATTCAGGAGCTCCTCTGCGATCTGCGGCGTGACGCCGAATCCCGCGGCGGAGTTCTCGATGTTCGCGATGCAGAAATCGACCCCGTGCTCCTGGATCAGCCCGTGGAGTTTTTCCTGCACCAGCCTTCGGCCCGGCTTTCCGAATATGTCGCCGATAAAGAGTACACGCATGAATTCCCGCTTTTCGGAGTGGGTTGATAAAAAAAAGTGCCCCCGCGCCGCCGTGTGGCGAATCTATTTGAACCTTGTCACCAAGGGGGTGTCCTACACACTGCTTCAGGCAATCAAGTTCCCGAGGGAAAAGCTCGCACACCGCAGTGCAATACAGACTCCCATCAAATAGAATGTTGGCTCAAATAATTGTGCCATCACCAACATTGCAGGGGCTGATACCATGATACTCGCAGGGCGCCCGGAGAATCAAGGCCGCTCATCCGTTTCCGCCGGCACCGGACCTGCTCCTGCGGCCCCCGCCGGCGGACTCCGGGTTCCACGGTTCCCGGATTGAAACCCGGCAGCGGCCCGGTCCCTATTTCAGGTAATTTCGCAGGATCCGCCCCGTGTGGGACGCGTCGCAGCGCGCCACCTCTTCCGGCGTGCCTTCGCACACGATCCGGCCGCCGGCGTCCCCGCCTTCCGGCCCCAGATCGATGACCCAGTCGGCCGTCTTGATCACCTCCATGTTGTGCTCGATGACCAGAATGGAGTGGCCGGCGCTGAGGAGCTTGTCAAAAGCCGCGAGGAGCTTGCGGATGTCGTCGAAGTGCAGCCCCGTCGTCGGCTCATCGAACACGAACAGGGCTTTCCCGGCCGGAGCCCGCCCGATATGCGCGGCGAGCTTGATGCGCTGCGCCTCCCCTCCGGACAGCGCCGTGGCCGATTGCCCGAGGCGCAGGTACCCGAGGCCGATCTCGTCCAGGACGCGCAGTTTGCGGAGCAGGCCCGAATTTCCGGCGAAGAATTCCATGGCTTCCCGGACCGTGAGGTCGAGCGCCTCCGCGATGTTTTTGGATTTGTAGCGGACTTCCAGCACGGAACTCTTGAAGCGGGTTCCCTTGCAGTCCTCGCATGCGAGCTCCACGTCGGCCAGGAACTGCATCTCCACGATGACGACGCCGCTGCCCTGGCACGCGCCGCAGCGTCCCGCGTCGAGGTTGAAGGAAAAGTGAGCGGGTCCGAATCCGCGGCTTTGGGCGTCCCGCGTGCCGGCGAAGACCTTGCGGATATCGTCGAACGCCTTCGTATACGTGGCGGGATTCGACCGCGGCGTTCGGCCGATGGGCGACTGGTCGACCAGCAGGATGTCGGAAACGAGATCCGCTCCGCGGATCGAGTCGTATCCGCCGGGGGATTCCGTGCGCTCGCCTTTCGCCTTCTTGACGGCCGCGTACAGGACGTCGTGCACCAGCGTCGATTTCCCGCTGCCGCTGACGCCCGTGATGCAGGTCAGGACCCCGAGCGGAATGCGGACATCCAGGTCCTTGAGGTTGTGGCGGCGGGCATGGGCGATTTCGATCCCCCTGCCCCGCGGTTTCCGCCGGAACACGGGAAGGGAAATCCGCGAGGCGCCGGTGAGATACCGGCCGGTGAGCGATCCCGAATCCCGCACCAGTTCCCGGTAGCTCCCCTGGAAGACGACCTCGCCCCCGTGCTCGCCCGCGCCCGGTCCCAGGTCGATGAGGTGGTCGGCCGACTGCATTATTTCCGGGTCGTGCTCGACCACCACGACCGTATTGCCGAGCGCCTTGAGGCTCTGGAGGATCTCGACCAGCCTGCGGCCGTCCCTGGGATGGAGCCCGATGCTCGGTTCGTCCAACACGTACAACGCTCCGACCAGCATGGACCCGAGCGAAGTCGCGAGCTGGATCCGCTGCGATTCCCCCCCGGAAAGCGAGGACGAGAGCCTGTCCAGGGCGATGTAGTCCAGTCCCACCCGCACGAGCAGGCCGAGCCGGTGGCGGACCTCGGCCAGGATCCTTTCCGCGATGGACTCCTGCTGCGCGGTGAGGCGGACCGAGGAGAAGAAGGCGGCGGCCTCCGCGATGGTCATCCGCGCGATTTCCGTGATGGACTTTCCGCCGATCCGGACGTCCCGGGCTTCCTGCCGCAGCCTCTCCCCGCGGCAGGCGAGGCAGGTGGCGTATCCGCGGTACCGGCTGATGAAGATGCGGACGTACATCTTGTACTTTTTCGTTTCCAGGTAATCGAAGAATCCCAGGACGCCCGGGAACCGCCCGTGGCCGTTCAGGATCCTGCCGCGGGCTTCCTCCGGCAGTTCGTCCCAGGGCGCGTCGGCCGCGATCCCCTGCTGCGCGGCAAACTGCAGAAGGCGGCCCTGGAAGGCGCGATAGCGCGGCTTGGTCCACGGGTGCACCGCACCGTCCTGCAGGGTCTTCGATTTGTCCGGAATGACCCGGTCCAGGTCGATCGTCAGCGTGTTGCCGAATCCCTGGCATTCCGGGCAGGCGCCGAACGGATTATTGAAGGAAAACAGCCTGGGTTCGGGCTCCTGGTAGGAGATGTGGCACAGCTGGCACTCGAACGCCTCGCTGAACTTGACGAGGATTCCGGCCGGGTGGCGGATCCACCGGACGTCCGGGTATTCGGACGCCAGGAGCCGCCCGAGCCCGTCCGGATCCTCGGAGAGCAGGATCAGGTCGATGTGCCCTTCGGCTTCCCGGCTGCAGATTTCGATCGAGTCGACGAGCCGCTTGCGGATGTCGTCCTGCACGACGAGGCGGTCGACGACGACATGCGCTTCCTTGCTGCGTGCGCTTTTCAGGGCTTCCACCGCCCGGTCCAGGTCGACGGGGGCCCCGTCGATCAGCAGCCGGACGAATCCCTGTTGCCGCAGGCCGGGCAGAATGACCGCGAGGCGGTCCTCCGGCCGCGCGGCCGCGGCAGCCGTGGTGCGCGTCTTCCGTCCCGCCCGTTCGGGACGCGGCGCGTCGGCTTCCAGGGAGAGGCGCATGCACAGGTACAGCCGCTGGCCGCGGGGCAGCGCCAGGATGAAGTCCGCGATGCTCTGCGGCGTGTCCCTTCCGACCGCCCTGCCGCAGCCGTGGCAGTAGGTCGTCCCGATGCGGGCGAACAGCAGGCGCAGATAGTCGCCGATTTCCGTGACCGTCCCGACCGTGGAGCGCGGATTCCTGGAGTAGTTCCTCTGGCGGATGGCCAGCGCGGGGCAGATGCCTTCGATGTCCTCCACGTCCGGCCGGTCGATCCGTTCCAGGAACTGCCGGGCGTACGCCGAGAGAGAGGCGATATAGCGCCGCTGTCCTTCGGCGTAGAGCGTGTCGAACGCCAGGCTGCTTTTTCCGCTGCCGGACACGCCGGTCACGACGGTCAGGGAATTCAGGGGGATCCGGACCGTGATGTCCTTCAGGTTGTGGACCTTCGCTCCCCTGACGAGGATGGCGTCCTGCTGTTTCGCGCTCAAGGACTGGATCTCCCAATCGGAAAATTCCCGGGCAGGCAAACTGAAAAGATATGTGGTGCCCCGCCCGATGTCAACAGATCCCGCGCTCCGCCCGAGCGTTTGAACGTTGGAACGTTTACACGTTAGAACGTTCCAACGTTCAAACCTTCAAACCTTCAAACGTTTCAACGTTGAACGTTTTGCGTTCGCACGTTGGCATTGCCGCGCGCTACGGCGCAGGGTAATATTTTCACCGCATGAAATCGAATCGAGGCCCGCGAATACTGAATGTTTTTCCCCAGTTGGGGGTTCCCGGCGGACAGGCCGTTGTCGAAGGCCGCGGGTTCGCTCCCGGACACTACCCGAAGGTCCTTTTCGGCGAAGTGGAAGCCCCGGCCGCCTCCGTGTCGGACGAGAAGGCCGTGGTCTGGCTGCCCGAGAGCCCGCACAGCCTCGGGGTGACGGTCCGGGTGGGGGAAGCCGCGTCCGGCCTGTTCCCGTTTACGCTCGCCACACGGCTTGCCGGGGGCCTGCACCCGGTCACCAGCCCCGTCGTCGCCCCGGATGGAACCCTCATCACGACGATCAGCGGGGCCCGCGGCCAGCAGGTGCCGCAGCCGCTCGTCCGGTTGACGCGGAGGGGGGACAAGGTTCCGTTCCCATGCGACATCATGAACCCGACCGGACTCGCGTTTTCGGCGGACGGGCAGCTGTATATCACCAGCAGGCACGACGGCACGGTGTTGCGGTATACGAATTTCGAACACCTGGAAGTGATCGCCGAGGATCTCGGCGTGCCCTGCGGGATCGTGTTCGACTCGAAGGGATTTCTCTATGTCGGCGACAGGACGGGCAGGATTTTCCGGATCGACCCCTCGGGCAACAAGGAGGAATTCGCGAAGCTCGAGTCCAGCATCGCCGCATTCCATATGGCGATGGATTCGAAGGACCGGCTGGTTGTGACGGGGCCGACTTTTTCGATGCGTGACAGGTTATACCGGTTCTCCGGAAACGGGGAGCGCGAGATCCTGATGGAAGGGTTCGCCCGGCCCCAGGGACTGGCGTTTCTTCCGGACGGCGATCTATTGATTTCCGCCGGGTTCCAGGGAAGGAAAGGCGTCTTCCGGCTTTCACCCGAAGAAGGCTCCATCCGGCATTTTGTCGCGGCGCCGGTCATGGTGGGGATCGCGGTCGCCGGGCAGGAGCTTTTCCTCGCCGACGGCAGTTCGATCTACCGGATGGAGCTCCCCGGCCAATCCCCGGTCAATTGACCCGCGAAGGATTCTGCCTGCGCGTCAGTTCCCCGCCGGCAATCCGTAGCTCGCCGCCCTTCCGGTTTTGCTGCGGATCACCTGCGCCAGGATCTGCGGGCTCCGGTAGACCAGGTTCTGGAGCAGGGTTTTGTAGGAAAGCTTGCCGCTGATGACGTGGTCGAGCATATGGCGGACCGTCGGGCTGTGCTTTACGGCCTGCAACGAGCGGCGGATGAACGTCTTGCTCAAGACCATGCCGCAGTAGAAACGGTCGCGCCAGGCCGCGGCCGTTTCCAGGTCGTCCATGAATTCCTCGCGCCACGCGGCCTCGTACGTCACCGGATCGCCTCGCCGGATGGAGTCAGCCAGGAGTTCCGCCGAGCCCTCCGCCGTTATCCCGTCTGTGAACCCGGCCGCATCCCCCACGAGGGCCCACGCCCTGCCGCAGACCCGCTGGTGGATCAGCGAACTGCGGCTGAGGCAGGGAATGATGGCGGCATAAAAGGTCCGGTCGCCGCCCGCGCTCGAATATTCGGAGGCGAGGAATCCGTCCAGCCTCTTCTTGAGATCGGCGGCGCGTATCCCCGGAAGGTGCCGCCCGATTCCCGTCAGGGTGCGGTCCACGCACGGGAAGGACCAGATGTATCCCTGAAACCCGACTTCCTGGTAGGCCACGCGCATCACTCCGGGGTCATACAGCCCCGGCAGGTGGTATCCGAGGGCGAGGATCAGGTCCGATGATACAAACGGGCGCGTGACGGTGGCGCGCACCCTGCTGGCGGCGCCGTCCGCCCCGATCAGGAAATCCACTTCGTGCGTCCCGCCGGACGTCTCGATGGACCAGGTCCGGCCTGCACATTCAAATTTTCTAGCGCGTTCGGGGTGAAAGCGCACTCCGTTCCGGATGGCCCAGTTTCGCACGAAGGCATCGAGGCTTCCCCGGGGGAATATGTGGATGGGGTGCGGCAGCGGCAGGGTGCTGGTGTAGCCGTCCGACGTCGTCAGGCGGATGGCTTTGGCTTCCGTGTAAGGGATCGCTTTCTGGTTCAGCCAGGGCATCCGGCGCAGCGCCTTGGATGTCACGCCCCCGCCGCAGGGTTTGTCCCTGTCGACACTGTCGTCGAAGAGCAGGACTTCGTGTCCCATCTGAGACAGAAGGACGCCCGCATACGCGCCTGCCACCCGGGCTCCGATGATCGCGATCTTCATAGGCAATGCCGCGAAGCGCCTCCGCGCTTCGTCCGAGCGGGCATGTTACCACAATCCACCCGCCCGGCGTCGATGGCCTGCCGCGAATTTTTTGGGGAACCCGCGGCGGCCGGCCGTCAATCCGGAATCCGGAATCTGGAATTCATCTGCGCCTGTCTATGCGCGCCGCGGCGGGTGCGTCATCGATAATGCCGGAGAACCCCTTGCATCCGGACTCCGGCGTCTGTATCTTGCAGCCACGAAGGGATGGATGCGGGAATGGCGGCCGGCGGCAGGTTCGGATTCGAGATTCTTCGAAAAGATGCGCGGACCAACGCGCGGCGGGGTGTCCTCCACACGCCGCACGGCGACATCCCGACGCCCGTGTTCATGCCCGTGGGGACGGCGGGCGCGGTCAAGGCCATGACCAACGAAGCGCTGGAATCGCTCGACGCGCGCATCATCCTTGCGAACACCTACCACCTCTTCCTGCGCCCGGGGCACGAGCGGATCGAAAAGCTCGGCGGCCTGCACGACTTCATGTCCTGGAAGGGCGCGATCCTCACCGACAGCGGGGGGTACCAGGTCTTCAGCCACCGGGAGCTCCGCAGAATCGATGAAGAGGGGGTCCGTTTCCGGTCCCACATCGACGGGAGCAGCAGCTTTTTCACTCCGGAAAAGGTGATCGACATCCAGAACGCCCTGGGTTCGGACATCGCCATGGTTTTCGACGACTGCACGCCGTACCCCTGCGGCTATCCCGACGCCGAGGCTTCCATGGAGCTGTCCATGCGCTGGGCGGCCCAATGCCGCGAGCACTGGCGGAGGCGGGACGACGGGGGGAGGGCCCTGTTCGGCATCGTCCAGGGGAGCACCTATCCGGACCTGCGCCGGCGGTCGGCGG
>CAZTHE010000131.1:595-10999 GCA_964613495.1 uncultured Acidobacteriota bacterium | reverse complement strand
CGCCGCCTCGAGGTCGCTGTTCGTCGCGGCCATGATCCGCACGTCGAGCGGGATCGTGATATTCGAACCGAGGCGCTCGATGCCGTGGTCCTGGAGCACGCGCAGCAGCTTGACCTGGGTGGAGGGGGCGATCTCCCCGATTTCGTCGAGGAACAGGGTGCCGCCCGCCGCGTACTCGAATTTGCCGATGCGGCGCTGCGAGGCGCCCGTAAACGCCCCGCGCTCGTGACCGAACAGTTCCGCCTCGAGCAGCGTTTCGGGGATGGAGGCGCAGTTCACCTTGACCATGCGGCGGGCCGCGCGCAGGCTGTGCCGGTGGATGGCGTGCGCGACGACTTCCTTTCCCGTGCCGGATTCGCCGCGGATCAGCACGGTGGAGTCGGTGGCGGACACCTGCCCGACCAGCTTGTACAGCTTCTGCATGGCCGGGCCGCTGCCGACGATTTCGGACTCCTGCTGCGCGTCCTCCTGCCGGTAGGCTTCGAGTTCGCTCGTCTTGCGCCGGTCGTCGATGGCGCGCTGCAGCTGGATGCGCAACTCCTCGAAGTCGAGCGGCTTGGTGAGGTAGTCGAAGGCGCCGAGCGCCATGGCCTGGATGGCGAGCGCGCTGGTCCCGTAGGCGGTCATGATCAGGACCGCCGGCGGGGAAGCCGTGTCCTTCAGCTCGCGCAGCAGTTCCAGTCCGTCCTTGAGCGGCATCCGGATATCGATGAGGGCGGCTTCCACGGCAGACTGGCCGAGGATCCTGGACGCTTCCGCCCCGTCCGAGGCGCAGACGACCCTGTATCCTTCGTCCTCCAGCAGGGCGCGCAGCGACTCCCGCGCCTGCGCCTCGTCTTCCGCGATGAGGACGGATGCTTTAGGTCTCATGGGCTCCGCTCCTTTCGATGGGAAGCATCAGGATGAAGGTCGTGCCCGAGTCGTCCGATTCGAACTCCAGCGCGCCGCCGTGGTTCACGACGATTTCCCTGGATACCGCAAGCCCCAGCCCGCTCCCGTTCGGCTTGGTGGTGAAGTAGGCATCGAACAGGTGCTGCCGGACGTCGTCCGGGATGCGCGCCCCCTCGTCCGCGATGCGGATGCAGACGTTCGGCCCGAGGCCCTCCGCCGCCAGCCGGACGTTGCCCGACGCGGGGGATGCCTCGATGGCGTTGAGCAGCAGGTTGATCAGGACCTGGATGACCTGCGGGCCGTCGACGTCCGCGGCCAGGGCCGATTCCATGTGCTGCAGGGCGATGTGGATGCCCTTCTGGCGCGCCTGTTCGTGCACCATCTTGATCGCCTGCTGCAGCAGGGGCCCGATCTGCTGCATGTGGCGGTGCGTCATCGCGGGGCGGCCGAACGCGAGGAGGCGGCCGACGATCATGTCCAGCCGGTCGATTTCCTGCAGGCATTCGTCGACTTCGCTGGCCGCCGCGACTCCCTTTTTCAGCCGGCGGTCCAGCAGCTGCAGGGTGAGCTTGATGGAATTCAGCGGGTTGCGCACCTCGTGCGCTACGCCGGAGACGACTTTGCCCAGTGCGGCCAGGCGGTCCTGCTGCCGCAGTTTCTCCTCGAGCGCCGCCCGGCGTTCCGCCATCCGGTTGATGGCCTGAGCGACCTGCCCGAGGTCTCCCCGTATCTGCGGCATGCGGAAGGAAAAATCGTCCTCCAGGCGCCGCAGGCCCTGCCGGATGTCCGCGACGCCGGAGTGGAGCCGGTACCAGATGGAGATGATGCCGCCGACGCCCAGCATGGTGAAGAGCGCGAGCGCCGTGAGCCACCAGCGCTGCGTGCCCATGAGCGGGTAGCGGACCACGGGGGCGCGCTTGATCGTCCACACGATCAGCCCCCCGGTCTTCGCCGCGGCGCCCACGATGAGGTCCCGGTCCCACCACTCGGCGTGCGTCTGGACTTCGTCTGTCGCGCGCGCGCTGTCGGCGAGAGAGCGGACAAATTCCTTTTCGACCTCCGTCAGTTCGCGCGCGGAGGCGGCGGTGGCCGTGGGGTAGGCGACTCCCATGATTTTGCCCGAGCCTGTCAGGAGCATTCCCCCCTTGACCCCTTTGTAGGACTGCAGGACCGTCCTGGAGATCCCGACCAGGGAAATCTCGAGGGCGGCGCCTTCCGGGAGGTTTTTCAGGGGGTCCCCTGCGTACGCCGCGCGTTCGCGGTACTGCAGCCGGAGCTCCTGGCACGCGGCCGTGCACAGTTGCTGCGAGTCGGCCACGAGCTTGCTTTCCGTCGCAAAGACGACGTCCCGCACGATGAGGGCCGCCAGGCAGGCCACGGCCAGCGAGGCCGCTGCGATGATGAACGCTTGAGCGCGGAAGCTTACGGGGGCGGGCCAGGGCATCGAAACCTATTTTGGAATGGAGGTGTCGGGCATTTGAACCGTCGCCTGCGCGATGCACTCCAATGCGAATACGATGAAGGAGGAGGCGTCCCCGAGCAACCGTGCCCGCTGGTATTCGTGGGCGTCATAGGCGCTGCGGGCCTGCTGATAGAGGCTTTTCGCCCAGGTCACGTACTGGTCGCCGTTCTTCTCCCCGCTCAGCGAGGCGAAAAAGTCCGCCTGACGGACCCGGAAGTAGCAGCTCGGCAGGATGAAACCCGCGCCCCAGAAGTCCTGCTCCTGGCGGTTCCGCTCC
Organism: uncultured Acidobacteriota bacterium; assembly: GCA_964613495.1. GTDB lineage: Bacteria > Acidobacteriota > UBA6911 > UBA6911 > UBA6911 > UBA6911. Next base: position 8,369 of record CAZTHE010000131.1, on the reverse strand, counting down.
ACCTTGCGCAACCATACCATTCTATCACTGGCTTCAAGCATTGAATTCGACGCAGCGACATATCTCCCGAAACGGAAAAAATCGTCGCGGGACGCTTTCGCCTTCTCGAGCAGATCGGAAGCCCGCGCCACCAGGAATTCGATTTCGGGGCCCGGCTGGCCGAGGTTCTTGGCTTTTTCCAGCCGCTTGGAAGTCTCCTGCAGCCAGTCCGGCCATTTGCGGTCGCCCGGCTGCCAGATGTCGGGCACCTTCGGCATCTGCATGGGCGGCGGGGCCTGAACGGCGCGCGCCGTCGAGATGGCTCCGCCGGCAATCAGGACACATGCCGCGATCCACCGCTGCAGTTTCAATCCTCGCATAAGCGCCTTAAGTCGGATTCCAAATTCCGGATTCCGGATTCCGGAAGGGGAATTTCCGCCCTTACTTGGGCTTCTCGCAATCTGGAATCTGGAATTTGGTATCTGGAATCTATTTTTATACCAACCGGATACGGCACCGCAAGCGACAATGCGATCGGCTCGAAGTATTCCCGGCCGCGGAGCTTCCGTGTTACTCGGCCCGCATGATGTAGCGAGTCGAATTGGGGCCGGCCGGGATGCGCGGCCGTTTCGGACGCGGCCTTTCCTGCGCCCCGTCCCTTCCGCAACAGCTGCTCAACCTCTGGAAAAGGCTCGAGGGCGCCTTGGCGCCGTCCGAGGCGGAGGATTTGAGGATCAGTTTCCGCAAGGCCGCGCGGGCCCTGCAGGCCTTGACCCTGGCGGCGCGCGGCGTGCAGTCGAGCGCCTCCGCGATTTCTTCGTAGGACGCCTGCTCCAGGTGACGGAGCGTGATGACCCGCCGGTGCTCCGCTGGAAGCTGCGCGATGATCGCGTGCAGGATGTCGTTCATGTCCTGCTCGCGGTCCGCGTAGTACGGGTTGGCCATCGCGCGAAAAACGGGCAGTTCGGCCTCGATGCCGTTTTCCTCCAGGTTCAGTTCCGCGAACGTGATCGTCCTCCGGCGCCGCAACCGCCGTCTTTCGTCGCAGCAGCGGTTGACGGCGATCCGGCGCAGCCAGGGATAAAACGGCCGGTCGATGTCGAAGGATCTCAGGGAAAAATATACCTTGCACACGATGAGCTGCAGGATGTCCTCCCGGTCGGCCGTCGGCCCGGCGTGCCAGCAGACCAGGCTGGACAGCTGCGGCCGGTACTTCTGGATCAGCGCTTCGAATGCCGTCTGATCGCCGTTCTGGCTCCTGCTTATGAGTGCGCGGTCCTGAAGGTTGGATGAATCCCAGGCTAACATTTCCATCTGTGCTCCCCTGACTGCAGCTTCGGTTGCTGCGATTTGTGTCCGGAATCAGGGTAGCAATCCGCGTGCCTAAAACGATGTGATGATTTATCAACGAGTTGCGGTTTTTCGGGAGATGCGGGGTGTGAGGATTCTTCACATTCCGTGTGCGTTTTCAGCCCACGCAATTTCGGTGACAGGCCCCATAATCCCCAAATTACGGATGCGATCCCTTCCGGGATAGTTTGGGAGTTATGGTGCCTGTCACCGAAATTTGGAAAATTACTCCTGGATGCGGCCGAAGACGGTGACGTCGCCCGTCATGCCCCACTTGGTGACGGTGTAGGTTCCGGGCGCCTTGCTCGGCAGGACATAAAATACGCCGCTCGAGGATCTCCACACCCCGATGTCCACCCTGCCGTCCCCGTCGTAGTCGAGCGGCACGGGAATGTCGCCGAGCTGGCCCCACTTCTGGGTGATATAGGTGCCGGGCGCGTCGCTGGGACGGATGTACCAGACTCCCGACGCCGGCCTCCAGACCGCGAGGTCCATTTTCCCGTCGCCGTCATAATCCCCGGCTACGGGGATGTCGGTGCCCACGCCCCATCCCGTGGCGGTAAATTTCCCCGGGGTGCCGCTGTTCAGGACATACCACACGCCGGTTCCGGGGCGCCAGATGCTGAAGTCCGCCTTGCCGTCTCCGTCGATGTCGCCGGGCGTGATGCCGGAATAGACCGGGAGCCCGATCCTGGCGATAAACGCCGAGGACGATCCGAAATTGTATCCCTGGTATGCGTTTTCCGTGGGGAAGCCGTAGGAATAGGTGTATCCGGTCACATAAGCGTTCCCAGAGACATCCGCCGCAATCGCGTAGCCGACGTCATCGTATTCCCCGCCGAGATAGGTGGAGTACACCAGCGCTGCGCCCGTGCCGCTCAGTTTGGTGACGAAGGCGTCATATTCGCCGCCGTTTTCTTCCTGAATGGCCTTTTCGACGGGGAAATCGGTCGAATAGGTATCTCCCGCGACATAGGCGTTGCCCGCGGCGTCCACGGCGATGCCGCTGATCTCGTCGCTGTCGCCGCCGCCGAGGTAGGTGGAGTAGGCCAGCGCGCTACCCGCGGCGTTCAGCTTCGTGACGAAGGCATCCGACGAACCCTTGTTGTCCGGCTGGTACGGATTCGCCGTGGGGAAGTCGGTGGAATAGGTAAAGCCCGCCACGTAGGCGTTGCCCGCGGCGTCCACGGCGATCGCATAGGCGTTGTCGTCGTCGGCGCCGCCGAGGTAAGTGGAATAGACCGCCGCGGTGGCGGTGGCGTTCAGCTTCGTGACGAAGGCGTCCGCGCGGTCGTAATCGCTGTTGTTGTCCGGCTGGTAGGCATTCTTCGTCGGGAAATCGGCGGAGTACGTATAGCCGGTGGCATATACGTTGCCCGCGCCGTCCAGTTTGACGGCCATCACGCCGTCGGTGTCGGCGCCGCCGAGGTAGGTGGAGAAAACCGTGCCGCTGCCCGCGGCGTTCAGTTCGGTGATCACGCCGTCCAGGTCCCCGGCGTTGTTCGCCTGCAGCGCGTTCTTCACGGGGTAGTCGCCGGAGTAGCTCTCCCCGGCCACGACCGCGTTGCCGGAAGGCCGCAGGGCGACGCTGTAGGCGAAGTCCTCGAACGATCCGCCGAGATAGGTGGAGTAGACCAGCGCGTTCCCCGACGCGTTCAGCTTCGCCACGAAGGCATCCGATTCCCCGTTGTTGCCCGCCTGAATCGGATTCTGCGTCGGGAAATCCACCGAATAGGTGTATCCCGCGACATAGGCGTTGCCCGCGGCGTCGACGGCGATGCCCCAGCCGTAGTCGTCGTCGAACCCGCCGAGATAGGTGGAATACAGGAGCTTCCTGCCCGACGCGCTCAGCTTCGAGACGAAGACGTCGGTGAAGCCGTAATCGCTGTTGTTGCCGTCCTGTATGGGATCGAGCGTCGGGAAGTCGTAATCGTAGGTCGCCCCGGCGACATAGGCGTTGCCGTCGGCGTCCACGGCGATATTCAGTCCGGTGCTCTGATCGCTGCCTCCCAGGTAGGTGGCATAGCCCAGGACCGGATCGATCACCAGAGGCAGCGCGGGGTCGTATGCGCCGAGTTCGAAGCCGGCCTCGCGCGTCCCGCGCAGGACGTAATTGCCCGCGATCTCGATGCGTGCGCCGCCGCGGTCCTGGTAGACGAAGGGTTTACTCAGGAAGAGGTCGCCCTTCCCGTCCAGCACGAGTTCTCCCCGCGGCCCGATCTTCAGGCCGGCCGTTCCCTCGACCGCGAACCGGATGGAGTCCGGACTCGCGCCGGGATTGACGATCCAGTCGTATTCCAGCTGCCGCTGGTTGCCGTAGTAGACGAGGTCGACGCCCGGATAGACGCCGCGGACGAGGACCTTCGCGTAGTTGGGGACGTTCCTGCGCCACCGCGCGGGATTTTTGCCGATGAAGTAGTTGCTTCGCGCCTGGAGCGTGTCCATTCCCGTCATCGTTGCGTCCGGGTTGGCCCCGACGGCCCTCAGGCGGATGACGTCCACGCTCCGGGTGTCGGGCCCGCCCGCCGCGGGCGCCTGCTGCGCCGCCGGGCCCTTTCGCTCCCGGGAATCGCGTGCCAGTGTCAACACGGCGTCCGTGGGGGTCAGGAAGAGGTTGTAGCCGTTTCCTCTCGAGAGGAACTTCGCGGCGCCGTCCGCCTGCCCGAGGTTGGCTTCGAAGTGGAGCGGCAGCCGGCCGTAGCCATCTTCGACGGCCGCCCGGGCCGCCTCCGGGGATTTTGCCGCGGAGGCGATGCCGGAAGTTTCCAGGCCGCACACCGGGAGCAGCCCGAGGGCCGCGACGGCGAGAAAGGATTTCCTTAGATTTACGGCGATTCGATAACGCATGTCAGTCCTCCTTACCTTAAAGATGCGCGCCTTCTTGTTGCGGTTCAGTCCCGGGCGCGGCGCGGCGGAATCCGCTTTCCCGCTTCCCGGCGCAAACAGGATTCCGACACCGCAAATCCAGGGCGAATGGGGAACGTCCGCAACGGTCTATTTGAGATCGTAGCCCGAAGCGTTCAGGGCCGCCGCGTGCCTCTTCTGGCGGGCCTGGCGGCGGCGCGCCGCGTGTTCGTCCTCTTTGTACACGCCGCTTTTCGGACGCCACTTGTCGATCGGGACCGTCTTCGTGTGCCACAGGTCGGTCGTAAGCCACAGAGCCTGGGTCTCCCCCCCGACGACGAGCGCGTGAATTTTTTCAGGAGCCGTGTAGGGGGCGATGAGGGCGTCTTTCGGCAGCTTCAGCCATGAGGCGTACGGTTCCATCCCGTTGCGCGCATTCGGCTCCACCAGGGAGTAGGCGACGTCGGATCCCCAGAACTGGCCCGCCGTCATCTTGAAATTCTCCGAAAGGTATTTTGCCAGCTGTCCCGGGTCGTCGAAGCCCTGCTCCTTGAGGTGACGGGCTACGAGCGGGTCCATCACCAGGGTAATCGCCCCCTGCAAAGCGGGGAACGCCTGCATGATGATGAGCATCTCTTCCTGCGCCGGGCGGCGGCATCCGGCCGCGCCCATGCTGTTGATGGCGCTCCAGCCCTGGAACAGGCTGACGGTGCTCTCTTCCTTCTTGAATCCCATGCGCACGTGGAACGGCTCCCAGATGCTCCGCTCCTCGTTTTCGGCGAACAGCATGTTGTTGTAGTTCATGTTGTTGCCGGTCGATCCCATGAACGTCTCGCCCGGGCGCGCGTCGCCCAGGTTGATCGTCATCAGCGTCCAGGCGCGCCCGATGACGGCGTTGGCGTGGTTGAAGGGGCTCAGGGCCCCCAGCCCGGAGTTCATGCCGATCTCCTGCCGGATCGGGCCGTTGACCACGGCCATCCGGCCGAACGACGTCGTCGAACTGGGCATGGAGCACTCCCGGCTCGACGCCAGCGCGAGGATGACGGGGAGGTGTTCCGGCCCCGCGCCCGCCATGACGGCGTTGACGGCGACCTTCTCCACCGTATATTCCAGTTTCTCCTGGTGGATCGTGACCGTCATCTGCCCCACGACCTCGTTCGGGTCGGCCGCGGTGCCGGCCAGCATGTGCGCGACGCGTTCTTCGGTCGGCAGGACGACGGGGGCTCCGTCGGTCCAGCCGTTTTCCAGGAACAGGCGGTGCAGGTTTTCCTCCGTGTCCGGCTGCAGCAGGCGCGGCCGCGGGCGGCGCCGCGAAGCAGTCGGATGCTTTTCCTCTTCGGTCAGCGGCCGGGTGAGGCCGTCGATGATCTGGGGCATGAGGGGCTTGCCCGTAGTCGGGTCGTTCCCTTCGACATATTGCCGGAGCACTTCCCGCGGCCTTCCGACCAGCGGATAGGGAGGGAAGCTGAAGCGCAGCCTCATCCCGTGGTTCTGGGCGTCCTGGGCCGCGAACTCCGCGAAACGGGCGCTGGCCAGGGGAACGGTGGGGAGGCCGTACTTGCTCTCGATTTCTCTGCAGTGCGCGGCGACACTCGCCGTGCAGCCGTCTCAGCCGCCGACCCCGAAGACGACGGCGTCGGCCTCGCGGGCCATTTCGGCCCACATCTCGGGCTCGTCGACGAACATGATGCCCTTTTTGTGCAGCAGGACGGTTTTCACGTCCGGATGGTTGCGGGAGAACCAGCCGACGGTTTCCTCCAGGAATTCCCATCCTCCGCCGAATCCGACATCGACGAGGTAGATCGTTTTGCCGTGGATGGAATCGAGGCGAGGCGCCAGCGGCATCGGCCGGACGACGGCCGTGGGCTGTCCCCGCGGGTCCAGGACGGTGGTTAACAGGGCCGAGGTTTTCTTGGCGGGTTTGATCGTCATGGGAATCTCTCCATTGCCGGCGGCTTATGCAAATGCTTCGCCGCCGGCTGTGTCGTCCCTTCAGGACTCATTTCGTTTTCCGATCGCTACCCGGGGTTCCGTCGCCCGCTCCGCGGGCTCCGTCACCCCGGGCTTTGCTGCATCGTGCCTCCGGCACTCCAATCCGTGAAATCCGTGAAATCCGTGGCCCCCCATACCCGGTTCGGGGAATTCACGGCTTGAGCACTTTTCCCGGTATCCAAAGATCTGCCTGACGCTATTCCATAGGTATAGGGCATTGCCGGAAATGGTGCAAGCGCGAACATCGCCGCCGCGGCGTAAGCGTTTGTGCGAAGAGAACGAATATTGATAGCGGACGTCCGGACGGAAAAATTCGTTCGACGGTTCCTTATCATCTGCCGCAGTTGCCACAGTCTCCATAACCGATGGATTTTGCTCGAGATGTACTTTATTCTTGCTTTCCGGTCAGATATGTGTCTATTCTCATTTCATATTTTCTTAAGGTCCAAATTGTTATTTGTGGCCGGATGTCAAAAGTATTCTCCCGGCATTTTTAGATCATCTATTGCCTTAAAAGCACTCTGGGCCGTTTACAGGCCGCAGCGGGGATGGCTATTGACCGGAGGAGGAGTCCGCTATGAAAAAGGTGATTTTTATCGGCGTGTTATTGGTTCTGATCTCAACGTATGCCAATGCGCAAAACCCGGTCGTTCAAAATGGCGACTTTGAGGACGGTTGGACAAGCTGGAGCGCAGATAATGGTGTCTGGCAGATAGGCACACCGACGGCAGGGCCGCCTTCCTGCTATGAAGGAACGAAGTGTGCCGGCACAGAATTGGATGGCAACTATGGACCTAGTACCGATAGCCGTTTGATTTCCTTTCATGTTGAGCTGCCTACAGTTGTGGGATCGGAAGAGATTCATCTGCGGTTCATGAACTGGTTTTCCTACAGCACCAATGATTCCGGACAAGTGCAGGTGGCAGTGTGGGATGGGTCGAACTGGGGAGACTGGGAGGATGTAAGCATTCCCGTAATCAATACATCAGGCTGGTCTCTGAAGGATGTGGATTTGACGGGCTATTCCGGAAAGACGGTCCGCATCGCTTTTTACCATACAGCAGCAGATGATGGTTATGCTAGCACGAACGATGTGAGTACCGGGTGGTATATCGACGATGTTCGGATCGCTGCTAAGACGCCGGCATTCAGCGGCGACTTTGAGGCAGGCTGGGATGACTGGGGTGCGGATCGTGGAGTCTGGCAGGTGGGCGTCCCGACGGCGGGTCCGGCCAACTGCTACGAAGGGGCGCAGTGTGTGGGGACGGAGTTGAGCGGTAACCATGGCCCTCTTACCGACAGCCGTTTGATCTCACCTACAATGGTCCTGCCGGCAGTGACGGGGTCCGAGGAGATTCATCTGCGGTTCATGAACTGGTTTTCCTACAGCAGCAATGATTCCGGACAGGTGCAGGTGGCAGTGTGGGATGGATTGAACTGGGGAGACTGGGTGAATGTGGGAAATTATGTAGAGAATACCTCAGGCTGGTCCCTGAAGGACGTGGATTTGACGGGCTATTCCGGAGAAGCGGTGCGCATCGCTTTTTACCATAAAGCAGCAGATGATGGTTATGCTAGCACGAACGATGTGAGTACCGGGTGGTATATC